>JBKPRI010000151.1:0-3007 GCA_046734515.1 Candidatus Methylomirabilota bacterium | reverse complement strand
GTGCCAGACCGTGCCTGACGCGTTGGTGGAATCCAGTCGCATCGATGTCGATGCGGGCAGCCAACCACGTGGTCCGCACACCCCACCCGCACCCCGGCCCGTCCGCCGCGCGGTGACAGCGGAGTGAGTTATTTCAGCTTGGCGTCCTCTGCGGGCCCGATGTACGGAAATCCCTGGATCATCCCCATGGTGGACTCCGCCACGCGCGGCCCGATGGCCGACACGAAGCCTTGCTGGAAGATCGGAGCGGCCAGCACCTCGTCGGTGACGATCTTCTGGATCTGGTGCAGCAGCGCCTCGCGCTTCTTCTGGTCGAGCTCCTTGGCCTGCCGCTGGAAGAGCTCGTCGATGTCCGGCCGCGAGCCGTACGCGTAAAGGCCGCCCTTGGTCATGAACGGCTCCAGGCGCGCGGCCGCGTTGCCGGCGGCGCCCGTGGCGCCGATCAGCAGGCCCTTCAGCTTCTTGTCGTGCCAGCTCGTCATGAACGTGGCGCGTTCCATGTTGCGCACGCTGGCGCGGATGCCGATCTCGCCCAGGAAGTTGCCGACCGCCTCGCCCAGGTTGGTGTAGGGCGGCAACGGCGTGAGGTCGCCGGCCTCGAAGCCGTTGGGATAGCCGGCCTCGGCCAGCAGCTGCTTGGCGCGCTTGGGATCGTAGCGCGGCGCCTCGACCTTCAGTGCGAAGTCGAACTCGGGCGGCACGAAGGCGCCCGTGGCTTTCCCGAGCCCGAGCATCTCGGCCTCGTTGATCGCGTTGCGGTCGATGGCGATGCTGGCGGCCTGCCGCACGCGCTTGTCGTGCCACGGTGACTTGGGGTTCCACTGGTCGAGGAAGTCGAGCCAGTACATGCCGTAGAGCAGGGGCGCCTTGATGGTGATGCCGGGCGAACGCTTGAGATCCTGCGCGACCGCGCCGCCGAACAGGAAGGCGACGTCCACCTCACCGGTCTTCACGGCGACGGCGCGCGTGGCCTCGTCGGGGATGGAGCGCATGATCAGGTGCTTCACGGCGGGCTTCTTGCGCCAGTAGCCGTCGAACGCCTCGAGCCGCAGCTCGTTGCCGGGGCTGACCGACACGACCTTGTAGGGCCCCGCGCCGACGGGCGCCTTCTTGAACGCCTCCTCGCCAACCTTCTCGATGTACTTCTTCGGCACGATCCAGGCGGCCCCGGTCGCCGAGGTGCCGTAGAAGGCCATGAAGTCGGGCCACGGCTCCTTGAGCACGATGCGGACGCGATCCGGCGCCGGGGTCTGGATCTCCTTGACCCGGTCCTTGAGCAGCTTGGCCGAGGCGCCCTTGTAGCGCTCGAAGGTGAACTTCACGTCCTCCGCGGTGACCGGATCACCGTTGTGGAACTTGGCGTTCTTGCGGATGACGAAGTCGTAGTTGAGACCGTCCTTGGACTGCGTCCACGACTCGGCCAGGCTCGGCGTGATGATCTTGCCGGGCATCGGCTTGGTCAGCGCGTCGTGGATGGCGTAGAGCATCATGAACGGCGTGATGAGCGCTTCCGTCTCGCCGGGGTCGAGCCAGCGTGTGGCGAGCGTGACGTGAATGCCGATCACCATCGTGTCGGCGGGCGGCGCCGCCGCCACCGCGAACGGCACGAAGACCACGATCGCGAGGAGCAGCATCACGAGCGGCCGAGTTCGCATGGGTCACCTCTCTCCGAAGCTTACTTGTCGAGCCACACCTCTTGCATGCGCGCGTAGTTGTACAGCGTGTTATGGGGCGGCAGGTTCCGCACATAGGGCGCCACCGTGAAGTACTCGTTGCGCCAGCCCAGCATCGGGCGGGCCACGTCGGCCTCCAGCTTGCGCTGGATGTCCCACACCATCTTCAGGCGCTTGGCGCGGTCGAGCTCGGCCGACTGGGCGTCGATCAGCTTGTCCATGCTCTCGTCGCAGTAGTCGGTGTAGTTCCGCGCCGCGCCGCACTTGTAGTTCTCGAAGAAGTAGCCGTCGGGATCGTCGATGCCGGAGGCGGTGAGGTTGGCGCCGATCTGGAACTCGCGGCGCGTGAGCATCGGAAAGTACTGCGCGGTCTCGATCTGCTTGACGATGGCCTCGACGCCGACCTGCCTGAGCTGGTCGGCGACGAACGAGGCCAGGTCGAGATAGATGGCGATGGAGCGCGTGACGAGCTCCACGCGCAGCGGCTTGCTGGGCCCATAGCCCGCCTGGGCCAGGAGCTGCCGCGCCTCGGCCTTGTCGCGGGCGGGGCCGCGATAGCCGGCCAGCGTCTTCAGATCCTTCTCGAGCAGCCCCCAGGCCCCGGCCGGGCGCGGCATCAGCGCGGCACCGACGACGGCGCCTTTGTGGCGTACGCCCTGCACGTACGCGTAGCGGTCGAGCGCCGCGTTGACCGCGCGACGCACCAGCGGGTTGTCGAACGGCGGCTTCTTGTGATTGATCACGACGTTGTCGCTGCCGTTCTGGCCGATCTCGGTGACGACCATCGACGGCGCGTTCTGCTTGATCTGCTCGGCCATCGTCTTCGTCATCTCGAGCGGCATCGAGGTGTCCAGCCGGCCGGCCTGCAGCGCGGCCATCCGCGTGCCGCGCTCCGTGATGATCGGAAAGCGGATGCCGTCGAGGTACGGGCGGCCGGGCACGAAGTAGTCCGGGTTGCGCTCCATCTCGATCATCTGCCCGTGCGCGTACTGCTTGAGGCGGAACGGGCCGGTGCCGACGCACTTCTGCCGCAGGTCGTTGAGGGGGACGTGGGCCGGGTACACGGGCGAGTAGCCGGAGGCGAGCATGAGCAGCAGCGAGGGCTGCGGGCGGTGCAGCCGGAAGATCACCGTGTGGGGATCGGGCGTCTCGATCGCCTCCACGCTCGCATACCAGTCCTTGCGCGGATTGATGCGCAGCTTGGCCGGCGCCTCCGCGGACTCGCGCACGACGTCGAAGGTGTACTTGACGTCCTTGGCGGTGAAGGCCTGGCCGTCGTGCCACTTCACGTTCTTCCGCAGGAAGAAGACCAGGTTGCGGTAGTTGTCCTGCCA
>JBKPRI010000150.1:0-16286 GCA_046734515.1 Candidatus Methylomirabilota bacterium | reverse complement strand
GGAGGGCAAGAATCTCAAAGGACGGGGGCGAGGCTCGCAATAGCGACGCACAAGCGACAATACGCCCGAACTGACCACCGCCGCGGGATTCGCAGCCAGCCGCGATCTCGGACGTCTCAGGGAGTTGCCTGGCGCGAGGAGGTAAGGTGCATGGTAGATGACGGATCGATATTGGTAACCGGGGCAGCCGGCCAACTGGGGTCGGTCGGACGCACTGTCACTGGCCTGCTCCTCGGTCGAGGGTTTCCGGTTCGCGCCATGGTGCGGCGCGAGGACGAACGGGCGGCGTCCCTACGAGCCGCCGGCGCCCAAGTGGTGGTCGGCGACCTGCTCGAACCGGGTGATGTTTATCGCGTCGTCAGCGGCTGTCGCAGAGTCTACTTCGGCATGTCCGTGTCCGCCGGATACCTGGAGGCGACGGTGACCATGGCGGCGGTGGCCCGGGAACTCGGTGTGGACGCCCTTGTGAACACGTCGCAGATGACCGTCTCCCAGATGAGCATCCAGAACACCACCCCGAGCCGGCAGCAGCGGCAGCACTGGCTCCGCGAGCAGGCGCTCGCGTGGTCCGGCCTCCCGGTCGTGACCCTGCGGCCGACCATGTTCCTGGAGAGCTTTTCCCCGCTGGCCGCTTCGAGCGTCCGCGAGCGAGGCCGCATCGAGCTCCCGTTCGGCCGGGGCAAGACCTCTCCGGTGGCGGCCGCGGATGTCGCTCGGGTCGCCGCCGCCGTCCTCGCCGACCCCCGGCCGCACGTCGGCCGGCTGTACGAGCTCACCGGTCCGCGGTCGCAGGACATGCACGCGGTCGCCCGGGAGTACTCGGATGCGCTGAACCATGAGATCACGTACGCCGACGTTCCGCCGGACGCCTGGGAACGGGGACTCAGGAAGGCCGGGGTGCCGGAGCACCTGTGCCAGCATCTGGTGACGATGGCCGAGCTGCACCGGGCGGGACGGTATGACCGGCTGACGGACGGCGTGGAACGCGTGACCGGCCGCGCGGCGATGAGCGTCCGGGAATTCGTCTCGCTTCACGCCGACCAGTTCGGTGGTCGCCGGTCGTAACGGCGAGCGACGATGACGAACGCGAGTCGCCGTCAGTTCCTCGCCGGTGGGGTGATGACGCTTGCCGGCCTCCTCGCGTACAACCGCGCCCGCGCGGCCGGCGACATGCCCGCCTTCATCGTCGAGCGCTGGGTGAACTCGCGTCCCCTCACGGCCGACATGCTGCGCGGCAAGGTCGTCCTGGTCGACTTCTGGGAGTACACCTGCATCAATTGGATCCGCACGTCGCCGTACGTCAAGGCATGGCATCGCGCGTACGCCGACCACGGCCTGGTCGTCGTCGGGGTGCACGCGCCCGAGTTCGAGTTCGGCAAGCGCGCCGAGCACATCGATCGCGGGATTCGCGATCACGGCCTCACCTACCCGATCGCGCTCGACAATGATTTTGCGACATGGCATGCCTTCGGCAACGACGCCTGGCCGACGAAGTACGTCTTCGATGCGCGCGGGGCACTGGTGAAACGGTGGGTCGGTGAGGGCAGCTACAGCGACATCGAGGCGGAGATCCGGCGCCTTCTGCTCACGGCCAAGCCGGGCACCACCCTGCCGCCGATCAGCCCGGAGGCGACCGCGTTTGCGAGGACGGGCGAGCCCTCGTACGCCGGCATCACGGCCGAGACCTACGTCGGTGCTGCGCGGCGCGAGCCGGGCACGGTGACCCTGGAGGGCAACTGGCAGAGCTCGGGCCAGTACGTCGAGCTCCAGAACGGCACCGGCAAGATCGTCCTCCCCTTCATGGCGGCGGAGGTCAACCTCGTGATGCAACCGGGCCCATCAGGCAAAGCGGCGGTCGCCGTGGTGCTCGACGGGAAACCCGTCGGCGCGGCGCGCGGCGGCGACGTCGGCCCCGACGGGGTCGCGCGCTTCGATCGATCGGGAATGATTCGCCTGGTGGCCCGGGCGTCCCGTGGAAAGCACGTCCTGACACTCATCGCCAGCGATCCGGGGCTGCGCGCCTACGTGTTCACGTTCGGCCCGTGACGGATCTGTTCCCGGTCATCGTCCAGTACGGCTATCTCATCCTCTTCGCCTTCGTGTTGGCGGAGCAGGTCGGGTTGCCGATTCCCGCCGTGCCCGTCCTTCTGGCCGTGGGGGCGCTCTCCGGGACCGGGCGGATGAGCGTGCCGCTCGCGCTCGCCGTGACGCTGACCGCGTCGCTGCTTCCTGACGTCGTCTGGTACGAGCTCGGTCGGCGGCGCGGCGGCCGGGTGCTCGGGTTCCTGTGTCGCATCTCGCTGGAGCCCGACTCCTGCGTGCGCCGGACCGAGACCGTGTTCGCGCAGCGCGGGGGCGGGGTGCTCGTCTTCGCCAAGTTCTTCCCCGGCCTCAGCACGCTGGCGCCGGCGCTGGCCGGCATCGTTGGCATCGCCCGCCACCGCTTCCTGGTACTCGATGGTCTCGGGGCGCTCGTGTGGGCCGGCGCGTGGCTGGGCCTCGGTTACGCCTTCCGCGACGCGCTCGACGGAGTGATCGCCACGGCCGCGCACGTGGGCAACGGCGCGCTGCTCGCGGCCGGCCTCACGCTGGGCGCCTACATCGTCGTGAAGTTCGTGCGCCGCCAGCTGTTCCTGCGGCGCCACCGGATGGCACGGATCACGCCCGAGGATCTCGCACGGCGCCTGGCCGCCGGGGACGGGACGGTCGCCGTCATCGACACGCGCTCGGCCTTCGACGTCGGGCTAGAGCCCTTCGCCATCGTCGGCGCCCTGCGCATCCCGGCCGAGGATATCGATCGCCGGCACGGCGAAGTGCCGCGCGACCGCGACGTGATCCTGTACTGCACCTGACCCAACGAGGCGACGAGCGCCCGGGTGGCGCTCCGGCTCCACCGTTACGGCATCACGCGCGTTCGGCCCCTCGAAGGTGGCCTGCGCCGGTGGCGCGAGCGCGAGTATCCGACGGAGCGACTCGACGCCGGCGTCGCCGTCCGGGAATAGCGCACCTGCCTCACGACGTCGCCGGCCGCCGTCCGCTTGCCAGCAGGCACGCGCTGATGGCCAGCACGCCGGCGGAGATGAGCAGCGGTGTGGCGAAGTGGCCCCCGCCCGCCACGGTGGAGCTCACGACGATCGGACCGATGATCTGGCCGACGGCGAACGCGGTCGTCATGGTGGCCATGAGCCCAGTCGCGTCGGGGCCGGCGACGGCGCGGGCTTCCTGCATGCCGACCATGGTATTGACCATGAACGTTCCGCCGACGGCGAGCGCGGAGAGCATGATGCTTACCAGGCCCGGCACGAGAGCCGGCAGACAGATGCCGAGCGCCATCACCAGCTGACTGATGATCCAGAGACGCCGGTTGCCACCGACCGCTCGGGACACCCCCCCGGCGAACGTCGACATCGCGGCGGCGGCGCCGAAGACCGGCCAGGTCCACCCGAAGATCCAGGGATCGCGCACGATATCCCGCGCCATGGCGGGCAGAAACGTCGCGGGAATGATGTAGCCAAACCCGAAGGCTCCGTAGCACACGACGAGGCGAAGGCCGTCCACGCTCCACGCGGCTCGGCGCTCGCGTGGACCACCCGCTTGTCGCCGGCGTGTCTCCACGTCCTGCGCGATGAACGACCATGCCGCCACGGTCATGACGAATGCGAGGCCGCCCAAGGCGATCCAGGTCTGGGCCGCCGTGGCGCTGAGGTACGTCAGAAGAAGCGTGAGGAGGCCGGCGGCGGCGATCCCGACTCCGACGCCGGCGAACACCGCGCCGCTCAGCAGCGGGCGGCCGGCCGGCATCAGGGCGAGCGTCCATGCCGAGACCGAGATCAACACCCACGCGCTCGCGAAGCCGGCCACCGCGCGAAGGGTCGCCCAGACCGCGAAGTCGTGCGCGAGGCCCATGCCGACGGTGCTGAGGGCAATGACGAGCAGACCCGCGCGGATCGTGGTCGCCGGCCGGATGCGGATCGCGACCGCGGACAGCGCGCCGACAAGGTAGCCGAGGTAGTTCGCCGCGGCGAGCCATCCGCCGGCCGCGATCGTCAGCACACCGTCGGCCTGCATCATGGGCAGGACGGGCGTGAACGCGAAGCGGCCGATGCCCATGGCGATCGCCAGAGCCACCAACCCGGCCACCGCGACGGCGACCGGTGAGCCAGAGGGCCGGATCGTCGTCGACGCCTGCGGCGACATAGGCGTCCGCAGTGTACCGGACGACCCGAGCGAGAACGGCCGGCTAGCGAGTACCTCTGAGCAAGAACAGGAGGACGGCCGCCTTGCGGTCTTTCTCCGATGGCTGCCTCGTGGGGTAGAGCGGCGGCGCCTTCGGGTTGTCCGCGATGGCGTCGACCTTCACGACCGTTCGAGGCGCCGGTGCCGCCTCCGCCGCCGCCGGCGATGGAGTGGCCGGGCCGAGGCCGCAGCCGGTCATGAGGAGCAGGGTCGCGAGGATGACCGTCGACCCGATGAACGTCTTCAGCATACCTGTCCGTGGCTGCAATGTTGACACCAGCAATAAAGCCGGGGTTCTTGACGCCATGAGCGGATTGCCTCTGCAGCGATTTCTTACAAGTCAGCAGATTCGTGCCGCGACGCTTGCACCGGCGATCAGAACCTGTCGCCGTTTGCTGGATCCAGATGCCTCCGCCGCGGCCCGGTAGACTCGGCACAGTCGTTGAACACGGGGAAGAGTGACCGACGGCCGGAGGTGCTCGCATGCGGCGCCCATTCGCCCTCCTCATCGCCCTCACGCTCGTCACGCTGACCACCGGATGCGCGTCGAAGAAGGTCCTCACGGAGCAGGAGCTGGGGCACCTCCGCGCGGCGCCGGTCCTCCACGTCGTCCGCGGCGAGCCCTCGTCTCTCAGCGTGACGACGGACAACATGAAGGCCGCCAGCATGGTCGGCGGGCTGCTGCTCGGCGCGATCGGCGGCGGGATTGCCGCGGCCATCACGTCCGGCATGGCGCAGTCGGACGGCAAGAAGATGGCGAAGGAGTATCAGCTGGACGATCCCGTCGTCGTGGTGTCCGACCGCGTGGTCGCCGGGCTGACGGAGCGGCAGCTCGCCCCGAGCAGTATCAGCAGCCTTCCCGAGCCGGTGAAGGACGTCGACGCCGACGCTCTCGCCAAGGTATTGCCGGGCGCGACGGTGCTGGCGTTCAAGACGGACAGCTGGGGGCTCAATGCGTCGGGTTCCGGCTACTACCGTCTCGAGTACAGCGCGTCGGCACGCCTGGTGCGAACCACCGACGCGGCCGAGCTGTGGAAGATCAGGTGCGAGGTCGATGACAAGCAGGTTCCGAAGATGTCGATGGCGCAGATCACGGCCAATGGCGCGGAGTCGCTGAAGGCCCGCCTGCGGGAAGCCGCCCAGTTCTGCGCCGACAAGCTCGTCCAGCAGCTGATGGGCGGGACGATCTCGGCGTCGGCGAAGTCGCCGTGACCGACTGCCTCGGATTGCCGTGCGTCGCTCGACGCGTGCTAAGCTGCTAAGCAGTCCGAGAAACAGGAGGCGTCATGACGAAACCCGCCGAGGAGATCGAGATCGTTCTCTCACAGTCGAACTTCGCCTGCATCGAGGGAGCGACCGCGAAGGGATCGCCGGTGCGGAAGGCCATCGAGATGGCCAGTGAGCACGGGCGGTTGAGCGGCAGCGGCGGGAACACGGTCGTCATCAAGTGCAGCGACACGCAAGCCGAGGAGCTCCTCCGGCTGGCCCAGGTGTCCTGCCGCGGCGCGATGAACGACATCAAGGCCGCACTCGCTGAGAAGGGCAAGTCCAGGCCCTAACGGACCTCGAGTGGCCGCCACCGCCTCGGCGGACGCGGCGCTGCTCGGGCGCGTCGGGTACTTCCGCTCGTTGCCACCGTCGAGGATCGCCGCGCTTGCCGCGCGCTGCCGGACGCGAACACTGATGGCCGGGGCCGCTCTCTTCGACGAGGGCGCGCCCTGTACCGGCCTCTTCATCGTCGTGACCGGGCGCATCGAAATCCGGCAGACCTCGTTGCGAGGGCGGGAGCAGGTCTTCCATACCGAGGGGCCGGGCGCGACGCTCGGCGAAGGGCCGCTGTTCGATGGTGGCGGCTACATCGCCTCGGCGGTCGCGCTCGAGCCGAGCCGGGTGCTGTTCCTGCCACGCGCCGATCTGCTGGCACTCTGCCGTGTGCACCCCGAGGTCGCGCTGGCCCTGCTGGAAGCGCTCGCGCGGCGCATGCGGCACTTCGCCGAGATCGTCAGCGACCTCGCGTTCCGTCCAGTGACGGAGCGGGTCGCGCACTATCTGCACCGGGCGGCCGGCCGCGAGGCGGTGCTCCGTCTCGACCTCACCCACACCCAGCTTGCCGCCCGGCTCGGCACGGTGCGCGAGCTGGTGGCGCGCGCGCTCGCGCAGCTCGAGCGGGCGGGCGCCATCGAGCGGGCAGGCAAGCGCGTGGTGATCCGCGACCGCGCCCGGCTGGCTGCGGTCGCGCGCGGGGAATCGCGCGCCGGAAAAGCCAGGGGCGCGTGACCTAAGTCATAGGCGCCGCCTGCCGGCCTTCCGCATACTGGCGTCACGCTGCAGCTCGCCAGGAGGCCGGCATGTACAGAGGGCTCGCCGTCGTTCTGTTCACGCTCGTCGCAGGTCTCGCCGTCACCCACGCCGTGCTCGCGCAGCATCCGCCGGGACACCATCGTGATCAGGCGGCCACAGCGGGCAGCGAGCCGACCCAGCCCGGCCAGCAGGCGTTCGCCGCCATCGCCGAGGCCGTTCGCCTGCTCGATGCCGATCCGGCCACGGACTGGACCACGGTGGATCTCGACGGGCTGCGCCGCCACCTCGTGGACATGGACGAGGTGGTCATGCGCGCGGCGGTGAGGCAGCGCCCCGTACCCGGCGGTCTCGCGATGGACGTCACCGGAACGGGTCGCACCGAGCGCGCCATCCAGGCGATGGTGGTGCCGCACGCGCGCGAGCTCGATCGGCTGCCCGCGTACGCAGCAAAGGCCGAACCCATCAAGGGCGGCGTGCGTCTCACGGTCACGGCCCGACGCGCCGAAGACACGAAGGCGGTGGCGCGCCTTCGCGGCCTCGGCTTCTTCGGACTCCTCACGGAGGGCGGTCACCACGCCCCGCACCATCTCGCGATGGCGCGGGGCGATCGCACGCACTGAGCGGTCAGCCGCGATCCACGTATACGGCCGCGCGATGGGTCTGCGGCAGGAGCGCGTAGACGAGGTTGCGCGCGGCGTCGAACGCGAGGGTGTGGGCGCCCTTCTCCGTCACCACGGCCTCGACCCGGCGCAGGGTTCGAGTGTCGAACACCTCGACCACACCGGGATCGCCGATCGCCACGTAGAGCCGGGCGAGCGCGGCGTTGAAGAAGATCACGTCGGGCACACCGGCGAGCTCGGCCGTGCGGACGACGGCGCCCTTGTCGGCGTCGAGCTCGACGAGGCGCGCGGCATCGCACGCGCAGAACAGCCGGCGGCTGGTGACGTCGAGATCGAGTCCGTGCGGTCCGGCGCTCGGCACATCGACCGTGCGCGCGACCTCCGCGCGGCCGGGATCGACCACGACCATCACCGGTGGATCCATGACGTTGACGTGGAACACTTCGGCCGCCGGGTCCCACACCGTCCAGCGTGTCCGCCCCGGCACGGGGATCTCGGCCAGACGCCGGCGGGCGTCGACGTCCACCAGCGACACCGTGAACGAGCCGGGCCGGCCGGGATCGCCGACGTTGGCCGCAAGCAGCCGGCGGCGGACAGGATCGTAGGCGAGCCCGTTCGGCTTGACGCCGACGCCCACCTTGACGACCTTCGCGGGCGCCGCCGCCGCGAACATGCCGACGGTGTCCTCGCCGCGGTTGGAGGTGAAAACGACGTCCTGCTCGTCGCTGACGAGCGCCCCGGCCACGGCGGCCAGGCCGCCGATCGATTCCACGAAGCGGCCGGCGGCGCCGTCGATGACGTCCACGGCGTCGTTGGCGGTGTGAGCCACGTAGACCAGCCCGGTCCGGCGGTGCACCGCGGCGTGATCGAACGCGCCGGCGCCCGCGTGGGAAGGAAGCTCGATGTCACCGATACGCTGCAGCATGGCCGCTCACCTCGCCGTGGCCTGGCAGTAGGCGTAGAGCGCGTCGTACGCCGGGAACTGCCGCGCCATGTTGTCGTGGTCGTCCTTGGCCGTGACCTGGAATCCCGTGGCGAAGGCGTAGAGCCCGGCCGATTCCGGCGTGAGCTGCCGGGCGTCGGTATCGGCGCCGCGCACGATACGGGCCATGCGGAGCAGCGCCGGATCGGTCAGCGCGTACTTGGCGATGAACGCGTCGAACGAGCACTCGGCGCCGTGGTGGCCGAGCTCGACGTTCGGCACGTCGTACGGGATGGCGCCCGTCTCCTGGGCCGCACGCATGACCTGGTCGGCCGGCACGAAGAGGAACGTCGGCTCGCGGTCGATGAACCGGCTGATGAGCCAGGGGCAGGCGATGCGATCCACGCGGGCCTTCTCGCGAGTGATCCATTTCATGGGGACGTCTCCTCGTGAAGGGTTAGCTCTTCGCTTCAGGCGGTGAGCGCCACCGTGACGCCCCGGCCCGCGGCGCGCGCCCGCTCGTAGACGGCAATCGCCGCGGCCACGTCCTGGATCGCCGTGCCCGAGCTGTCGAACACGGTGATCTCGTCATCGCGCGTCCGTCCCGGGCGCCGGCCGGCCACGACGTCGCCGAGCTCGGCGTGGACCTGCTCGCGCGTCATCAGGCCGGCCGCCAGCGCGTGCTGCAGCTCGCCGATCTCCGCGCACTGCTCGAGCACGTCGACGACCAGCGTGGCCGCGGCGACCAGCGCCGGCTCGAGCTCCTGCTTGCCGCGGTTGTCCGCGCCGACGGCGGCGATGAACGTGCCGGGACGGACCTCCGCGCGGGACACGAACGCGCTCCGCGCCGGGGTGCAGGTGACGCAGACGTCGCTGTCCGCCAGCGCGGGCGCGAGCTCCTTGACCGCCTCGACCGGGATGCGGAGCGTGGCGGCTGCGCGCGCGGCGAGCGCCTCCGCCCGGGCATGATCGGTGTCGAACAGACGGACCGACGTCAGCGGCAGCACGGCAGCGATGGCGTCGAGCTGCAGCGCGCCTTGAACACCGCAGCCGACGACGACGGCGCGCCGCGCATCGGGCCGCGCCAGGAACCGGGCGGCCACGGCGGTGGCGGCGGCGGTGCGGAGCGCGGTGACGCTGCCCGACTCCATGAGAGCCAGCGGCTGCCCCGTGACGGCGTCCGCCAGGAAGACGGTCCCCTGGATGGTCGGCAAGCCGCGTGCGCCGTTGCCTGGAATGTTCGCGTTGGTCTTGGCCGCGAAGTAGCTGCGCTCGCCCACGAGGCCGGCGGCCTTGATGTGGAAGCCGCCGCCGTCGACGGCCGGGATCCCGAGCACACCCGGGCCCAGCGTGCGGCCGGCGGCGTGGCACCGGAAGCCTTCCTGGACGGCCTCGATGCACTCGCGCAGCGTCAGCAGCTCGTACACGTCCCCGGCCGACAGCACCAGCATCGCGCTACCCCTTCTTCGGCGTCGTCGCGTACAGCCCCTCGAAGAGGGCCATGCCCTGGCCGAGCACGTGGTGGTCGTCGGGCGAGGCGGCCAGCAGCGCGCGGATGGCCACGTCGATGCCCCGCGCCTCCTCGTGCGGATACTTGCCGTCGCGCAGATCGGCCTCGTGGACGACCTCGGCGAGCCGGTTGAGGCGGCGATCCTTCAGGCGGGCGCGCTTGATGAGCGTCTCGAAGGTGCAATCCTCGCCGTGGTGGGTCAGCTCGACGCCGGGCGCGTCGAACGGGATCGCGTCCTTCGGAAACTCCGCCGTCGGCGTGAAGATGAATTCCGCCGCGCTGTCGATGAAGCGCTTGATGAGCCAGGCCGAGGCGATGCGGTCCACGTGGGGCCGCGGCCGCGTGACCCAGCGGCGGCCGCGGAGCGCGGCCAGGTCGAGCGTGGGCACCGGGGTCTCGGCCCGGCGCGCGGATTCGGGGCGTCGCGTACGCATGGTGATGACCTCCTCGAGACGCCGCACCTCGGCGCCGCCGGGGGCGTCGAAGAAATCGATGTCGCGGATACGCTGGTGATCCTTGGCCAGCCGCGCCAGCTCCTCCTGCACGCGCGCGCCCGCCGCCGCCGACTTGCGCTCCAGGCTCTGGAGCACCTTCCGGTAGCGCACGGCGAGCTGCTTGTAGTCGGCGTCACGAGGCTCGTGGAACAGCCGGTGCACGTCGGCGGGCCCGACGTTCTCGATCTGCTGCACGCGCACCAGGGTGGCATCCCCGCCCTCGCGCTGGATCTCCTGCGCAAGCCACTGGAAGTCCTCGTAGCGCTCAGGGGTGTCCGGCAGCAGGTAGGCCGACCGCTTCAGGGGCACGGCGCCCAGCGAGCGGAGCCGCCGCCAGATGCGCACCCGCAGGCTCGACGGCGTCGGGGGGAGGCCGACCAGCAGGAGGAGCAGAGGGGGCTGGGTCATGGCCCATATGAAACATTAGTTGCATCGAGGTGTCAATAGCACATCCGTGGTGCACGGAGCCTCTGTCGGCGTGGTACGCGGCGGCGTGGTGGAGACCGACTACCGGAACAACATGTACTGAGCGTGCCCGGGCGCCGGCGGCGTCGGCTGCCGGCGCCCGGGACGCCTATCCGCGCTTGGCCAGGAAGTGGGCCCGGCGGTTCTGGGCCCAGCACGCGTCGCTGTGCTGCGAGCAGCCCGGCCGCTCCTCGCCGTAGCTCACGATCGCGATGCGGCTGGCCGCGATGCCGCGCGACACGAGGTAGTTCATCGTGGCCTTGGCGCGGCGCTCGCCGAGGGCGACGTTGTACTCCGTCGTCCCCCGCTCGTCGCAGTGGCCTTCGATGAGGATCAGGCGGTCGGCGTTCTGCTTCAGCCACGCGGCATGGTGGTCGAGCCGCGTCGCGTCGTCGGGGCGGATCTCGTACTTGTCGAAGTCGAAGTGCACGTCGGTCAGCTCCGTCGCGGCCGAGTACTCGCCCGGATTCACGCGAGCACCGCTGCCCGTCGAGCCGAGATTGCTCCCGGTGCCACCCGACCGGTTTGCCGTGGAGGTCGGGCCGCTGTCACCCGCGCCCGAGGACCGTCCGGATGTTTCCGAGCCCGTGGGGGCGGGGGCGGAGGAGCTGCTCATCGTCGCCGGGGTCTTTGCACAGCCGACCATCAGGAGCGCGACCATCACCGCGCGTGCTGCCAGTCCACGCCGCATGTTCGTAAGCCTTTCTTCGTCCATCGCTGGACGACGTCGAGATGGGGGGCGCCATGGCGCCGCGCCGGGAATCACCGAGTACTTCCTCTATAGCATCCGGGGGTGCGGGGGACCTAAAACCGGGACGCGCGCACGGGGGCCTACCGCTCGTCGTGGACGGAGGCGCCGCCCGGCGCTACTTCTTGTCGTGACCCTTGCCCCGGTCGCCGTCGTGGCCCTTGTGCTTGCCGCGGTCCCAGTGCTCCTCGCGCTCGCGCCAGTCGCGCTCGGAGGCGCTCTCGTGCCAGCCGCGGCCATAGTGCGCCTCCCAGCGCGGGGGCGCCCCGGGCGCCCAGCCACGCCAGTGGCCCGGCGGCGCGGGGTAGTAGCGCACAGGCACGCGCAGGACGGGCACCGGGACGACGGCGGGCTCCACGACCACCCACGGGCCGGTCCAGTTGGGGCCCGTGTACCAGCCGCCGTTGCTGAAGGCCCAGTACTGATGGCCGTAGAGGAAGACGTTGGCGGGGGCCTGCGGCGCGTAGTACACCGGCGTGCCGGGAACGATCACGAGCGACGGCGGCGACGGCAGGTGCACGCCGATGTCCACGCGGACCTGCGCGGGCGCGGGCACGGCGAGCAGCAGGACGAGCAGCGCGGCAACGAGCAGTGGGTTCACGGCGACCTCCGTGAGATGGTTCGAATGGCCTCGAGCATTGAAGCAGAAAATCATCGGGGCGTCGAGGAGAGACGAGCGATGACGGGAAAAAGTTTCCCCACCAAGGCGGAGCTCCTGGCCGCGCTCCGCGCGAGCCGCGACGAGGTCCTCGCCACCGTGCGCGCGCTGCCGCCCGAGGCGCTCGAGCAGGGCCGCTACGAGAGCGGCTGGAACGGTCGCCAGATCCTCGCGCACCTGGCCTCCATCGAGTGGACGTACCCGCGACTGCTCGACATCGCGCGGGAGGCGGCTGTGACCGCCCCGGCCGCCGAGGCCGAGACTCCCACGCGCGCCATGCGCGGGGGGAATGATGCCTACAACGAACGCCAGGTGGCCAAGCGCGCGCACCTCTCGACGGCCGAGCTGCTGGAAGAGTTCGAGCGCAACCGTGCGGCCACCATCCGCGCGGTGGAGGCCGCCGATGATGCGCTCTTCGCACAGACGATCCGGTCGGCGGGCGGCGTCACCGGCCCTCTCGCGCTCGTCTTCCACCGCGTGGCCGTCGAGCACGTCCTCGGACATGCCCGCGACCTCGCCGGTTAACGCGGCGGCGGTGGTGGCGGAGGCGCGCCGGCCGGCGGCGGCGGGGCGTTCGGCGGCAGGGACGGGACGCGGGCGGCGGGACAGCGGTAGACGTCGGCGATGATGTCCTCGTGGCCGAATGCGACGACGGCGGTGTCGCCACCGAGGCGCGCGATCTTGCGGCGCAGGTCCTTGACCTCGTCGTCCTTGACGCGTCCCAGCAGGGTGCAGCCGTTCGTCAGCGTCACATCCGTCGTGAACGCGATGCGGTCCCTCGCGGCGCGCTCGGAGTCCTGCGCCGCCGCCGACGTGGCGAGCGCCACCGTGAGCGCAGCGAGCAGCACGCATGTCTTCACGGCTCTCCTCCCGGACCTCACGCCATGTAGACGCCGCCGTTGGCGTGGATCACTTCGCCCGTGACGTAGACCGCCTCCTCGGAGGCCAGGAACACCGCCACGCGCGCGATCTCATCGGGCTGGGCCATGCGCCCGAGCGGGATCAGCTTCGCACGCTCGAGCAGCTGCGCCTCGGTGTTGCCGTAGCGCGGCTGCGCGGTGTCGGTGGTGCCGGGCGCGATGGCGTTCACGCGCACGCGGTGCGGCGCCAGCGCCAGCGCCATGGCGCGCGTGAGCCCGATGATGCCGGCCTTGCTGGCCGAGTAGTGCACACCGCGCGGGTCACCGCGGACCGCGGAGGAGGCCAGGTTGACGATCGCGCCGGGCCGGCCGGCCGCGACCATCGCCCGCGCCGCCGCCTGCGCGCACAGGAAGCTGCCCTTGAGGTTCACGCCGAGGACCTGATCCCACTCGCGCTCGTCGAGCTCGAGGAACTCGGAGCGGGGAAAGACCCCGGCGTTGTTCATCAGGACGTCGGGCGGGCCCAGCTCCTTCACCACCGCGGCCACGACCGCGTCCACGTCCGCGCGACGGGCCACATCGCCCTGCACCACGAGCGCCCGGCGGCCGAGGTCGCGCACTTCCTGCGCCACGCGCTCGGCCGCCGCGCGATCGTCGAGGAAGTTCACCCCGACGTCGGCGCCCTCGCGCGCCACCGCGACCGCCAGCGCGTGCCCGATGCCCTGCTGGGCGCCGGTCACGAGGGCGATGCGGCCGGCCAGTCGCCCGCTCACCGCCGGGCCTCGGACATCGCGCGCCACACGCGCTCCGGCGTGACCGGCATGTCCAGGTGGCGCACACCCAGCGGCGCCAGCGCGTCGTTCACCGCGTTGAGCAGGGCCGCGAGCGCGCCCACGGTGCCGGCCTCGCCGACGCCCTTGGCGCCGAGCGGATTCACCTGCGTCGGCACCTCGAAGGAATCCACGTCGAAGCTCGGCAGATCGTCGGCGCGCGGCATCGCGTAGTCCATGAAGGAGCCGGTGAGAAGCTGACCGCCTCGATCGTAGACGAGCGCCTCGAACAGCGCCTGCCCCACGCCCTGCGCGATCCCGCCGTGGATCTGCCCCTTCACCAGCATCGGATTGACGATGCGGCCGACGTCGTCCACCACGGAGTAGCGCTCGAGGCTCACGGCGCCGGTGGCCTCGTCGATCTCCACCTCGCAGACGTGGCAGCCGTTCGGGAACGTGACGGCAGGCGGCGTGAAGGCGGCCGTCTCGCTGAAGCCCGGCTCGCCACCGCCCGGCGGCTTCGGCTGATAGGCGGCGCGCGCGACCGCCGCGAACGCCACGCCCTTGTCCGTGCCCGCCACGCTGAACTTGCCGTCGCGGAACACGACGTCCTCGACGGCGGCCTCGAGCTGGGCGGCGGCCAGGCGCCGGCCGCGCTCGATGATCTTGTCGCTCGCGCGCAGCACGGCCGAGCCGCCGACCGACAGCGCGCCGGAGCCGCCGTTGCCGCGCCCGGCGCCGAGCGCGTCGCTGTCGCCCCACAGCACGCGGATGCGCGCGGGCGGCACCCCGAGGCGCTCGCTGACGATCTGCGCGAACGCGGTCTCGTTGCCCTGCCCCATCGAGGTGGAGCCCGCGAACACGGTGACCGAGCCATCCGCGTTGACCCGCACCTCGGCGGTGTCGGGATTCACCGAGGTGTACGGCCCGCCGGCGACCTCGATGGGATTGGCGATGCCGAAGCCGCGCAGCCGTCCGCGCCGCCGCGCCTGCGCGCGCCGGTCCGGGAACGTCTTGTGCTCGGCCATGGACAGCGCCATGTCGAGACCGCGCGCGAAGTCGCCGCAGTCGTAGGTGAACACGAGGCCGGTCTTGAACGGCATCGCCGAGGACGGGATCAGGTTGCGGCGGCGCAGCTCGATCGGATCGATCTTGAGCTCACCGGCGGCCAGGTCGATCACGCGCTCGATGGCGTAGGTGGCCTCGGGCCGCCCGGCGCCGCGATAGGGGCCGGTGGGCGTGGTGTTGGTGAACACGCCGGTGGTCTGCACGTGGATGGCCGGCGTCGTGTAGACCCCCGCCACGCCGCCGACGTTGTTGGTGCCGGGCCCCGCGCTACGGGGCGTGAGATAGGCGCCGACGTTGAGGGTGATGGCCACACGCAGCCCGACGAACATCCCGCCGGCGTCGAGCGCCAGCTCGGCGGTCGAGACGTTGTCGCGTCCATGCTCGTCGGTGACGAAGCCCTCGCGGCGGTCCGACGTCCACTTCACCGGCCGGCCCAGCCGCCGCGCCGCCCACAGCACCAGCACGTGCTCGGGATAGACGCCGCTCTTCATGCCGAAGCTGCCGCCGACCTCGCCGGTGACCACGCGCAGATGGCTCTGCGGCACCTTGAGCACCTGCTCCGCCAGCAGCGTGCGCAGACCATGGGGCGCCTGGATGCCGGTGTGCAGCGTGTGGCGCCCCGTGCGGCGATCGAACTCACCGACCGCCCCGCGCGGCTCGAGCGGCGCCGGCGCCACGCGGGTGACGACGAAATCCAGCTTCGTGACGTGCGCCGCGCCGGCGAAGGCCGCCGCCACGGCCTCGCGCTTGCCGGCCTCCCACACGAACGCCACGTTGCCGGCGGCCTCGTCCCACACCGCGGGAGCGCCGGGCCGCGTGGCCTCCGCCGTGAGCGCCACGACCGGCAGCGGCTCGTAGTCCACATGCACGCGCTCGGCCGCATCGGCCGCGCCGGCCGGTGTCTCGGCCACCACGAAGGCCACCGGGTCGCCCACGTGCCGCACGCGCCCGCGCGCCAGCGCCGGCCGCGGCGTGGGAAACGCCGGGGAGCCGTCGCGCCGCTTGCGGTTCTTGTCGGTCGGCAGGTCGCCGATGCCGTCGGCGGCCAGGTCGGCCCCGGTGAGCACCGCGAGCACCCCGGGAGCGGCGAGCGCTTTCTTCACGTCGACGCTGCGGATGCGCGCATGGGCGTGCGGCGAGCGCACCACGACACCGTAGACCTGGCGGGGCAGGCTCACGTCATCGGAGTAGCGGCCGAGGCCCTGCACGAGATGCGGGTCTTCGAGGCGGCGGGCCGACTGGCCCACGCCAAACTTCTCGACGCTGATCGGTTCCGTCATGACGCTGCGGGAGTATACGCGAAGCGGAATCGTTTGCATTCCAACGATGCATTGGACGCGCGGCGGCGGCGCGCTCAGGCTCGTGTCATGGCCAGACGTCATCGTGATGGGCGCGAGGAGTGGCTCGGCGTGTGGCTCAACGAGCTGCACGGTGACTACCTCGCGTACGACCGGCTCGCCGAACGCCGCACGCAGGCCGCCCGCGCGGCGCTCGTGGCCGAGCACCGGCGTGTGCGCGGCGGCCGGCGCCTGCAATGGCTCGCCGGCGGACTCGCCCGCGCCGTGCGCCTGTTGTTCTGAGGCTCAGCCGCCGCTCGACGGCACCGGCACCCAGGACTCGGGGCAGGACGGCAC
>JBKPRI010000149.1:0-5873 GCA_046734515.1 Candidatus Methylomirabilota bacterium | reverse complement strand
CCCCAAGACCGCGCGGGGGAAGTCGGGCGCCGGGACATCCGGCGTGCGTCCCGCGCGCCCGCCGGCACGCGCGACCCGCGATCATCATCCCGCCGTGCGCCGCAGCACCGCGACCGCGGCGGCCGCCGGCGCCGGGCGCATCGAGATTCCCGCCGTGCGGGGCGTCGTCGAGCTCGAGGTGGGCGGACGCCGCGTGCGACTGACCAACCTGGACAAGATCTTCTTCCCCGAGATCGGCGCCACCAAGCGCGATCTGCTGCAGTACTACGCTGACGTGGCGGACGTCCTGCTGCCGCACGTGCGCGACCGGGCCATGGTGATGAAGCGCTACCCGAACGGCGCCGCGGGCGACTTCTTCTTCATGAAGCGCGCGCCGACGCCACGTCCGCCGTGGATCGAGACGTGCGCCATCGAGCACGCGTCCGGCAACGTGATCGACTTCCCGGTGGTCGGCGACGTGGCCACGCTGCTGTGGGTGATCAACCTGGGCTGCATCGACTTGAACCAGTGGTACGCGCGCTGCGACGACGTCGATCGTCCCGACTACCTGCACTTCGACCTCGACCCGGTCGGCGACCTGCCGTTCCCGGTGCTGCGCGAGGCTGCCGAGGTCGTCAACGAGACGCTGCAGGCGCTGGGCATGCCGACCTTCGTCAAGACGACGGGCTCGCGCGGCCTGCACGTGTACGTGCCGATCGTGCGCGGGCCGACGCAGAAGGACGTGTGGACGGTCAGCAAGACGATCTCGAACGACCTGGCCCGGCGCCACCCCAGGCTGCTGACCGCGATCTATCGCAAGGAAGCGCGGCCGGCCGGCCGCGTGCTGGTGGATTACAACCAGAACGCCTGGGGGCGCACGCTGGCGTCGATCTACTCGATCCGGCCCCGGCCGCGGGCGAGCGTGTCGACGCCGGTCACCTGGGACGAGGTGACGCGCGGCTTCGAGCTGGACGACTTCCGGATCGACAACGTGCCCGCGCGCGTGGCGCGCGTGGGTGACCTGTGGGCGCCGCTCAATGCCCCGCGCGGCCGCTTCGATCTCGCGCGGCTCGCCTGAGGCTCAGGCCGCCCGGCGCGGGGCCGCCGCTTCCTCCGCCTCCACGGCCTTCTCGACCGCCTTCTCCGTCGCGCCCGGACCGTCCTTGGCGATGCCGGCCGTCCACAGCTCGCGCTCGGCCTGCGTCATGTTGCCGTGCGGCGCCAGCCGCGGGTCGGTGTAGCCCCAGCGATCGAGGTCCACGAGGTACTGCGCGCGGGAGACGAGCGTGCCGCGGCACGCGCGATCGGACGACGAGCGCGTCAGCTCACGATCGAGCCGCCCCATGAGCTCGCGCATCACGGCGGCGGGGATACGGGCCCGCTCCGAGGGATAGATGAAGCCGAACATCACCAGGTGCTGGAACAGCACGCGCCAGAGGCCGTCGAAGCGGCCCAGCAGCCGCGGCCAGTCGAGCGTGTCGGCGCACGCGCGCAGCACGTGCGCCACGTCGGCGCCGTCGTAGCGCTCGCGCTCCATCACGAACGACTTCGACCAGATCATCTCCTCGGGCGGAATCAGCTTGACCGCCACGTCGAGCACGGTCTCCGGAACGCCGTGGCGAAACCAGAGATCGTCGACCAGCGCCACGCCGTTGCCCGAGCTGAAGATGAGGTCGACCACGTCGTCGCCGCAGGTCGCCTTGGCCAGCCAGTGCGGGAACGGCATCTCGCTGCCGCAGCCGTCGGCGGCGAGCAGGCCCAGCGCGCGCTCGACGTCCCGCGGGTGCACGAAGATGTCGAAGTCCTTGGTGTGGCGGCCGATGCCCGTGTAGCGCTCGAAGGCGTAGGCGCCGCCGACCAGGAACGGCACGCCGTCCCCCTCCAGCCGGTGCATGACACGGCGATAGAACGCGCGGGACACGGGATCGAGGGCAGTCTCGGCGACGCTCATGACGTTGATGCCGCCGGCACGGCGGCCTCCTGGAGAATGGGAATTTCGAGCAGCCGGAACGGCGGGCGGCCGCCGAGCACGGCGCGCAGCAGTGGAAGCGCCACGTTGTAGACGGGCACGCCGGTGCTGGTGCGGCCCTCGGGCACGCCGTGGTGGGCGTGGCCATGCACGGCCGCCACCGCGCCATAACGGTTGATGGGTTCTTCCAGCCGGCTGGAGCCGAGGAAGGGGACGACCTCCGGCGGCTCCTGATCGACCGTGCCGCGAATCGGCGAGTAGTGCAGCACGGCAAGGCGCGGCGGCTGGGTGCGCGCGAGCGCGGCTTCGAGCTTGAGCGCCTCCTCGACGGCCTCGCGCACGAAGCGCTTGAGCACGGGCTCCCCCCACGACTGCAGGGCGCGGTCGCCGAAGCCGCCGGCGAAGCCCTTGACGCCGGCGAAGCCGACGCCATTGATCTCGACGAAGTCGCCGTCGAGGATCCGGACGCCCCCGTCGCCGAGGATCGCCTTCACCTCGTCGGCATGACCGGACTCGTAGTCGTGATTGCCGAAGACGCCGATCACGGGAATCTTGACGGTGCCGGCGAGCTCACGGACCAGGATCTTCGCCTCTTCGGGAAGACCGTAGTCCGTGAGATCGCCGCACAGCACGAGCACGTCGGCGGCCTCGGCCACCCGGGCGAACAGCGGCTGGAACGCGCCCTGCGAGTCCTTCCCGCAGTGCAGGTCACCGACCGCTGCCACCCGGACGATCGGGCTGTTCAGCGCCACGTCCCCGTCTCACCGATGGGCGCCCGCTGGCTGCGGAACTGCGTGGCGAGACGGGCCAGGTCGGCATCGATGACCGATTCGGGATCACTGCCGAACAACGCCGCGAGACCGCGCCCGAGCTGCCCGCCGGTCGGGCGGTAGCTGAGCCGCACGTCCACGCGCGTGGCGTTGGGCCCCTGCGGGCGGAACCGCACCGTGCCGCGGTGATCGACGAGCGAGCCCTCCACCGTGCGCCAGCTGATCGAATCGTTGGGCGCGCGCTGGGTGACGACGGCCTCCCACTCGACCGGCGCGCCGGCGGGGCCGGCCACGGTCCAGCGGCTGCGATCGGGGCCCACGCGGCGCACCTCGCGCACGTGCGACATGAACCGCGGGAAGTTCTCGACGTCGTTCCAGAACTCGTACACACGCTCCACCGGCGCGTCGATCGTCACCGCGCGCTCGGTCTCGAACTCGCTGTTCCCGGTCAGCGCGCGCCGGCCGAGCCACAGCCCGACCACGGTCGCGCCGAGCAGGCCGCCAAGGAGGGCCCAGTCACCGGCCTCAAACGCCGAGCGCCGGCGCCGCGGCCAGCTGAGCCGCTGCATGCCGCGCCGGACCTCGGGACGCTTCGAGGCACGCGCCCACCAGCGGGCCGGGGCCTCCAGCACTCCCGAGCGTTCCAGCATCTGCGTCGAGCGGTCCATCAAGGCGTTCATGTCCATCCCCCGCATCGCGGCCACCGGCTCGTACTTCCGGGCGCGCTCCACGAGCGGCTCGAGCTGCCGCGCCCGCTCGAGCGCGCGCTCGACGAGCTCGCTCTCGCTCAGCTCGGACAGCGTGTCGCGCAGATCCGCCCGGCGGCGCTCGCCGCGGTCCGGGTCCATCAGGTACATCAGGCCGGCGCCGATGGCGGCGCCGCTCACGAAGGTCATCGCTCTCATGCCCCTTACTCCTCCTCTTCCGCTCGATAGCGGTCTCGGCCCTCGAGGATCTCGCTCGACGGACGGAACGGCTCGTCGGGAGCGCGCGGGACGCCGAGCGCAGCCCCGATCTCGTCCACGACGTTCTGGTCCGGCGTCGCCACCGTGCCGCCCGGTGCCTCCTCGCCGACGCTGTCGGCGCGGCGCCAGTCGGCATCGACGTCACCGGCGGTCAGCCGAGGGCTCGATTGCGTGTACTCCCGCGCCGCTTCCTCGGCCTGGCGCTCGGTGTCGCCACGGATCACGATCGTTTCGCGCGCGGGCGGCCCTTGCAGATCCTCCTCGGACACACCGTGCTGCGGGTGCTTGGGCGGGCGTCTGGCGGCAGTCTTGCGCTTCTTCATGGTGTGGAAGTGAGCGAATCGCGTGCCAGCGGCCGCCCGGTGTAAAAGCTACGCCCCGGCGGCCGGCCGGGTCGCCGGACGCCTCCGCCAGGCGCCGCGCGGACGCCACCGCGTGAGACGCGCCGCAAGACCGCCGAACGCGAGGAACAGCGCGGGGGTCAGATAGAGCGTGACCAGCTGCGAGAGCAGCAGGCCGCCGACGACCGCGAGCCCGAGCGGCTGGCGCGCGCGGCCGCCGGCGCCGAGTCCGAGCGCGATGGGCACGGCGCCCGCGATGGCAGCCAGCGTGGTCATCATGATGGGACGGAACCGCACGAGGGCGCCCTCGCGGATCGCCGCCAGCGGATCCTTGCCCTGGCGCTGCGCCTCGAGCGCGAAGTCGATCTGCATGATCGCGTTCTTCTTGACGATGCCGATGAGCAGGATGATCCCGACCACGCCGTAGATGTCGAGGTCGCGCCGGAAGGCCAGCAGCGTGAGCAGCGCCCCGACGGCGGCGGCCGGCAGCCCGGACAGGATCGTGAGCGGGTGCACGAAGCTTTCGTAGAGAATGCCGAGCACCAGGTAGATCACGGCGACGGCGACCAGCAGCAGGACGGCCATGCCCTGCACCGACTGCTGGAACTGCTGGGCGGCGCCCAGGAAGCTCGTCACGATGCTGGCCGGCAGCGCGACCTCGCGCTCCACCGCGTGGAGACGCTGGACCGCGTCGCTCAGCGCGACGCCGGGGGCCAGATTGAAGGAAAAGGTCACCGCCGGCAGCTGGCCGATGTGATCGATCGACAGCGGCCCCACGCCGCGCTCGAGCCGCGCCACCGCGCCGAGCGGGACCAGCTTGCCGCCGCCCGCGTTCACGTGGACGAGCGGCAGCACGGCGGGGTCGGGCTCGAGCTCCGGCAGGATCTCCATGATCACCCAGTACGTGTTCGTCGGCGTGTAGATCGTGGAGACCTGCCGCGAGCCATACGCGCTGTAGAGCGCCGTCTCGATCTGCCGCGCGGTGACACCGTGGGCGGCGGCCTGCTCGCGATCGATCTGCACGCTGATCCGCGGGCTCGCCACCTGCAGGCTGGTCTTCACGTCGGTGAGCCCGGGCACCCGGCGCAGCCGCTCGTCGAGCTTCGGAACCCACGCGTACAGCGTGGCGGGATCGGTGCTGCGCAGCGTGTACTGGTAGAGGCCGCTCGACAGCGAGCCGCCGATGGAGATCGACGCCGGCACCTGCGGATAGACACGCAGGCCGGCCACGCGGGCCAGCGCCGGCCGCAGCTCGGCCACGACCTGGTCGGCGCGCGGGCGCTCGCCGCGCGGCTTCAGGCGCACGAACAGCAGACCGCTGTTGCGGCTGCCGCCGGGACCGCCGGCGCCCGCGGTGGACATCACCGCCTCGACGGCCGGATTCGCGGCGACGATCGCGGCCGCCTGCTGCTGGCGCTGCACCATGGCCTCGAAGGACGTGTCTTGCGGCCCCTCGGTGAAGGCGATGATCCGGCCGGTGTCTTCGCTGGGGATGAAGCCCTTCGGGACCAGCGTGAACAGCACCGCGGTGGCGCCGAGGCTCAGGGCAAAGGCCGCCAGCACGAGCCCGCGGTGGCGCAGGCTCCAGTCGAGCGTGCGCTCGTAGGTCCGCAGCAGGGCGGCGAAGGCCCGCTCGCTGGCCTCGAAGACGCGGCCTCGGCGCTCGGCGCCGGCGCGGAGGAACCGGCTGGCCAGCATCGGCGTCAGCGTGAGCGACACCGCGCCCGAGATCAGGATGGCCACCGCGATCGTCACGGCGAACTCGCGCAGCAGCCGGCCCAGCACGCCCCCCATGAACAGCACGGGGATGAACACGGCCACCAGCGACAGCGTGATGGACACGACGGTG
>JBKPRI010000148.1:0-5091 GCA_046734515.1 Candidatus Methylomirabilota bacterium | reverse complement strand
CGACTATCGCGCGCTGCTGCGGCAAGGGCTGGTGCGTCCGCGGCGGCTGGACATCTACATGATGAAGGCGGACGGCACGGCGCTCACCCGCGTCACCCGGCTGGCCGGCGCCAACTTCGCGCCGTTCCTGCATCCGAACGGGCGCCAGATCATCTTCGCGTCGAACCTGCACGATCCCTCCGGACGCTCGTTCGCGCTGTACCTGGTCAACCTCGACGGCTCGGGGCTCGAGCGCGTGACGTGGGCCGACGGCTTCGCGTCTTTCCCCATGTTCACGCGCGATGGCAAGCGGCTCGTCTTCTGCGGCAGCCGCGGCGCCACCTCGCCCCGCGGCCTCGACGTCTTCACCGCCGACTGGAACGACACCATCTGACCTGAGAGGGGCCGGCTCAGAAGAGCCGGGCCCGCGTGGCAAACGCCACCGCCTCGAGGCGGCTGTGCACGCCGAGCTTGGCGAGGATGCTCTGGGCGTGATTGCGAACGGTGGCCGGGCTCAGCTGCAGGCGCTCGGCGAGGGCGGCCGTGTTGAGGCCCTGGGTCATCAGTCGCAGCACATCGCGCTCGCGCGGTGAGAGCGCGGCGGCGCGGCCGCCACCCAGGGCGGCGCCGTTGGTCGCCCCCAGGCAGTCGTGGACGACGGCCAGCAGCTCCTTGCTGGCCGTGACATCCCGGAAGAGATGGACGGTCAGCCGCTCCCCGGCGGTTCCCGGCGTGGTCAGCACGCTCATGCTCAGCCAGATGGGGCGGCCGCCCTTCGTGCGCGCGCGCATGTCGAAGTGCCGGTTGCCGTCGCCGTCGCAGCCGTCGAAGAGGTCACCGCAGGCGCGCCCGAGCACCTCGTGCGGCGCATAGCCGAGGAGCTTCTCGGCGGCGCGATTCCACGAGCTGATACAGCCGACGTCGCCGGTGACGAAGGCCCCGTCTCCGGCGCGGGCCAGCGCCCGCTCGAGCGCGTCGACCTCCGCGCCGGGCTCGGTCAGCCGGACGTGGATTCCCGTCCTCATCCGGCGGCGCGCACGATGAGCACGGAGCGCTCGGCACTCCGCAGCACGGCCTCGGAGACGCTGCCCAGCAGGAGGCGCTTGAGGGCGCCGAGCCCCCGCGCACCCACCACCACCAGGTCGGTGTCCGTCGTGTCCGCCGCGCGCACGATCTGGTCGGTGGGATCCCCCACGGCGATCCGGCGCTCGACGCGCGGCGCCCCCGGACCGAACGCGTCCGCCGCCTGCTCCAGGGCCGGGCCCAGCGCGCTCGTGCGCTCCGCGACGAGCTGCTCGACCGCGGCGCGTAGATGTGCGGCGAGCGCGGCGGGCGCGGTCGAGGGAAACCGCGGGCGCTCCACGACCCCGAGGACCTGCACGGTCAGCGCGGGATCGAGCGGGAGCCGCGCGACGAACTCCGCCGCCGCCTGGGCCGGCTCCGAGCCGTCGATCGCGACGAGGATGTGGCGGAGGGGCCGCGCGCCGCTGTTGACGACGAGCACCGGACAGGGGGCGTGCCGTGCCACGGCCAGGGAGACGCTGCCGAGCACCAGCCCGGCCATGACGCTCAGTCCGCGTGCGCCCATGACCACGAGATCGGCCGGCCACTCCTCGGCGGCGCGCACCAGCGCCTCGCGCGCGTCACCTTCCAGGACGTGGGCCTCGAGGGTGCGGACGCGGCCGGCCAGCCGGGCGCAGGTCCGGTCGGCCACCACCCGCGCCTCGTGGCGCAGCGAGGCCTGGAAGTCGCGCACGGTGGGAATGTCGAGCGAGGCCGGCGTGACGCCCGCCACCGTCGTGACGCGGATCGTGGTGTCGGCCGGCAAGGGAAAGTCGGCGAGCCATGCCGCCGCCGCCTGCGCATCCGTCGAGCCGTCGGTCGCCAGCAGCACGCGCATGCGCGTGGCCATCACCGGCCCTCCTTGTCGTCCCGGTGCAGCGCGGCCAGGGGACGGTCGCGCAGCGCGCCGCGCGCCCGCCAGGCCGCCAGCACCACCTCGGGACCTTCGATCGTGAACACGCGCTGCCATTTTTCGAGCAAGTTCAGGAACCGCGCGGTGAAGGCATTGCGGTCGACCGGCGCGCCGACGAGCTCGCTCACCGACGCGGCGTGCGACGCCTCGGCGCCGAGGGCCGCGTCGAGCTCGGCGCGGCTGACGTTGAGGTTGGCGCCGATCCCGAGGATCACGTGGCTCACGTGGTCGTCGCGCGTGGCGCACTCCACCAGCGTGCCGGCGACCTTGCGGCCGTCGACGACCACGTCGTTGGGCCAGCGGATCTCCGCACTGAGGTCCTCGGCCTCGACGGCCTCGGCCATGGCCAGCGAGGCGATCGGCGCGAACAGCGCCACATCGCGCGCGGCGAGCGCCGGGCGGAAGAGCACGGAGATGTAGAGGTTCGCGCAGTCGGGTGAGAACCAGCGCGCGCCCGGCCGTGCCCGCCCGGCCGTCTGGGCCTCCGCGAGCACCACCGTGCCCTCGCCGGCGCCCGCGTCGGCGAGCTTCCGCAAGACCTTGTTCGTCGAGTCCACCGTGCCGAGCAGGTAGATGTGGTGGCCGACCACCCCCGTGTCGAGGTGACGGCGCAGGCGCGGGATACTGAGGTGGTCGTGCTCGGGCGTCATTCTTCTGTGGCCTCCACGGCGTCCAGGAAGAGCAACGCGAGTGCCACGCAGGAAGCGCACGAAGTCGGTCACTTGCACGACACGCCGAGGCGCGCGCTGGGGCGGCGGCGCCCCAGCGCCACCGCCCGCCGGGGACGCGCCGCCCCGGCGCTCTGCGATCACTTCGCGGCGGGGCCGCTCAGGCCGGGGCCATCGCCGGGAAGCTGAGCGTGAACGTGGTGCCGGCGCCGGGCGGTGACTGCACCTCCAGGCGCCCGCCGTGGTCCTGCACGATCCCGTAGGTGACGGAGAGCCCGAGCCCCGTCCCCGTCGGCTTCGTGGTGAAGAACGGATCGAAGATGCGGGACAGCGTGTCAGCCGGGATGCCGGGCCCCGTGTCGGCGACGGTGAGCTGCACCCAGCCCGGCCGCTCCGGCATCACGCGCGTCTCCACGTGGACCTCGCCGCCGCCGGCCATCGCCTCGCGCGCGTTGGTGACGAGATTCATCAGGACCTGGTGGAGCGCGTTGGCGTCGCCGTGGACGGGCGGCAATCCGCCGGCCAGGGTCGTGAAGATGCGGATGTTGTCGGCGGCCAGCGGCTTCTGCATCAGCAGCAGCGTCTCCTCGACGATCCCGTTGAGATCCACGGCGCCGCGCTCGCCCGGCGACTGCCGCGCGAACGAGCGCAGGCTCGCCGCGATCCGCGCCACGCGCTGGCTGGCCCGGTGCAAGACGCGCAGGTCCTCGATCACCTGGGGCGGCAGGTGCTGGCCCTCGGCTTCGAGCAGCATCACCTCGATGCGCGTCGTCATGATGCCGAGCGGGTTGTTCATCTCGTGCGCGATGCCGGCCGACAGCGTGCCCAGCGCCGCCATCTTCTCCGACTGGTAGAGCGTCTCGCGCTGCTGCCGCAGCTCGGCCTCGGCCCGCTTGCGCTCGGTGATGTCGGTCACGAACGCCATCGCCAGTATGCCGTCGGCCGTCTCGACGTAGCTGAGGCTGATCTCGACCGGGAACTCGGCGCCGTCCTTGCGGCGACCCGAGAGGTCGAGCCCGATGCCCATCGGCCGCACGCGCGGCCCCGCGAAGTAGCCGGTGCGATGGCCGACGTGCCCGGGGCGGATCCGCTCCGGCAGCAGGATCTCCAGGGGCTGGCCGAGCAGCTCGGTCCGCGGATAGCCGAACATACGCTCGGCGGCGCGGTTCACCAGCGTGATGCGGCCGGTGGCGTCGATCAGGATGATGCCCTCGGTGGCGGATTCCAGAAGCGCCTCGGTCAGCCGGTCGCGTGGCGGCGCCGGCATGTGGGCGTCCGTCATCGTCGTGCGAGCGACGCCGCCGTCTCGGCGGCGATCATCCGCTCCTCATCGGCGGCGACGACGAGCGCGGCGACCGGGGAGCCGTCCGCGCTGATGACGCCGTCGCGCCCACGCGTCGCGTCGTTGCGGGCCGCATCGAGCGCGAGGCCGCACCACGCGAAGCCGCCGACGATGCGGCGGCGGACCTCGGGCGCGTGCTCGCCGATGCCGCCGGTGAACACCACGGCGTCGGCGCCCTCCAGGACGGCCAGGTAGGCCCCGACGTACTTGCGCGCCCGGTGGCAGAACACGTCGAGGGCCAGCCGCGCCCGCGCGTCGGCCGGCTCCCGGGCCAGCAGGTCGCGCATGTCGCCGTCGCCGCCGGCCAGGCCGCGCAGGCCGGACCGCTCGTTGAGCCAGTGCTCGACCTGCTCGAGCGTGGCCGACTCCGCCCGCACCAGCACGCCGATCAGCGCGGGATCGACGTCGCCGGCGCGCGTGCGCATCACCAGGCCCTCGAGCGGCGTGAGCCCCATCGACGTGTCGATCGACATGCCGCTGCGGATGGCGGCCGCCGAGCAGCCGCCGCCCAGGTGGAGCGCGACGAGGCGCAGGTCCTCGACGCGGCGCCCCAGCAGCGCCGCCGCCCGGGCCGTCGCCCACGCGTAGGAGATCCCGTGGAAGCCGAAGCGGCGGATGCCATGGCGCGCGGCCAGGTCGGCGTCGATGGCGTAGGTGGCCGCGGACGCCGGCAGGGCGGCGTGAAATGCGGTGTCGAAGACCGCGACCATCGGTGTGGCGGGGCCGAGGGCCTCGCGGCAGGCGCGGATGCCGGCGACGCCAGGCCCGTTGTGCAGCGGCGCCAGCGCGGACAGTGCCGTCAGCGCGTCGATGATCGCGCCGTCGACCACGGTGGGCGCCGTGAAGCGCGTGCCGCCGTGGACGACGCGGTGACCGACGGCGTCGATCGCGCCCGCGGCGCTCGCGGCCGCCAGCGCCGCGGCGATCGCCGCCGCGTAGTCAGCGCCCGGCACGTCCTGCGTGCCTCCGGCCAGCGCCCGGCCGGCGGCGGCCGGGGCACCAGGCTCGATGGTGACGAGGCGGAACTTCACGGTCGAAGAGCCGCAGTTGAGCGCGAGGACGTTCATCCGCGCGCGAGCATCCAGACGCCGATCGCGATGAAGCCGATGGCGCCCGCGGTGTTGAGC
>JBKPRI010000147.1:0-32820 GCA_046734515.1 Candidatus Methylomirabilota bacterium | reverse complement strand
ACCGAGGACTTCTCCACGGAGACCCAGGGGCTGGCCGAGCAGGTCGCGCAGTCGGCCTGGAAGGACCTGCTGGCGATTTTCCCGTCGGCGCAGGTGGCGCCACCGGTCTCGGCCTTCGCGCCGATGTCGCAGGGCTATCTCGTCGGCTTCTTCCTCGATCCGTCGAATCCCTATTCCGTCCACTACTCGCTGCGCAAGGCGCGCGAGAACGCGCGCTCGGTGCGGGAGGCGCTAACGGTCGAGGCCTTCCTGGCCATCAACGAGACGTTTCGCGCGCTGGACGGCTACGCGCGCCGCGGCCTTACCGATCCGCCGGCACTGCGCGATGCGCTCGGCGCCACGCACAAGGGCCTCTTCGCCACCATCGGGGCCATCGAGCACACATTCACCCGGGACGAGAGCTGGCTCTTCCTGAAGCTCGGCGAGTCGCTGGAGCGCACCTATCGCACGGCGCTGGTGCTGCGCGCCAAGCTGCCGGCCCTCGGCGCCGCCGAGCCGCGCGCGGACGTGGCGCTCTACTACACGCAGTGGCGCACGCTGCTGCGCGCGCTGGGCTCGCTCGAGAACTACCGCCGCTCCTACGGCGCCCGGCTGGAGCCGGAGCTGGTGGTGCCGTTCCTGCTCTTCGATCCGCACTCGCCGCGCTCGCTGCGCTACGGCACCGAGGCCGTGAAGGCGTACCTGGAGCGCATCTCCGGGGAGCCGGGGCCGGCGCTCCGGCTGGTCGGTCGGCTCCACGCCGAGCTGTCGTACCACGACGGGCGGGTGGCGGCGGGCGGCGAGCAGGCGGCCTTCCTCGAACGCGTGGTGGACGTGATGATCCAGGCCCACGACGCGCTCGGCACCCAGTACTTCGCCACCTGACATGCTGCTGGAGATCGAGCACCGCCTCGCGTTCGAGTACGACGCTTACATCAGCGAGTCGTTCATGGAGCTGCGCGTGCAGCCGAAGTCGACCGCCGATCAGACCGTGAGCTCGTTCGTGCTCTCCGTCGGCCCGCCCGCGCGCGTGCACCGCTATCTGGACTGGAACGACAACCTCACGCACCACTTCACGATCACGCGCTTCCACGACCGCATCGAGGTCTCCAGCCGCTCGCTCGTCAGCACGCATCCGACGGCGCCGCCCATCAGTACCGTCTCGGTGGCGACCGGCGTGCAGGAGGGCCCCTATCCGCTGCTGGACTTCCTGGCCTTCGGCGGCCCGGTGCAGCTCACGCCGGCACTGCGCGCGGCCCACAAGGCGGCGGCGCCGGCGCGGACGGGCCCGCTCGGCGAGCACGTGCTGGCGCTCGGCCGCTACCTGGCCGGGCGCTTCGAGTACCAGAAGGACGTCACCAAGGTCGACTCGACCACCGAGGACTTTCTGAAGATCGGCGCGGGCGTCTGCCAGGACTTCGCGCACCTGATGCTGGGGCTGCTCCGGCTGAGCCGCATTCCGTGCCGGTACGTCAGCGGGTATCTCCATGTGGACGGGGTGCGCAGCGCGCCGTCACAGAGCCATGCGTGGATCGAGTTCTGGGCGCCCTCGCACGGCTGGATTCCCTTCGATCCCACGCACGACCGCGCGGTGGACGAGCACTACGTGGTGGTGGGCCACGGCCGCACCTACGACGACGTGCCGCCGAACCGCGGCATCTTCCGCGGCACCGCCCACGAGGCCCTGCGCGCCGAGGTCCTGACGCAGGCATCCGCGGCCACGCCGGTGCCCCAGCTCACCGTGGAGACGCGTCCGATCCCGCTGCAGACCTACCGCGAGGCGCCCGTGCGCCGGCCGGGCCGCGACACGGGCCTACCGGCCGAGGAAGAACAGCAACAGCAACAGCAGCAGTGAGCCGGGGGCGTCGCTCAGCGCGGAGGCGCCGGCGGCGGGTTCGGCACCCAGACCCACTGCCAGGCCTGCGTGACGCCGTCACCGTAGAGGACGTACTTGCCGTTCGGGTAGACCACCTCGCGCTGGACGGCGGGCGGCTGGCTCGCCGGCGCGCCCACGCTGACGTTCTGCGTGTACGTGGGATACGACTCGGTCGGATACGGATAGCTGTACGCGGGATACGGGTACGAGTAGGCGGGATACGGGTACGCGTAATACGGATAGTACGGGTACGCATAGGGGAACCCGTAGAAGCCGAAGCCAAACGCGCAGCAGCCGTGATGAAAGCCGTGGCCATGCCCGTGGCCACCGTGCCAGCCACCGCCGCCGTGCGAGCCACCGCCGCCATGCCCCCCGCCGCGATGCGCGCCGCCGGCGCTGGCGTGACCGCCACCCCCACCGCCGCGGCCCGCAGCCTCGCCCGACACCGGTCCCGACAACGCCAGCACCAGCACCGCGATGATGACGAGACTCGAGCGCATGCTCATGGCGATTCCCTCAGAGGCGGCTTGCCGCCGGCGGCGGCCGCTGCCTCGTCTCGCTTCAACTCTCGGGCGCCCGGGCGCTCGTCGCGCTTGGCCTTCAGCTTTGTCACGAGGTCAGGGTACCCCGAGCGCAAGATGATTGTGTTGAATTGCGCGCGGTAGTTGGAGACAAGGCTGATGCCCTCGATGTTCACGTCGTAGGCGCGCCAGCGCTCACCCTGCTGCAGCATGCGGTAGTCGACCGGGATCTCCGTCCCCTGCTTGGTCACGATCCGGGTCTTCACGACCGCGAGGCCGCCGTCGAGGGTCTCGCCGGCGTAGACGATCTTCTCGCCGGTGTACCCCTCGATCTTCGAGATGTAGGCGCTCTCGAGCAGGTCACCGAAGAGCGAGACGAATTCCTGGCGCTCGGCCGGCGCGCGCGCCTGCCAGTGGGCGGCGAGCGTGCGCCGCGAGATCTCGCCGTAATCGAAGATCTCGGCGGCCACGGCCCGGATGGCCCGGCGGCGCTCCGCGACCTTCGCCTCCTTCTTCAGCTCGGCGTCGGACAGGATCTTCAGCACGCTGTCGATCGATCCGCGAAGCTGCTCGGTCGGCGGGCCCGCGACCGCCGCCGGCGTCATCGACAGCACGCCGGTCAGCGCGACGACGACCGTCAGCACTCCGATGGGAAGCGTCAAACCGGGGGCCGCCGCGTGTGCCATGACGTGGCCTGCTGATAGGCGTGGCCGGCTCGGAGCACCAGCGCTTCTTCGAACGGCCGGCCGGCGAGCTGCAGTGAAAGCGGCAGGCCCGTCGACGAGAACCCGCACGGCAGCGCCAGTGCCGGCTGGCCCGTGATGTTGAACGGCGGCATGTTGCTGCGCGGGAAGCCGAACTCGGGGTCGGTGGCCACCGCGTACGGCGTGGCCGGCTTCGGCGAAGTGGGGGTGGCGAGCAGATCCACGCCCTTCATTACGGCCGCCATCTCGGCGCAGATCTCCGAGCGGATCCGCTGCGCCTGCATGTACTCGCCGCCGGTCACCAGGGCGCCGCCGAGCAGCCGCTCGCGCAGCACGTCGCCGTAGAGCTCGGGGTGCTCGCGCAGGTCGCGCTCGTGATACGCCCACGCCTCGGCCAGCATGATGAGCAGGAACGAATGCGTGGCGGCGAGGCTGGGAAGCTGCACGTCGCGCACCTCGGCGCCGAGCGCGCGGAGGGTCCCCAGCGCGGCCTCGAACGCGCGCTCCACCTCGGGGTCGGCGCCCTCGAAGAAGTAGTTGCGCGGTACCCCGATGCGCAGGCCGCGCACGCCACCGTCGAGTCCCGACACGTAGTCGTCCACCGGCGCGCGGCTGGAGGCCGGATCGGCCGCGTCATGGCCGGCCAGCGCCTGGAGCAGCAGGGCGCAGTCCTCCACCGTCCGCGCCATCGGCCCGGTGTGATCGAGCGTCCACGACAGCGAGAGCACGCCGGCGCGGCTGCAGCGGCCGTAGGTCGGCTTGAGCCCCACGATGCCGCAGAACGAAGCCGGCCCGCGGATCGAGCCGCCGGTGTCCGAGCCGGTGGCCCCGTGCACGAGGCCGGCGGCGAGAGCGGCGCCGGAGCCGCTGCTGGAGCCGCCGGGGATGTGCTCGAGGTTCCACGGGTTGCGCGCGTGCGGGAAGCGGTGGCCGGGGAACTGCAGCCCGAACGCGAATTCGTGGGTGATGAGCTTGCCGAGCATGAGGGTCCCGGCCTCGTGCCAGCGCCGCACGCACGTCGCGTCCTCGTCGGGCACCCAGTCGGCCAGCAGCGCGGAGCCGCCGGTCGTCCGGATGCCGCGCGTCAGATAGATGTCCTTGTGCGCGACGGGCACGCCCAGCAGCGGCCGGGTGTCGCCCCGCCCCAGCGCATCCTCGGCGGCGCGGGCATCGGCCAGCGCGCGCTCGGGCGTGAGCGTGACGAACGCGTGCAGCGCGCCGTCGAGCTTCTCCACGCGCGCCAGCAGCGCCCGCGTGACCTCCACCGGCGAGAGCTTGCGCGCGCGGTAACCCGCGCTCAGCTCCCGGATGGTGGTATAGGCGATCTCCGCGCTCACGGCCGGCCCTCGCCGCCGGCGCTGAAGCGCACGGCCGGCTCCACGGTCTTGCTCGCGCGCCAGTCGCGCGCGCGCACGTGCACCAGCGCGTCGCTCAACAGCTTGCGCACCATGCTCAGCCGGTGCTCGGCCATCGTGATGCCGGCGGCCTTCATCCGATCCCGCAGCTCTTGGAGAGTCAGCTCGTCACTCATGATGCGCGGAGCTTACCACGGCGATATCGGAGCGGCGTGGACCCCGTCCATCGCCGGAACGCCCGGTTGAAGGCGCTCGTCTCGGAGTACCCGAGCAGGTAGGCGACCTCGGTGAGCGTGTGCTTCGGGTCGGCGAGATAGCGCAGGGCCAGGCGGTGGCGGGTGTCGTCCACGAGCGTCTTGAAGTCGAGCCCCGCGTCGGTGAGCCGCCGCTGGAGCGTGCGGGCGCCCAGCGCAACCTCGTGGGCCACCGTGGCCAGGTCCGGCGGACCGTTCCGGAGCGTCTCGCCGATGGCCCGGCGCAGCGAGGCGAGGAACGCGTCCTCGGTCGGCATCGCCTGCAGCAGGTCGTCGAGATACCGGGTCAGCGTCGGGTAGAGCCGGGCGTCGGCGGCCGGGATCTCGCGCTCCGCGAATTCCAGGTCGACCACGAACGCCCCGGCCTGGCACTCGAACGTGACCGGGGCGCCGAAGACCTTGATATGCGGGGACGTGTCGGCCGGTTGCTTGTGCTCGAACTGCACCTCCTGCGGCGACCACGCGCTGCCCGCTATCAGACGGACGGTCTGGAGGGCGACCGCCAGGCTGTACTCGACGTGCTGGCGGCGCAGCTCCTCGGGAACGCCGAAGAGATGGTGCTGCAATAACGCCACCGGTGGCTGTCGCAGGTACGCCACGCTGGCGCCCGTGTTGTGCACGCGCAGGTAGCGGCCGGCGTTCGCCAGGGCGACGCCGACGGTCGGCGAGTGCAGGATGACGTAGGTCAGCGGCCCGACGTCCTTGGGATTGAAGCGGGCCCCGAAGCGAAGACCGAAGCAGTCGTCGCCGGTAACCATGGCCGCCGCGTCGAGGACACCGGCGAAGTCCCCACTCGGAATGAAGCCCTGCGGGTTGGCGAGCCGCCGGCGGTCGAGGCCGAAGGGGCCGAGCACCCGGTCGGGGTCGCCTCCGCCGTCCTCGATGGCCTGGACGATCCCGGTCGCCGCGGTCAGGGAGATCACCGGCTTGCGGAGGCCGCGCACGCTCACACCGATCCCCGGGCGTCCTGCGGGTGTCTGCGGTCAATGAAATGTCGCCCGGTGTCAAGACCTCGCCGGGCTCCCGCGTCTAGCCTGCAATCATGTCGGAAGAACCAGGGCGCCCATTTGTCCGGTATCACGACTTCACCCCAGCCACGATCGAGTACGACCACGAGCTGGACGCGTACACGGTGGGCCGCGCGGACATCGATTCGTACGACCGTCGCCATCGCCTCACGCTGGTCGTCGTGGTCACCGAGGCCCAGATGATCGTCCATCGGCCCGGGCTCGAGCAGGCGATCCGCCAGGGCCGCGCCGTGCTGGAGCGGCTCGTCGTGCAGTACCAGGCGACGGCGGCCCAGCTGACCGCGAATCAGTGGCACGTGTACACCCTCGGCGGCGTGCGGCTGCGCTGAGCCCTCGACCGAAATCGTTATCGGACGGCGTGCGCCGGCACGCCATGGGACGTTGGTCGTACGGGCGGGTCGATCAGTCCGCGGGCACGGCGAGCGGGGCCGGCTCGCGGGGCTCGTAGCGGGCACGCAGCACGAGCAGCATCAGCAGCGCGCCGAGACAATCGAGGAGCACGTCGGCCACGCTGCCCGTGCGCGTCGGCAGCATCGACTGGTGCGCCTCGTCCGCGAACGCGCACGCCGCGCAGATCAGCAGCGCGGCCCACGCGGCGGTCCGCACCGTCATCCCCCTCCGCGCGCTCCACGCCAGGAGACTCTGCCACCACAGGCGCGCCAGGATCGCGTACTCCGTGAGGTGCGCGAGCTTGCGCAGCACCGCGTGCAGCGCATGAAGCTCGCGCGCGCTGGCCCACGGCACGATTCGCGTCAATGCCGGGATCACCCACGCACCCGTCTGCTGGGTGCCGAAGTGGCTGGAGCCCAGGAAGAGCACGATTCCCAGCCAGAGAAGCGGAATCCGGAAGGCTTTCATCATGGATCTGACTCGGCGGCGCATATCACGGTAGCCGAAGAATCGCCGCGTGTCCAAGGAACGGCGAGTTAGACTCCCGTGACGGAGGACCGCCGCCGATGACCCGACCTGCTCGCATCGTGAGCACCGCCCTCGCCGTCCTTCTTCTCGCCGCGCTCGCCGCCGTGAGCGTGCCGGCCCAGCCGAAGCCGCTGCGCCCGTGGACGCTCATTCTCGACTTCGTGCCCACCGGGGAGTACGTGCCGCATTACACGGCGCTCGAGAAGGGCTGGTACAAGGACGAGGGGCTCGACGTGAAGATCGTGCGCGGCCAGGGCTCGGCCGACACCGTCAAGCGCATCGCGGCCGGGCAGGGCGAGGCCGGCATCGCCGACATCTCCACAGTCATCGCGGGGCGCGCGAACAGCGACGTGAAGGTCAAGGGCATCGCGCTCTGGTACCGCCGCCCGCCCCACGGGATCTTCGTGCGCGCGGATTCCGCCATCAAGGCGCCCAAGGAGCTCGAGGGCAAGAAGCTGGCGATCTCCCCGGGCAACAGCCATCAGGTGCTGTGGCCCGTGTTCGAGAAGCTGTCGGGGCTCAAGCCGGGCTCGGTGACGTGGGTCACGATGGACGCCGCCTCGATGCCGCCCGCGCTCATCAACAAGGTGACCGACGCGGTGCCGTTCTTCGTCGTCCACGAGGCGCGCATCCGCAAGATCGCCAAGCAGCAGAACGCGGACATCCGCGTGCTCACGGCGTGGGCCGATCTCGGCTTCGACCTGTCCTCGACGTCGCTGATCGCGCGCGAGGAGACCATCGCCAAGGATCCCGACGGGCTCAAGGCGTTCCTGCGCGCCACCCTCAAGGGCGCCGACTACGCGTTCCGGCAGAAGCACTTCGACGAGGGCGTGGGCTACGTGGTGAAGCACCATCCCGAGGTCGATCCCGACGGCGCCCTCGGCGCCGCGCAGGTGGCCGCGCGCTTCGTCTACGCCGAGGAGGTCACGGCCGGCAAGATGGCGGTCGGCCAGTTCGAGCCGGCGCGCCTGGAGAAGACGCGCGACACCTACACGCAGTACCTCGAGCTCAAGCGCAAGGTGCCGATCGAGGAGCTCTACACCAACGACCTGCTGCCCGAGAGGAAGTAGCCGGCCGGCGTGATCCGCCTCGAGCACGTCGACAAGACGTACCGGACGCGGCGGGGTGATCTCGTGCATGCCCTCGACGACATCACGCTGGACGTCGGCGAGAACGAGTTCGTCACGCTGGTCGGGCCCAGCGGCTGCGGCAAGAGCACGCTGCTCAAGCTCGTGGCCGGGCTCACGCTGCCGACGGGCGGCAGCATCCGCGTGCGCGAGCGGGCCGTCCGCGAGCCCTTCCCCGACGTCGGCTTCGTCTTCCAGCAGCCCGTGCTCCTGCCGTGGCGTTCGGTGCTCGACAACGTCCTCTTCTCCGTCGAGATGCTGGGCCTGGAGCCGCGCCAGTACCGCAAGCACGCCGGCGATCTCCTGGAGCTGACCGGGCTCGGCGGCTTCGAGACCAAGTACCCGCGCGAGCTGTCCGGCGGCATGCAGCAGCGCGTGGCGATCTGCCGCGCACTCCTGCCCGACCCCAGCCTGCTGCTGATGGACGAGCCCTTCGGCGCGCTCGATGCGATGACCCGCGAGGAGATGAGCCTGGAGCTGCTGCGCATCTGGGAGGAGCGTCGCAAGACGATCCTGTTCGTGACCCACAGCATCCCGGAGGCGATCCTGTTGGCCGACCGCGTGGTGGTGATGACCCCGCGCCCGGGCCGCGTCGCGCGCGTGCTGCCGATCGCGCTGCCGCGCCCGCGCACGATGGACCTGGAGTTCGACCCGCGCTTCAAGGCGGCCAGCGACGAGGTGCGCCGCCTGATCTTCGCGCCGCGGATGGCCGCGCGCTGATGCGTCTCCGCATCGTGGCCGAGTACGTGGTGCCGGCCCTCACGCTGGTGGGCGCGCTGGTGCTGTGGGAGGCGGCCACGCACGCCTTCAAGATCCCGCGCTTCATCATGCCGGCGCCCTCGGCGATCCTCGGCGAGGGCTGGGAGTGGCGCTACCGCTTCATCCACCACACGTGGGTGACGCTCTACGAGACGCTGGGCGGCTTCGCGCTGTCGATCCTCGTCGGCGTGCCGCTGGCCGTCATGATCGTCTACTCACCGGCGCTCCGGAGCGCGCTCTACCCGCTCATCGTGCTCACCCAGTCCGTGCCCAAGATCGCCATCGCCCCCGTGCTCCTGCTCATCGTCGGCCACGGCGAGTTCCCGAAGGTGATCGTCGCCTTCCTCGTGGCGTTCTTCCCCGTCGTCGTCGACACCGCCACCGGCCTGGCCGCCACCCCGCCCGAATTGCTCGACCTGAGCCGCTCGTACCGCGCCAGCGCGTTCAAGACCTTCGTGAAGGTGCGCCTGCCGATGGCGCTCCCGTTCTTCTTCGCGGGCGCCAAGGTGGCCATCACGCTCTCGGTCATCGGCGCCGTGGTCGGCGAGTTCGTCGGCTCCGACGCCGGCCTCGGCTACGTGATCCTCTCCGCGACGTCCTACTGGAAGACCGAGCTCGCCTTCAGCTCGATGATCCTGCTCTCGCTGATGGCCATCGTCCTCTTCGGCGCCGTCTCGCTGGTCGAGCGCTTCACCTGCCCCTGGCTCGCGCCCGCGGGCGAGGAGTGATTCGCGCCTCGCGCGCTCGCTGTATCGAATTTTGGGCATTGACAGACTTTCGGAGTGACGCCGGCGGCGCCGCGCCGCCACTAGCTGCGTCGGTCGTGTGCGGCCCGTGGCGGGTCGCCGCCGAGACTTCGCCGCTCGCCTCACAAAAATCTTCTGGCGCCCGAGATCGCGCCGTGGCGCGCCTCGCAGAGCCCTCCGAAAACGGCCCTTACGATTGCGACAAGCAAGGAGGGCCGCATGCTGCACGAGCCGAAGCTCCATCCCGACGTCGTCGCCGCCGAGCGCCTCGGCGACGAGATCGCCGAGCTGTCCGCCCACATCGAGGTCGCCATGGCCAGGCTGCTGCAGAAGATCAGCGAGTTCGACGCCCTCGGCGGCTGGGCTCACGCGGGCGCCAGGTCGTGCGCCGAGTGGCTCGCCTGGCGCGTCGATCTTCAGCTCCGTGCCGCCTACGAGCGCGCGCGGGTGGCCCGCGCCCTCCCCACCCTGCCGCTCATCCGTGCTGCCTTCGCCCGCGCCGAGATCTCCTACTCCAAGGTCCGCGCCCTGACCCGCGTGGCCACACCCGAGACCGAAGAGCGCCTGCTGTCGGTCGCCCGGAACGGCACGGCCACCCACGTCGAGAAGGTGACCCGCGCCTGGCGCCGCGTTGACCGGAATGCCGAAAACCAGGAAGAGGAGCGGCAGCACCGCAGCCGGTCGCTCGCCGTCTACCAGGACGAGGACGGCATGTTCGTCATCCACGGCCGGCTCACGCCCGAGGTCGGTGCGGTCGTTCGCCAGGCGCTCAGGGCTGCGACCGATCGGTTGTACGCCGAGCGCCGCGCGCAAGCCCCGGGTGAGTACGCACCAACGACGGCCCAGGTTCAGGCCGATGCCCTGGGGATCATCGCCGAAGCCGCCCTTCATCACGACCTCGACCCGGGCTCATCCGGCGGCCGTTACCAGGTGGTCGTCCACGTCGACGCCGCGGTGCTGGCCGACCCCGATCAACCGGGGCAATCGGTGCTCGACGAAGGTCATTGTTCCGCGGAACACTCGCGACGGATCGCGTGCGACGCCAGCCGCGTGCTCATGACCCACGACGCCGACGGCCGGGTGATCGAGGTCGGGGCGCGAACCCGGACGATTCCTGCGGCGATACGCCAGGCACTTCAGTATCGCGACGGCGGATGCCGCTTCCCAGGCTGTCCGTCGAGGTTCACGCAAGGACATCACATCAAGCACTGGGCCAATGGTGGCCCCACCACGCTCTCGAATCTCACGTCACTGTGCCGGCGTCACCACCGCTTCGTGCATGAGGGAGGGTTTCACGTCGAACGGTTACCCGGTGGCGCGCTGCAATTCCGGACCCCGAACGGCTGGGAGATTCCCGAGGCGCCGGCGCTGCCCGGCGTGGCGGGTGAGCTAACCCCCGACGCCCAGGTGGACGCCCGCACGCTGACGCCGAACTGGGATGGGACTCGCCTGGACCTCGACCTCGTCATCTGGACGCTGCACCCTCGAGCGCGGGGACACTAGACTGTCGCGGCGCTCGTACTCGAGTGATTGGCTAGAGTCCGGATCCCCCACCGTGACCTGCAGGACATGGGGAGGCGAGCGCCGGCGAACTTTCATCCAGGAGCCGAGATACCTACCGTCCTTAAGTGAGTCGCCGGGGTCGATGATGAGTTCGATCGACGTCGCGGTAAGGTCGTGCTCGACCCGCCATCGTCCGGCGCCAGAAAGAAACCGTCCTCCCGAATGGCCAAAGCCATCAACGGCACAATCCGGAAGATTCCGAATCGAGATCGTCGAGTCTGGCCTGAGCTCGATCTCAGAAGGCGGGATTGCCGCATAGTGCTTTGTGATTCTGAGGAAGTCATGCGAGGTCGCCGTGAGTCGATACACGCCAGTGAGATCTTGGATCGCCGGCCGCCTGGCGAAAATCCTGTCGCAGCCCACGATCGCGACCACGACTATCACCAAGGCTAGCAAGCTGGCGCGCGGCGCGCGGAAGTGAGGTCGCATGCGTTAGATACGCAGCCGCCGGAAGATGCTGAGCAACGGGCGTTGCGCCAGCGTCGTGGCCAGCAGCATCAAGCCGACGGTCAGCACGATCGAGCCCACCAGCAAGCGAAGGATGAACAGCAGCAAGCGGCCGGTGGTATCGGCCTGCGCCCGCAGCTCGGCCAGCAGCGAACGCTCGATCTGGGTCACCGGCTGCAGACGCTCGAGGCGATCGTGCTGGGCCCGGATGCGCTGGGCCAGGGCGGCGATCGGGCGATCGAACGCGGCGGTTTCCTCGATGGCCGGCGTGCCGTGCAGGCGATTGACCGCCCACAGCGAGTAGAGACCGCCAAGAAGGAACAGCAGCGCGCCCGCGATCAGCAGCGGACGCTGGCGCCGGCGCACGCGCGCGACCGTGGTCGCATCGCGGTCGTGCAGCACCCGCCTACCGCCGCACCACGCGGCGCGCCTTCAGCTCGAAGCGCGGCAGGCTGCCGGGCGCGACGGGCGCCACCTCCAGGCGGAGGCCCAGGCCGGCGCGCAGGCCCTCCTGCACGCGCCGCGCACCGGTCTCGCCGCCGTCCACCTCGACCAGCACGCGCACCTCGTCGAGCTCGCCGGCGCGGAAGACCTCGATCTGGAACTCCTCCACGGGGAAGCGGCGCACGATCGCCTCGATGGCTGACGGGAAGACGTTCACGCCGCGCACGATGAGCATGTCGTCGAGCCGGCCGAGGATACCGCCCTCCAGCCGCCGGTACGTGCGCCCGCACACGCACGGGGCCGCGACCAGGCGCACGCGATCGCCCGTGCGATAACGGATCAGCGGAGAGCCGAGCCGGCCCAGGTTGGTCAGCACGAGCTCACCGTCTTCCGACGCGACACCGGTGGCCGGGTCGATCACCTCGGCGATGAACTCGCTCTCGTTGACGTGCAGGCCGGCCTGCGCCTCGCACTCGTAGCCATAGGCGCCCATCTCCGTCATGCCCGCGTGATCGAACGCCCGCGCGCCCCAGCCCGTCTCGATCCGCGCGCGCACGGCCGGGATCCCCGCGCCGGGCTCGCCCGCGTGCACGGTGATCCGTACCGGGAGCTTCTCGACGTCGATCCCGCGCTCGCGCGCCACCTGCAGCAGGTGCAGCGCGTAGGACGGCGTGCAGACGAGCACGGTCGCGCCGAGGGTCTCCATGGCGGCCAAGCGCGTCGGGGAGTCCTGGCCGCCGCCGGGAATGGCCAGCGCGCCGAGCGCGCGCGCGCCCTCGAAGCCCGCCCAGAAGCCGACGAAGAGGCCGAACGAGAACGGAAAGAACGCGCGATCGCCCGGCCGCACGCCGGCGCCGGCCAGCACGAAGCCCCAGCAGCGCGCCCACCAGTCCCACGATTGCTGCGTGTCGAGCCAGCGCAGCGGCGCGCCGGTGGTGCCCGAGGTCTGATGTACGCGCACGTAGCGCTCCACCGGGTACGTGAGGTTCGTCCCGAAGAGCGCGTGCTCGGCCTGGTCCTCCACCAGCTCTCGCTTGCTGGTAAGCGGCAAGCGCGCGAAGTCGTTCCAGCCGCGAAGATCGTCGGCGGACGCGAGGCCGGCGGCGCGCCATTTCGCCGTCCAGAACGCGTTGGCGCCGCTGACCGCGCGCGCCAGCGCCTGCAGGCGGCGCCACTGGTGATTGCGCAGTGCCGTGGCGTCCGCCGTCTCGAGCGCGCGGTCGAACATCAGGCCCGGAGCTTGAAGCGCTGGATCTTGCCGGTGGCGGTCTTCGGCAGCTCGGGCACGAACTCGATCCACCGCGGGTACTTGTAGTGCGCGATCTTGTCCTTCACGAAGGCCTTCAGCTCGTCGGCCAGCGCGGGGGCGGCGCCGGCCGGATCCTTCAGGACCACGTACGCCTGGGGCTTCACCAGGCGGTCCGTGTCCTCCTTGCCGACCACGGCGGCCTCGAGCACGGCGGGATGCTTGATCAGCGTGTTCTCGACCTCGACCGGCGAGACCCAGATGCCGCCGACCTTCAGCATGTCGTCGGCGCGGCCGGCGTACCAGAAGTAGCCGTCGGCATCCTGGTAGTACTTGTCGCCGGTCTGGATCCAGCTTCCGAACAGCGTGTCCTTCGTCTTGTCGTGCTTGTTCCAGTAGTAGGCCATCGTGGAGTCGCCCTTGACGCGCAGGTTGCCGATGTCGCCCGTCTTGGCCGGCCGGCCCTCGTCGTCGACGATCACCGCTTCGTAGCCGGGCACCGCCTTCCCCGTCGAGCCCGGTCGTGCCTGGCCCGGGCGGTTCGACAGGAAGATGTGCAGGATCTCGGTCGTCCCGATGCCGTCGATGATCTCCACGCCGAACCGCTCCTGCCAGCGCTTGTAGAGCTCGTCCGGCAGCGCCTCGCCGGCCGACACGCAGAGCCGCAGCGCGGACAGATCGAAGCGCTTCTCGGCGTCCTTCACGGCCAGCATGGCGGCGTAGAGCGTGGGGATGCCGAAGAAGAGCGTGGGCCGGTGCTTCGACAGGATCTCGAAGACGGCGTCCGGCGTGGGCCGGCCCGGGTAGAGCACGCTCTGGGCGCCGGCGCCCATGGGGAAGTAGCCGGCGTTGCCCAGGCCGTAGGCAAAGAAGAGCTTGGCGGCGGAGTACACCTTGTCGGTCTCGCGGATGCCGAGGACCTGGCGGGCGTAGGTCTCGTGGCAGACGACCATGTCGTGGTGGAGGTGGACGGCGCCCTTGGGGAAGCCCGTCGAGCCCGACGAGTACATCCAGAACGCGGCGTCGTCCCGTGACGTAGGCGCCGCCTCCAGCCGGGCGGAGGCCTTGCCGACCAGGTCCTCCCAGCCCTGGTACTGGCCGGCCGGGCCACCGGCGATCAGCACGTGGCGCAGCCAGGGCGACTGGCCGAGCGCCGGGCCCACTTCCGGCAGCAGGGCGGCCGAGACGACGGCGACCTTGGCGCGGCTGTCGCGCAGGAAGTAGACGTAGTCGGCGGCGCGTAGCAGCGTGTTGGAGGGGATGGGGATCGCTCCCAGCTTGATGGCGCCCCAGAACGTCCCCAGGAACTCGGGGGCGTCCAGGCAGCACATCCAGACCCGGTCTTCCATGCCCACGCCCAGCTCGCGCAGCGCGTTGCCAGTCCGGTTGGCCAGCTCCTGGACGTCGGCGTACGTCAGGACGCGGCCCTCGTAATGAAAGGCCGGGCGCGCGCCGCGCCCCTCGGCCACGTTGCGGTCCACGAACCAGGTCGCGACGTTGAAGTCCTGCGGCAGGCTCTCGGACGCGATCATCGCGGGCTCCTTGTCATTGTTGCCATGGGCTACACGCTGGCATCGCCGTTGCTACTTTGCCATTGCCGGAGGTGCAGCATGAAGAGCGTTGCCGTTCTCCTGCTCATAGCCCTCGTGACTTTCGGGCTCGCTGGCGGCGCCATCGCCCAGACCAGCAGCAGCCCGAGTGGGTCGGCGAGCGGCTCCGTTTCTACGCCGTCCGGTTCGGCCAGCGGCACCATTTCCGGGCCGTCCAGCTCGTCGTCGAGCTCGTCGGCAGCCAAGCCCAGTGACTCGGGCGCGGCCGTGACCAGCGAGAAGTCCACCAGCAGCAGCTCCCGCACGGAAACCAAGAGCGATAGCCCGGCCGTGAAGAGCGACAGCAAGAGTGACGATGGCTCGGCGCTGCCGCGCACGGTGACGACGGAGCGCACCACGATCTTCGGGCTCAGCCCGACCGCCGCGGTCATCATCGCCGCCGCGCTGCTCGTCGTCGTGATCCTCGCGATCGTCGCCATGACCCGGAGCAACGATACGTACATCGACACCAACCGCCGCGTGTAGGTCGTCCCTGCTGTCCGAGGGGCGGTCTGCGAGCGGACGGCGGGACCAGACGGGGGACTGAGGCCGGAACCGGCCGCGGTCCCCCGCTCTGTTTCTACCGCCGGCGCCGCGCGCGCTTCGTCTTCGCCGGCTTCCCGTTCTTCGCCGGCTTCCCCGCACGCCGCGCCGGGCGGACCGCCATCGCTTCGACCTCCACCAGCAGCTCGGGGCGGACCAGCCGGCCGACCACCAGCAGCGTGTTCGGCGGATAGACCTTGTCCGGGAAGTAGGTCGGGAAGAGCTCCTCCCGCGCCTTCATGAAGCCGCCGATGTCGCCCGGCCGCGTCAGGAAGGTCTGCAGCCGCACGACGTCGCGCATCGTGCAGCCGGCCGCCTCGACGACCGTGCGCACGTTCTCGAGGGCCTGCTTGGTCTGGCTGACGACGTCGTCGCCGGGGACGCGGCCGTCGGCGTTGAGGCCCACCTGCCCGGCGACGATGATGAGGTCGCCGCCGCCGCGCGCGATCATGCCGTGCGAGTACATTCCGAGCGGCGGACCGAAGCTCCTGGGAACGATCGGCTCAGGCACGGTGTCCCTCCTGCCCGGGGCGGGCGCTCAGCTTGACGTACTCGAACTCGACCGGCTGGCCGTTGATCCCTCGCGCCGGCGGCGCGATCCAGCCGGCGAACTTGCCGGGCTCCACGACGGGCTTCATCAGCGAGGCCACGTAGGCCTGGTCCTCGGGCGTGGGCAGCCACTCGTGCTTGCGGGCGTCCCACTCGGCCTGGCTCACCACGCGACCGTCGGGCGACACCCGCAGCTCGCCGAAATTGCCGATGGCGCGGTGGAAGGCCCGGTGGGGCAGCCGCAGCTCGAAGTCGATGCCGAGCTTCTTGATGATGCCGTTCCAGCGATCGACGCCGCGCTGACAGTCGGCCACGTAGTCGTCGCGCAGCCGCTCGTTGAGCGCGGTCAGCGCCGGCTCCTCGTTGAGCTTGATCGCGTCGCCGTCCACACGCGCCACCGGGTAGGTCGCCTCGCGCAGCAGGTGATCGTCGGTCTTCTTGGTCTCCTCGAAGCGGCCCTTGAGCCCCGCCGTGTAGAAGTTGGCGGCGTTGGTGGAGATCTCGGAGCCGAAGAGATCGAGCGAGACCGAGCAGTGGAAGTTCAGGTAGCGCTGCATCGTCGGCAGATCGATGCCGCCGTGACGCCGCACGTCCTCGGTCTTGTGCTCGCGCATCAGCTCGACGGTCTTCTGCACGATGCGGCCGATGCCGGCCTCGCCCACGAACATGTGGTGGGCTTCCTCGGTGAGCATGAAGCGGCACGTGCGCGAGAGCGGATCGAAGCCGCTCTCGGCCAGGCTGGCCAGCTGATACTTGCCGTCGCGGTCGGTGAAGAAGCAGAACATGAAGAACGACAGCCAGTCGGGCGTGCGCTCGTTGAAGGCGCCCAGGATACGCGGCTTGTCGGAGTCGCCCGAGCGGCGCTGCAGCAGCGCTTCGGCTTCTTCACGCCCGTCTCGGCCGAAGTGCGCGTGCAGCAGGTAGACCATCGCCCACAGGTGGCGGCCTTCCTCGACGTTGACCTGGAAGATGTTGCGCAGGTCATAGAGCGACGGGCACGTGCGGCCGAGGTGGCGCTGCTGCTCCACCGAGGCGGGCTCGGTGTCGCCCTGGGTCACGATGAGCCGGCGCAGCGTGCCGCGATACTCGCCGGGGACGTCCTGCCAGGCCGGCGTCCCCTTGTGCTCGCCGAAGGCGATGGTGCGGTTCGGCTCGGGCTCGGCCAGGAAGATGCCCCAGCGGTACTCCGGCATCCGCACCCAGTCGAAGTGCGCCCAGCCCTGCGGGTCGACGCTGATCGCCGTGCGCAGGTAGACGTCCTTGGCCTGGAACCCGTCGGGCCCCATCTGGTTCCACCAGTCCAGGTAGCGCGGCTGCCACTCCTCCAGCGCGCGCAGCAGGCGGCGATTGTCCGCGAGGCTGACGTTGTTGGGAATGCGCTCGGTATAGTCGACGCGGGCCATCACACTCTCCTCCGGTCGAACTCGGCGCGCTGGCCGGTGCCGTACACGTGCAGCGCGCCCTTGTCGCCGACCGCGTTGGGCCGCTGGAAGATCCAGTTCTGCCAGGCCGACAGCCGCGCGAAGATCTTCGTCTCCATCGTCTCGGGACCGCCGAAGCGCAGCGAGGCCTCCATGCCGGTGAGCGCGTCCGGCGAGAACGCCGCGCGCTCCTCCACGGCGAGACGGACTTCGTCGTCCCAGTCGATGTCGTCGGGGATGAAGGTGACCAGGCCCGCCTCGCTGGCGGCGGCGGCGTCGAGATCCTGGCCCAGACGGCCCTTGAGATCGTCGACGCGGCCGGGCTCGGCCAGGAAACGGCTGGCCAGCCGGCTGAGCCCGTTGGGCATCGGGTAGGCGCCGAAGTTCAGCGGGGTCAGCCGCAGGGTGGCCGCCGGCGCCGTGTCGCCCTCGCGCGTGCCGTCGAGCATGTACGAGCGGTCGCAGGCCAGCGCCAGCTCGAGCAGCGTGCCGGCGAAGCACGAGCCCGGCTCGATGAGCGCGAACAGCGAGCGCGAGGTGACGTCGAGCCGCTTCAGCGTCCGCTTGAGGTAGAGACGGATCTCGCGGACGAGCCAGTGCGCGGCGTGCTGCTCCAGCACGCGGTCGTGGGCCTCCACGAGATCGGCGCTGCCCGTCGTCTTCAGCACCCAGAGTCCGATCGCCTCCTCGTTCACCCGCAGGTGGAGGATGAGGTCGTCGAGCTCGCGCGCCACCGCCAGCGGCCAGAACGCCACGCCCAGGGCCTGCACGCCGGCGGCGTCAGTGGGCGGCGGCGCGTCGGGCGCGGCCACGGTGATCTCGGCCACGCCGCGCGCGCGATCGATCGCGCACGTGACCCAGCGGTAGGCGATGCGATCGCCGTCGAGTGTCCGCTCGAGCGGCGTCAGCGCGATGCCCTCGGCGTCGGCCGGCCGATCGCTGCGCGCGGCCAGCTCCCGCGCCCGCGTGCGCGCCGTCTCCTCCAGCTTCGTGCGGGGCACCACCTCGTCGACCAGATTCCACTCCACCGCCCGCTTGCCCTTGACACCTTCTTCGAGCGTGCAGAAGTAGTCGGCGCGGTCACGGCGCACCTTGCGCTTGTCGGTGAGGCGCGTGAGCCCGCCGGTGCCGGGCAGCACCGCGAGCAGCGGGACCTCGGGCAGCGCGACGGACGTGTTGCCGTCGTCCGCCATCACGATGTGCTTGCAGGCCAGCGCCAGCTCGTAGCCGCCGCCCGCGCACGGTCCGTTGACCATGCACACCCACGTCTGGCCGGACTCCGTCGAGGCCTCCTCGAGCGAGTTACGCGTCTCGTTGGTGAACTTGCAGAAGTTCACCTTCCAGGCGTGCGAGCTCTTGCCCAGCATGCGGATGTTGGCGCCGGCGCAGAACACGCGCTCCTTGGCGGACGTCAGCAGCACGGCGCCGACCTCGGGATGCTCGAAGCGCAGCCGCTGCACGGCGTCGTAGAGCTCGATGTCCACGCCGAGGTCGTAGGAGTTCAGCTTCAGCTCGTAGCCGGGCACGAGGCCGCCGGCCTCGCTGACGTCCATGCTCAGCGTGGCCACGCGGCCGTCCACGGCCAGCTTCCAGTGCTTGTAGCGTGACGGCTCCGTCCGGAAATCGACCACCATGTTCGCTCCTAGCCCAGGATCACCCAGAGGACGCGGGCCTTCCGGGTGCCGAGGTTCTCCCAGCCGTGGGGCAGGCCGCCGTCCAGCAGGGCGCTGTCGCCCGCCTCGAGGCTCTGCCGCTCGCCGTTGTAGTGCAGTCCGACCGATCCGTCCAGCACGTAGAAGAGCTTCATCTGGCCCGGCTTGATCAGCACCTTCTCCGTCCTGACGCCGCGGGCGCGCGGGTCCAGCGTGGACACGACCGCGCGGATCTTGCCCTCGAAGAGGCCGGCGCCCAGGATGCTCCACTTCTCCGACGAGCCGTCGAAGGACACCACGGGGTAGTCCTTCTTCCTCGTGACCTGGATGCGGCCGGCCGGCTGCCCGTCGAAGAGCGTGGCGATCGGCACGCCGAGCGCGGCGGCGATCTTGCCGAGCGTGTTGAGCGACGGCGTGAGCCGGCCCGACTCGATCTGCGAGACCATGCTCGGCGTCAGCTCGGCCTTCTCGGCGAGCTGCCGCTGCTGCAGATCGCGCTCGAGCCGCAGGGCCTTGATCCGCTCGCCCAGCGAGCTCACGCGATGGCCTCCATCGGCGGCCCCTGATCGAGGCCGGCCAGGCGCGCGAGGGCGCGCGCGACGTACACGCGCGTGACCTTCTTCCGGTAGGGATGCGTGAGGTCGGTGTTGTCGAGCGGGCGGGCCGGCCCGGCCGCTGCCTCCGCCGCGGCCTCGATCGTCTCCGTGGTGAGCCGGCGGCCCACCAGCGCCTCGGCGGCCCTGGGCGCCTCGCGCGGGGTGGACGCGACCGCCCCCAGCACGATGCGCGCCTCGCGGACGACGTCCCCTTCCACGCGCACCGCCGCCGCCACGCCGAGGATCGGGAAATCGAAGGATCCGCGCCGCCGCAGCTTCAGATAGACCGAGCGCCAGCCCTCCGCCGGCGGCAGCGTGATCGCGGTGACGATCTCGTCGGCGCGCTTGGCCAGGTACTGGATGCCGTCGTCCTGGAAGAGCGCGGCGACCGGGATCGTGCGGTCGCCGCCGGGACCGTGCAGGCGCACGCGCGCGCCGAGGCTCCACAGCACGGGCGCGGTGTCGGACGATGACACGGCCCAGCAGCGGTCACTGCCCGGCGCCACGAGGCAGATGTCGCCGTCCTTCTTCATGCAGAAGCCGATCGCCTTCCGCCACTCGAACGTCTGGTTATAGTAGTTGCAGCGGGTGTCCACGCACACGTTGCCGCCGAGCGTGCCCATGTTGCGGAGCTGCGGCGAGGACACCACCCCCGCCGCGATGGCCAGCGCGGGATAGTCGCGCGCGATGGCCGCGTGCGTGGCCACCGCGCTGAGCGTCGTGCACGCGCCGATCGTCACGCCCTCGCGCGCCGTCCCGCTCACGCCGCGCAGGTCCTTGATGGCCCGCAGGCCGACGAGGGTCTTCGGCTCGAACTGGCGGCGCTTCATGTTCGGATAGAGATCGGTGCCGCCCGCCACCAGCATGCCGTCGGGGCCGGCCTCGCCCAGCGCACGCACCGCCGCGTCCAAGGTCTTCGGCGCGACATAGTCGAACGACGGCAAGCGCATCATGGCTGCGGATCCGCGAACGGGCGCACCGCGACGGCGTCGGCGACCTGGCCGAAGGCGGACTCCACCACGAGCGGCTCCTTGAAGGTGAAGAGCGGGAGCTTGTCGGGGCCGATGCGGGCGGGCTTGCCCTGGCGCTTGAGCTCGAGGCCGCGCAGCACCATGTCGGGCGTGATCGGCACCTGGTCGATGCGCACGCCCGTCGCGTGATAGATCGCGTTGGCGATCGCGGGAATCACCGGCAAGAGCGGTCCCTGCCCGGCTTCCTTGGCGCCGAACGGGCCCTCGGGGTCGTCGGTCTCCACGAGGTACGTGTGGATCTCCGGCGTCTCCAGCGTCGTGGGGCTCTTGTACTCCAGCATCGAAGGATGCTTGTGGAGCCCCTTGCGGAAGACCTGGCCCTCCATCAGCGCCTCGCCGATGCCCATGTAGATGGAGCCCTCGACCTGCCCTTCGACGAGCAGCGGGTTGATGGCGCGACCGATATCGTGCGCGATCCACACGTCGTCCAGCTCGATCCAGCCCGTGTCCTCGTCCACCGTCAGCTCGACCACGCAGGCCGAGTACGAGTAGCACGGCGACGGCCCCACGCCGCCGCCCTTGTACTTGCCCGCGCGCTTGGGCGGCGCGTAGGAGCCGGCGAACGCCAGCACGCCGTGCATCGCCTCGGCGAGCTCGATGGCCTGCGCGAACGGGACGGCCTTGTCCCAGTCCTCGATCACGCCGACCTTGCGCTCGCGGAAGGTGATGCGCTCGGGTGTCGTCTCGAGCTTGCGCGCGACGGCGCGCGCCACCACCTCGCGCAGCCGCGTAGCGGCCTGGATCGCGGCCATGCCGCACATGAGCGTCACGCGCGAGGAGTAGGACCCGAGGTCGACCGGCGTGAGGCTGGTGTCGGCCGGGTGGACGTGCACGTCCTTGGGCTCGATGCCCAGCACCTCGGCCGGCAGGTACGCCAGGATCGAGTCCGAGCCCTGGCCGATATCGGTCGCGCCGCAGAGGACCGCCACCGCACCGCTGCGATCGGCGCGGATGACGACGCCGGAGTGCGGCATGTTGTTCCAGTAGATGGCCGTGCCCGCCCCCGTCATGTACGCCGATCCCGCGATGCCGACGCCCTTGCGCTTGCGCGACTGCCAGAGCGGCTTGGCGGCGGCGTGCCTGGCTGCCTCGCCGTAGCGCGCGCGCTTGTCGCGCCACCCGGAGGCCTCGACCACCTTGTCGATGCACTCGCCGAGGCCGATCGTCGTCACCGTGAGGTGGTTGGCCGTCTTGGTGAACGGCTCGGCGACGATGCGGCGGCGCAGGTCGGCGGGATCGATCCCCAGCTGCTCGGCGGCCTTGTCGAGCTGGCACTCGAGCGCGAAGCGCGGCTGCGGCGTGCCGTGGCCGCGCTTGGGCCCGCACGGCGGCTTGTTGGTGAACACGCGCGCGCCCTCGAACTTGTAGACGGGCATCTTGTAGGTGACAGGATTGATCACGCCGGTATAGAAGGTCGAGGCCACGCCGTAGGAGCCGTAGGCGCCGCCATCGAGCCACGTGCGGATGTGCGAGCCGGTGATATCCCCGTCCTTCGTGAAGCCCGTCTTGAGCCACATCAGCACGGGATGCCGCCCGCGGTGGATGTAGAAGACCTCCTCGCGCGTGCAGGCGATCTTCACCGGTCGCCCGGTGAGCTGCGAGAGCTTGCAGGCGGCGATCTCATGGGCGAAGGGATCGAGCTTGCCGCCGAAGCCGCCGCCGACCGGCGCGGCGATCACGCGGATGTGGGCGCCCGGCACCGCGAGGATCTTGGTGAGCAGACGGTGCACGTAGTGCGGCGTCTGCGTCGAGGACCACAGCGTCAGCTTGCCGTCGGCCGTCCAGTGCGCGACGGCGGCGTGCTGCTCCATCGGCAGGTGCGTATTGCCCTCGAAGTAGAAGACGTCCTCGCGCACCAGGTGCGACTCCGCGAAGGCCTTGTCCACGTCGCCGAACTGCAGCGCGACGTTCTTGTGGACGTTGGGCCCGTCGCCGTACTCGTGGATGCGCACCTCGGGATGGGCCAGCGACTCGTGGATCGACATCAGGGCCGGCAGCGGCTCGTACTGCACGTCGATGAGCCGGGTCGCGGCCTCGGCCGTCTCCTCGTCCACCGCCGCGACCGCGGCGATGGCGTCGCCGACCATCCGCACCTTGTCGGTGCAGAGCGCCTCCTCGTCCTGCGACACGGGAAGGATGCCGAACTTCACGCGCGGCAGGTCGTGACCGGTGATGACGGCCAGCACGCCGGGCAGCGCGCGGGCGCGCGTGGTGTCGATCGACACGATGCGCGCGTGCGCGTGGGCGCTGCGCAGCAGCTTGCCGTAGGCCATGCGGGGCAGCACCAGGTCGTCCGCGTAGCGCGTCTCGCCCGTCACCTTGCCCCACGCGTCGATCTTGGGCAGGGGCTGACCGACGACCGTGAAGGCTTCCTTGCTCATGACCGGGCTCCTGCCTTCGTCATGCGGAGCGCCGCCAGCTCGACGGCGTCGAGGATCTTGGTGTAGCCGGTGCAGCGGCAGAGGTTGCCGGCCAGCGCTTCCTTGATGCGCTGGCGCGTCGGCTGGGGCTCGTCCTCGAGCAGCGCCTGCGCGGTGAGCAGGATGCCCGGCGTGCAGTAGCCGCACTGGGCGGCCCCGAGCTCCGCGAACGCCTGCTGCAGCGGATGCAGCTCGCTGCCCCGGGCCATGCCCTCCACCGTGGTGATGGCCGCGCCCTCGAGGTCGGCCGGCAGGGCCAGGCAGGACAGGACGGGCTCGCCGTCCACCAGCACCGTGCAGGTCCCGCACTCGCCCAGCTCGCAGCCGTGCTTGGTCCCGATGAGGCCGAGGTCCTCGCGGAGCACTTCCAGCAGGGTCTTGTGAACGGCCACCAGCGTCTCGTGGCGCTCGCCGTTGACCAGGAGGTTGACGCGCAGCTTCATTGCCGGCCACCGCCTCGGGACTTAATGCGGACTGAACGACGGTTAAAAAATACTGAACCACCCGCGGACTGTCAAGCCACGGCGTGGCCCGGCGGCGGTGTAAGCTCGCCAGCGTCCGGGAGGAGGACGCCATGCCTTACGCAAAGACCACCGACGGCTTCAAGCTCTACTACGAGGAGCACGGCGGATCCGGCTCGCCGCTGGTGCTGGCCTACGGGATCGGCGGCAACACCGAGATGTGGGACGTCAACGTCGCCGCGCTGTCGGCCAGGCACCGGCTGATCCTGTGGGAGCCGCGCGGGCACGCGCGCTCGGACAGTCCCGAGGACCCGGCCAAGGTCTCCTTCGCCCGCTGGGCGCTCGACCTGCGCGACGTGATGGACCACCTGCGCCTGCGCCGCGCCCACGTCGGCGGGCTCAGCCTCGGCGCCGGCATCGCCACGCGTTTCGCGCTGCGGTTTCCGGGCCGGGTCCGCTCGCTGCTGGTGACCAACTCGTCCTCGGCGGCGGGGCTGCCGCTGTCGGTCGACAACCTCGTCATGCGCGCCCAGTCGATCAAGATCACGCTGGAAAAGGGCATGGACGCCATGGCCGAGTACGCCATGGAGGCCAACCCCAACCTGGTCGAGCGCCTGAAGATCGATCCGGCCGCCCGCGCCGAGTTCTACGAGGAGTACCGCCGGCTCTCGCCGATCGGCTACGCGAACTCGCTGCGCGCGCTGCTGGCCATGGACCATATCAGCGATGAGCTGCCGAAGCTCCGCGTGCCCGTGCTGCTGATCGGGGGCGATCGCGATCCCTCGCTGGCGCCGATGCAGGTGATGAAGCGCAAGATCCGCGGCGCCAAGCTGGTCGTACTGTCACCGGCCAGTCACTTCGCCAATCGCGATCAGCCGGCGGCGTGGAATCGCGCGGCGCTGGACTTCCTCGCCCGCGTCGACCGCAACGCGCGCCGCAAAAGCTGACGCCGCACTGCGTGATCGGCGGAACGCCCGCCCCGGCAGGTTTTGACCGGGCAAGCCGAGCGACGGGTGGTCAGCGCGCAGCCACCAGCGGCGCCCGTCAACATGGGCGCCGCGCGGAAACGCTGGAAATTGTGAGATCCCTGCCTCGGCCCGTGGTCTGGCACTGAAGATGCTCCCTCCTGGGTGTTCGCATTCGACGGGTCAGGAGCCAGGAGATGAACTATGCGGCGTACGGCTCGGCGGGTCCTGGGAGCTGGTTCGATCGCGGTGCTGCTCGCCCTGACGGCAGCGGAAGTCGCCGCGGCCCCCGCCGCGGGCGACGCCATCACCAAGCCCCCGCTGCCCCTCCCCGGGTCCCCGCACCGCTCCGTCGAGCCGGCGGCACCGCCGCGGGCCGCTGAGGCGCGCACGAGCATGCGAGGCTTCGTCGAATTGATCGCCCTGGTGGTCGCCTGTGCCGCGGTGATCGCCTATTACTCGGTAACGGCTGGAGAGCGGGGCGGAACGCGCGTGCCAGCGCGCGTCCGCCGGCGCTAGCCGGCGGCGTAGGGGCGCGGCCTCCCGGCCGCGTCCCTACGCCGGTTCCTTCCTACTTCTTCTCGTAGAGCTCGCCGAAGAGGGCCCAGCGCTCGCCGTCGAACTTCGCAAGCTGCTCCTGCTCGATGGGCGCGTGGTCCGTCGGGCTCGTGTTCACCTTGATGCCGGGCAGCAGCAGCGGGAACTCGACGTTCTTGAGGTTCTCCGCCTGCTTGAGGATGTTCTCCCGGCTGAGGTCATTGCCGCACTGCTTGAGGACCTGCGTCATCGCCTGGGCCACCGTGTAGCCGAAGGCGTTGGACTGGTCGTCGAGCGCGCCTTCCGGGTAGTACTTCTTCATGAAGGCGACCCAGTCCTGGAAGCCCTTGTCGTTCTTCCACTGCGGGTCGGTGATCTCCTTCATGTAGAGCGCGGTGATCAGGCCGCGTGAGGCCTCGAGGCCGGCCGGCTTCAGCACGGTGGCCAGCGACGACGACACGTTGTTGAGGAAGTGCGCCGGCTTCCAGCCGATGTCGTGGGCCTTCTTGATGGCCTGCACGGCGAACTTCGGGATCGTCACGTTGAAGAAGACGTTGGCGCCGCTGTTCTTGAGGTTGACGATCTGCGAGTCGATCGTGGGGTCGGTCACCTCGTACGTCTGCTCCATCACGATCATCTTCTTGGCGTTGGCCTCGCCGAGCCCGTCGTGCAGGCCCTTGCGGTAGTCCTTGCCGTAGTCGTCGTTCTGGTAGAGGATGCCGATCTTCGCGTCCGGGAAATTTTTCAAAATATACTGCGCGTAGATGTGGCCTTCCGTCTGGTAGTTCGGCTGCCACCCCATCGTCCACGGGAAGTTCTTGGGGTCGTTCCACTTGGTGGCGCCGGTCGCCACGAAGAGGTGCGGCACCTTCTTCTGGTTCATGTACTTGTGGATGGCGCTGTTGGTCGGCGTGCCCAGCGTCTGGAAGAGCGCGGCCACCTCGTCCTGCTCGACCAGCTTGCGGACCATCTCGACGGTCTTGGGCGGGCTGTAGGCGTCGTCGTAGGTGATGTAGTTGATCTTTCGCCCGTTGACGCCGCCCTCTTCATTGACCTTCTTGAAGTAGGCGCCGATCACCTTGCCGATGGTGCCGTAGGCCGAGGCGGGACCACTGTATGGGTTGGTGTTGCCGATCTTGATCTCGGTTGCGGTGACACCGGGCGTCTGAGCGCCGGACGGGGCGGCGACCACCCCGAGCGCAAAGGCCGCCAGGACCGCGAGCAGCAGAGCCTTCTTCATGGTGTCCTCCTCAGGACGTACTGCGTGGGAGCGCGGGACCAATCTTACCCTCGGGAACGAGCCGCCGCCGCGGACGGTTCCGCGCGCCGGGGCCACCAGCGGCGGGCCGCCAGCCGGAGCGCGCCGACGATGCCGTACGGCATGACGTACATGAAGCCGATGAGGAACACGCCGTAGATCGCCCACGGGGCCGCCTTGGAGATGTCCTGGGCCCAGTTCGGCACGAACTGGATGAAGAGCGCGCCGAAGATGGCCCCGGAGATCGATGCCAGGCCCCCGATCACGATCCCGGTCACGAACGTGATGGACAGGAAGACGTCGAAGGCATCGGGCGCCACGAAGGCGATGACCAGCGCGCTGAGCGCGCCGGCGATCCCGGTGTAGGCGGCGCTGACGCCGAAGGTGAGCGACTTGTAGAGCGCGGTGTTCACGCCCATGGCCTGCGCCGCGATGGGATTGTCGCGGATGGCCACGATGGCGCGGCCGGTGCGGCCGCCGAGCAGGTTGCGCGCGAGCAGGAGCAGCACGAGGAACACGACGAGCGTCAGGAAGTACAGCCACTGGTCGGAGCTGAGCTTCAAGCCGGCCGGCGCGTCGGGCTTGGTCAGCACGATGCCCTGCGAGCCTCCGGTCCAGTGCTCGAAGTACTTGAGGATCTGCGGCACCGCCAGCGCCAGCGCGAACGTGGCCAGCGCCAGGTAGAGGCCCTCCAGCCGCAGCGCCGGGATGCCGAACAGGAAGCCGGCGACCAGGCACAGCACGCCGGCCGCGAGAATCGTCCAGCCGTACGGCACGCTCCAGCGATCGATCATGATGGCGCTGGTGTAGGCGCCCAGCGCATAGAAGGCGCTGTGACCGAGCGAGAACTGGCCGTTGAAGCCGATCAGGATGTTCACGCCGAGCAGGGCGATGGCGTAGATGAACACCTGCGCGCACTGGAACAGGCGGAAGTTGGTGAGGACGAACGGGAGCGTGGCGGCGACCGCCAGGACGATCAGCGTGAGCGCGAGCCGCACGCCGCGCGGCGGCATCACACGCGGTGCACGGCGGCGCGGCCGAACAGGCCGCTGGGCCGCACGAGCAGGACGATGAGAATCACGGCCAGCGCCACCGTGAGCTTCAGCTCGGTGCCGATGAACCGCACGTAGGTCCCGACGAGATTCTCGACGACTCCCACGATCAGCCCGCCCAGCACGGCGCCGCCCGGGCTGGTGAACCCGCCCAGCGTGGCCGAGGCGAACGCGTAGATCAGGATCCCGGCCATCATGTTGGGATCGAGCGTCACGATGGGCGCCACCATCAGCCCGGCCACCGCGCCGATCAGCGAGGCCAGGCCCCAGCCGATCGCCAGCATCCAGCCGACCCGGATGCCGCACAGGCGGCTGGAGACGGGATTCTGGGCGGCCGCCCGCATGGCCAGCCCCAGCGTGGTGAAGCGGAAGAAGCCGTAGAGCGCGATGAGCACGAGGATCGTGATCGCGAGCGCGCCGATGTCATGGGCGCCGAAGTAGATGTTGCCCACCTTGAGGGGCCGCGCGGGAAACGGGCTGGGGAACGGCTTCTGGACGTAGGAGTAGATCCACCCCAGGGCGCTGTTGAAGATCACGAGCAGTCCGATGCACACGATGACCTGCGTGAGCACCGGCGCACCCTCGACCGGGCGGATCACGACGCGCTCCAAGAGCACGCCGCCCGCGAACGAGATCGCCAGCGTGGCGGCGAAGGCCGCCCAGTACGGCATGCCGGCGTTCAGCAGGGACCACGCCAGGTAGGTGCTGACCACCGCCATCTGCCCCTGCGCGAAGTTCACGATGTCGGTGGCCTCGTAGATCATCACCAGCGCCAGCGCGACGCTGCCGTAGATGCCGCCGGTGGCGAGGCCCGACACGATCTGCTGGACGAGGATGTCCATGGTCTAGGGGCACCCTAGAAGGGTTCCCCTCTTCCCCTCCTAATAGCCGAGGTACGCGCGTCTAACAGTGTCGTGCTCGCGGAGCTCGGCGGCGGAGCCGGACATGACCACGCGGCCGGTTTCCATCAGGTAGGCGCGGTCGGCCAGGCGCAGCGCGATGGCGGCGTTCTGCTCGACGAGCAGCACGCTCACGCGCTGCTCCTGGTTGATCGTGCGCACGATGCGGAAGATCTCGCGCACCACCAGCGGGGCCAGGCCCAGCGACGGCTCGTCGAGCAGCAGCAGCCGCGGGCGCAGCATGAGCCCGCGCGCCACCGCCAGCATCTGCTGCTCGCCGCCCGACAGCGTGCCGGCGAGCTGCGCGCGGCGCTCGGCCAGCACCGGGAAGTACCGGTACGCCTTCTGCAGATCCTCGGCGAGGCTGCCGCCGCGGCCGCGCGCGTAGGCGCCCAGGCGGAGGTTCTCCTCGACGGTGAGGTTCACGAAGGTGCCGCGGCCCTCCGGCACGTGCGCGATGCCGCGGCGCACCACGTCTTCCGTCGCCCGGCCGGCGATCGAGCGCCCGTCGAAGCGTACCTCGCCGCGCGTCTTCACCATGCCGCACACCGCGCGCAGCGTGGTGGTCTTGCCGGCGCCGTTGGCGCCGAGGATCGTGGTGATGCCGCCCTCCTCGACGTCGAAGCTGATGCCGTGCAGCACCTTCGTCCAGCCGTACTGGGCCTCGAGGTCCTTCACCTCCAGCAGCGCCATCAGCGGGTCACCGCGGCGCCGGCCTCGTCGGCGCCCAGATAGGCGCGGATGACGTCGGGGTTGCGCTGCACCTCGGCCGGCGTGCCCTCGGCGATCTTGCGGCCGAAGTCGAGCACCACGACCTTGTCGGAGATCGGCATCACCAGTCCCATGTGGTGCTCGACGAGCAGGACGGTGACGTGGTACTGCGCGCGGATGGTCTTGATGAGCGTGCCGAGCACGCCGACCTCTTCGTGGTTGAGGCCGCCGGCCGGCTCGTCCACCAGCAGGAGCCGCGGATGCCCGGCCAGCGCGCGGGCCAGCTCCACGCGCTTGAGCGTGCCGAACGGCAGACCGGCGGCCGGCTGCCCCGCCACCTTGTCGAGCTCGAGGAAGTCGAGCAGCGCCATCGCCTCGTCGCGGATGGCACGCTCCTCGCGGTTCACCCACGGCATTCGCAGCGCGTTGCTGAGAAAGTCGCTGCGCGTCTTGCTGTGCAGGCCGGTCATCACGTTCTGCAGCACGGTCAGCGTGGGAAACAGGGCGAGGTTCTGGAACGTGCGGCCCACCCCGAGCTCGGCGATGCTGTGAGGCGGACGCGACAGGATCGAGCGGCCGGCGAACAGCACGTCGCCCCGGTCGGGCGTGTAGAGACGCGACAGGCAGTTGAACAGCGTCGTCTTGCCGGCGCCGTTGGGACCGATGAGCGCCACGATCTGGCCCTCGGCGACGTCGAACCCGACACTATCGAGCGCGACGATGCCGCCGAAGCGGATCGTGAGATCGCGGACGGTCAGGATCGGATCACCGGCGGGGGTCACGGGCTGCTTGCTTATACGGGCAGAAAAGCGGCGTTGTCAACGTGATCACGGGTTTTGATCACCGCTCGCCAGTTGACGATCGGCGGCCCGCCGTGTCACCGTTACGTCCCCCGCCCCCCGCCGGGCGGGGCAACGCCAGCCAGGCCAGCCAAGGGAGGTAGTGATGCGGACACTCAGGAACCTCGGAATGCTCGCGCTCGTGCTCGCGGTCGTGGGCGGCCTGGCGGCGCCCGCCACGCCGGCCGATCCCATCAAGATCGCGTTCATCGACCCGCTGTCGGGCGCCTTCGCCGCCACCGGGGAGAACGGGCACAACCAGTTCAAGTACGCGGCCGACGCCATCAACAAGGCCGGCGGCGTGCTGGGCCGGCAGCTCGAGATCGTGCCGCTCGACAACAAGGTCAGCCCGCAGGAGAGCCTGATCCAGCTGAAGAAGGTCATCGGCGACGGCATCCCCTTCGTGTTCCAGGGCAACAGCTCGGGCGTGGCCCACGCCATCTCCGACGCCGTGCAGAAGCACAACGAGCGCAACGCCGGCAACCGCGTCCTCTACCTGAACTACTCCGCGGTGGACCCGGCGCTCACGAACGAGAAGTGCCACTACTGGCACTTCCGCTTCGACGCCCACGCCGACATGAAGATGGCCGCGCTCACCGACGTGATCGCCGCCAACAAGAACATCAAGAAGATGTACATCATCGGCCAGGACTACTCGTTCGGGAAGGCCGTGGCCGAGGGCGCCGTCAGCATGCTGGGCAAGAAGCGGCCCGACATCCAGATCGTCGGCAACGAGCTGCACCCGATCGGCAAGGTGAAGGACTTCTCGCCGTACGTGCAGAAGATCCTCGCCTCCGGTGCCGACGCCGTCATCACCGGCAACTGGGGCGCCGACATGCTGGGCCTGGCCAAGGCGGCGCACGACGGCGGCCTCAAGGCGCCGTTCTACACCTACTACGCCGCCTCCGACGGCATCACGGCGGCGCTGGGGCCGGCCGGTGAGGGCCGCATCCGCCTCGTGCACGAGACGCATCCGGGGAATCCCAACCCACCGAAGGCCCTGAGCGACTACATCACGGGCTATCGCAAGCTCCACCCGCAGAACGACGTGAACCAGCCGCGCATCCACACCGCCATCAACATGCTGGCGCTGGCCATCAAGAAGGCCGGCACGGTGGACGTGGACAAGGTGGCCCAGGCGCTCGAGGGGATGGAGTTCTCGACGCTCGGCGGCGACCAGGTGATCATGCGGCGCGAGGATCACCAGCTCCAGATGCCGATCTTCATCTCGGTCCACACCAACAAGAACATCAAGCACGACCTCGACGCTTCGGGCTACGGGCTGTCGCTCGAGAACAAGGTCGAGCGCGACAAGGTCACGCAGCCCTCCACGTGCAAGATGCAGCGTCCGAGCTAGCTCCGGCGGAGGCGGGCGGAGCCCTCGGGCTCCGCCCGCACGGTCCATGCTCCAGCTGATCGTCTTCTCCGTTCTCAACGGCCTCGTCTTCGGCATGCTGCTCTTCATGCTGTCGAGCGGGCTCACGCTCATCTTCGGCATGATGGGCGTTCTCAATTTCGCCCACGCCAGCTTCTACATGCTGGGCGCGTACTTCGCCTACACGCTGGGGCTGCGCATCGGCTTCTGGCCCGCGCTGATCCTGGCGCCGATCCTGGTCGGGCTGCTGGGCGCCCTCGTCGAGCGCCACGGCCTGCGGCGAGTCCACCGCTTCGGCCACGTGGCCGAGCTGATCTTCACCTTCGGCGTGGCCATCCTCATCGAGGAGATCGTGCAGCTGGTATGGGGCCGGCCGGCCAAGAGCTACCAGATCCCCGCCGCGCTCGACTTCTCGCTCTTTCAGCTCTTCGGCTCGACATTCCCGGCCTACAAGGGCTTCATGCTGGTGGTGGCCGTCGCGATCTTCGTGTTCATCTTCCTGATCCTCAGCCGCACGCGGGCCGGGCTCATCATCCAGGCCTCGCTCACGCACCCGGGCATGGTGGCGATGCTCGGCCACAACGTGCCGCGCGTGTTCATGATCGTGTTCGGCATCGGCTGCGCGCTGGCTGCCGTGGCCGGCGTCATCGCGGGCCCCGTGCTCGGCACCTTCCCCGGCATGGCGCAGGTGCTGGGCAGTGTGGTGTTCGTGGTGGTGGTGGTCGGCGGCCTCGGCTCGCTCAGCGGCGCCTTCGTGGCGTCGCTGCTGATCGGCATCGTGCAGACGTTCGCCGTCGCGCTGAACATCTCGGTCGGCAACGTGCTGATGGGGCTCGGGGTGCCGGCCGGCGCCAGCGCCGCGCTCCACGACGTCTGGAAGGTCACCGTCGCGCAGGTGGCGCCGATCCTTCCCTACCTGCTGCTGGTGCTGGTCCTGATGGTGCGGCCGGCCGGCCTCTTCGGGACGCGCGAGTCGTGAAGCTGCACGGCTACGGCGTCTGGCTGGCAGCCGCCGGCCTGCTGATCGTGCTGCCGTGGATGGTGCGCACGGGCGCCGCGGTGCCGGTGATGAACCAGATGGGCATCGCCATCGTGTTCGCGCTGTCCTTCAACATGCTGCTCGGCCAGGGCGGCATGCTGTCGTTCGGCCACGCCGTCTACTTCGGCGTCGGCGGCTTCATCGCCGCCCACGCGCTCAACCTCGCCGGCCGCGGCGCGCTCTACCTGCCGGTGCCGCTGCTGCCCATCGTCGGTGGCCTCGGCGGCCTCGCCTTCGCCGCCCTGTTCGGCACCTTCTCGACGTCGCGCGCGGGCACGGTGTTCTCGATGGTGTCGCTGGCGGTGGCGGAGCTCATGGCGGCTTCGTCGCTCATCTTCGACCGCTTCTTCGGCGGCGAGGAAGGCATCACCACCAACCGCGCCAAGGCGCCGCTGCTGCTGGGCCTCGAGTTCACGCGCGACCGGCAGGTCTACTACCTCATCGCGTTCTGGGTCCTCGTCTCCGCCGCCGCCATGTACGCGTTCTCGCGGACGCCGGTCGGCCGCATGGCCAATGCCGTGCGAGACAACCCCGAGCGGGCGGAGTTCGTGGGCTACAGCCAGCGGCGCGTGCGCTACATCTCGTTCTGCGCGGCCGGGTTCTTCGCCGGCGTAGCGGGCGGCCTCTTCGCGCTGAACTACGAGATCCTCACGGCCGAGAACATGGGGCTCAACGCCTCGGGCGCCGTGCTGCTCATGACGTACATCGGAGGCATCGGCACCTTCGTCGGCCCCGTCTTCGGCGCGATCATCTTCACCTTCCTGCAGTCGATGCTGAGCGACTACACCGGTATGTGGCTGCTCTACGTCGGCATCCTCTTCCTGGCCACCGTGCTGTGGGCGCCCGTGGGCCTCGCCGGCATCCTCATGCTGCACGCCCCCGCCTGGCGGGCGGGACGGATCGGCCGGCTGCTGGG
>JBKPRI010000146.1:0-10533 GCA_046734515.1 Candidatus Methylomirabilota bacterium | reverse complement strand
CGTACGTGCTGGACTTCATGAATCCGCCACCGTCGCGGCCGGCCACGGCGTCCAAGCCACCGTCGCCGCCCGTGGCGATTCCGTCGACGCCGACAACCTCGTCGTCGCCCGCGGCGGACAAGCCGGATGCGCCGACGGCGTCCGAGCCCAAGTCGGCGCCGCCGGCCGCACGCTCCGTCGAGCCGAAGCCCGCCGCGCCGAAAGCAGATTCGCGGACGGCGGCGGTCCCGGGCGACAAGAGCAAGAGCGCGATGGCGGTGACGGAGACGACGCCGCCGAAGCCGACCACGCCGCCCGCCAAGCCGGCGCCGGCGGCGAAGCCGGACACCGCGACCAAGCCCGACGTCGCCTCGAAGCCAGACACGACGACGAAGTCCGACGTGACCGCCAAGACGGCCTCGCCGGCGCCGAAGACCGACACGCCGCCGAAGACGGATGCCGCGAAGGCGGACGCGGCGCCTACGGATGTCGTCGCCAAGGCCGACACGGCGAAGCCCGCCGTGGCCGCCAAGCCGGCGCCGACGCCGAAACGCACCGCGGCCATCGCCGCGACGACTGCGAAGGCGCCGACAGGCAGCGGCCCGTTCTGGGTGCAGGTGGGCGCGTTCAAGGACGCAGAGACGGCCAAGCGCGTTGCCGCCAAGCTACGCGAGGACAACTTCAAGGTCGAAGAGTCGGTGACGCGGAAGGGCGGCGGCGCCGCGGCGGCGCCCACGCCTGCGGCGCCCACGGCGCCCACGGCGAAGCCGGACATCACCGCCGATCAGTACGACGTTCTCGTCAGCGGGCAGACGCCGGAGGAGCTGAACAAGCGGCTCGCGGCCAAGGGCCTGGCGGCCGAGGCTTCGAGCGGCGGCATGGTCGTCAAGCCGAGCTTGCCGCTGCGCGACGCCGTCGCGCTCTCGAAGGATCTCGCGGTCGAGGGCTTCAAGGTGCAGGTCCGGCGCGCGGGCGGCTCGATGGGCTCGGCCTCTCCGGCGCCTACACCGACGCCGGCGCCAGCCGCGGCGGCCTCGAGCGAAAGCGGTAGTGAGCTGCACCGGGTGCGGGTGGGGGGATTCGCCGATCGGGCGGCGGCGCTGGACGTCGTACGCCAGCTCGAGGCGAAAGGTTACAAGCCGTACATCGCTCGGGGTGACCAGTGATGCTCGTGATCCCCGGAGGAGGTGACGCTTCCCTGTGACCAAGAACGATCTGGTCAACGCGGTTGCCAATCACGGCCTGTCCAAGCGGCAGTCGTCGTCCGTCGTCGAGTCGGTCTTCGACATCATCTTCCGGTGTTTCGAAAAGGGAGAGGACGTCAAGATCGTCGGCTTCGGCCACTTCCGCATTCGGCGCAAGGCCTCGCGGCGCGGGCGTAATCCGCAGACCGGTGACAGCATCGAGATCACCGCGCGCAAGGTGCTCACCTTCAAGCCCAGCAAGGGGCTGAAGCAGCGGATCAACGCCGGCGCGCAGTGAGCGTCGTGATTCCCGACGCCGCCGAGAAGCTCTACTACCGCATCGGCGAGGTCGAGCAGATCACCGCGGTGCCGGCCTACGTGCTGCGGTACTGGGAGTCGGAGTTCAAGCTGCTCCGGCCCAAGAAGAACCCGGCCGGTCAGCGCCTCTACCGCCCGCGGGACCTCGAGCTCGTGCAGCGCATCAAGGCACTGCTCTACGACGAGCGGCTCACGCTCGAAGGAGCCAAGAAGCGCCTGATGACCGAGTCTCGCAAGACCAGCCAGCTCGACCTCGGCCTGCGGGAGGCCACGTACGCCGATGCCCTGCGCCGTGTGCGGGAGCGGTTGACCGCGCTGCGTGAGCGGCTCGGCGGTTCATCAATAGCGCGGTCCTGACGTCCTGACGGGCCGGGAGCCAGCGGGGGGCACGCGGTTCGCCTCCCGCTCGCTGTCCCAGACGTAGAAGCACTGGACGTGAAACTGAACCACCCGACCGCCGGTGTCGATACCTTGCATGACGAGGTTGGCCTTCGTGATCAGCTCATCGCAGGCCACGCAGGTCTCGCCGTTCCCCGGGCCGCCCGAGACGCGAATGTTGTCGTGCCCTAGGCGACCATCGGCAAGCCTGGTCCGAATCAGGGCGCGAAGTGTCTCGGGAACGAACATGGCGGACATGCCCTTCCGTTGTGATCGAAGCGGTCAATGCCAGATTCACCGCGTCTTCGCGCTCAGCGAGCGCCAACCCGAAAGGCCAAGGTGCAGGCGAGAGCCAAGGTATCACACGTAGGACTTTGGTCACACTAGTCGCCAGCGCCACGGGGCGCTACCGTGACGCATGTATGCCAGCAGCGGAATTTCCCCGGTGCGCGGTCTGCCGCGTGACCATCCGGGTGGGCGAGAATGTCGCCTTCCGCGAGGACGGCCGCGTCTACCACACCATATGCGCCGACGTCATCTGCCCTGTGTGCAGCCGCTCGATCTTGCCCTCCAGCCCAATTCGTCGAGACGGGGAGCAGATGGTGCACGGCAACTGCTGGCCCAAGTGGTGCCGGTCTGCAGGCGTGCGCATGGACAACGGTAAGGTCAGCCCGTAGGCACGCACTCGCCCCGAAATCCCGTGGTGTAAGATATCGGTCTGCAAGACATCGGGGCGTAGCGCAGCCCGGTAGCGCACCGGACTGGGGGTCCGGTGGTCGCAGGTTCAAATCCTGTCGCCCCGACCATACCTCTCAAAGCCTTACGAGCGCGGCAACCCCGGCCGCGCTCCACTTTGCCCAGGTGATCGTCCCGCCGCGTAGGGTGCGCCGGCAGTCCACCGGGCGTAAGGTGGCCCCGTCATGGATGCTCCACAGCCTGCGCACATTTGTCCGCGGTGTCGATCGGTGGAAATCGATCGAGCGCCCCAAACGCCCCTGGCCAAAAGGATCACGCGCATGCTTCGCCGTCGGCGATATCGGTGTCGGGACTGCGGGACGCAGTTCTATGACATCCCGTCGAGTCTCCGCGAGGCGTCGTGAGGCATTTCGGGGCGACCGCCCCCAACCGATCCTGGCAAGTAGCCCGGGTGTTTCGAGGCGCAAATCCGCCGAACAACCGTAATAGCGGCAGTTAGGCGCTTGGCAGGATAAGTGCTCCTCGGACTGTCGACTGCGGGCTCACAGCCCAGGGGAGGACAAGATGAAAAAGGTCAGCGCGAGAAAGGCCACTGCGAAGAAAGTCGAGGATCTCGTGGTCAAGGACGACGTAAACGTCACCGGCGGTGCGGCGGTCGCCGATCGCCCGACCGAGAGTCTCAGCCTGAACTTCACCAAGATCGAGTACAAGTACACCCCGTAACGAGCCACGTTCGAGGTCCCGCGAGGCCTGGCCGTCGGCCCGTCCGCGGCGACGGCCAGGCGCGTCCCACCGATTGACGCAGCCGCGGGATTTTACAGGGTCTTCGTAGGGATCACGGACGCCCTGATCGACGGGGGATACCCGGCGATCTCGCGGAGACGATCGAGGGCATCGCGGCCACGCGCGGCGGCCTTGTCACGACGGCTGTCGGCGAACGCCAGCAGCCCGAGCCACACCGTGCCGACGGCCACCGCGGCGAGCACGTCCGAGAGCCAGTGCGCGGCGAGCACCATGCGTGACGCGCCCGACAACAGCGACACGGCCACGGCGAGCGCGTACCACGGCGCGCGCACACGGCTGGAGGCGGAGCGCGTGAGGATGTAGATCATCAGGCCCGCGGCGACGAGCGTGACCAGCGTGTGGCCGCTTGGGAACCCGAACTTGTCCATCGACCGGGGGCGCGGCACCGCGAACGCCATCTTCAGCAGGCCGCTGAGCGCCCACGCGCCGATCGTCCCCGTCGCGAAGAACACGGCGTCGCGAACCCGCCGCGTGCCCGCGAGCCAGAACGTGCCGATGGCGGTGAGGATCGCCAGCCCGACGCCCGTGAATGCGCTGACCCTCACGGCGGCGCTCCGGAGATATGCGCGCGCCGCGACGTCCTTCATCCAGTCGCGCACGAGCGAGTCGAGCAGGGGGACGAAGTCGCTGGCGTCGCCTTCCAGGACGTCCTCGGCGATGATGAACAATGCCATCAGCCCGAGCGCCACGAAGAACGCGGGCGTGGCACCCGGTCGCCTCCACTGCGGTCGGAGCGAAGGCCAGAGTCTGAGGACGAGCAGAGAAAAGAAGGCCGCGATGCAGAACGTGTCCAGCACTTCGTACCAGGGGGGGAGCGCCACCATCGTCGAGACTGTATTTTAGGTGGCCTCGTCTCAACCCACAAGGCTCTCCGCGGCGACTACGCTGGTCTGGGAGCGGAAGCGCCGCCGCACGGTGTCCACGAGCGTCGCTCCGGTCAGGGCGAACGCGGCCCATCCAAGCACCCCGTCGTAGACCGCGAGCATGAGTGTGCACCCGTAGAACACGGCCAGCGCCAGCGTGAGCGCCCAGCGGTCGAGGAACTTCGCCGCCCGCGCTCGCGGGGCGGCTCCCACCCCGGCGCCGGCGAGGACGACTGGAACGGTGAGGAGGAGCAACAGGGCGATCGCCCAGCTCGGATCGCGCTCGGAGATCCCGGCCAGGGCGCAGAGCAGCGCGATGACGCCGATGATGGAACCGTGCAGGAGCCACGCGCGGCCGCCCGTGACACGGCCGGCGGTCATGCCGGCGGCCAGCAGCCCCAGGAGCCACGTGGTCAGGATCGGAAGCTGGATGCTGGCCCGGCGCACGACCTCGCCATTCGAGCCGACGTCGGTGATGTCGAGGCCGGCGAACGCGGCGACCCAGGCGATCACGCCCATCACCCCGGCCACGGAGACGACCAGGCCGGCGAGGAGACCCAGGAGCACGGCTCGGGGGCTGATCTGTTGCATGTCCGTCATTGTGAGAGATGCGCCCGTGAATGACGGCCGAAAAAGGGCGGCATGGTAGCATTTTGCTGGCGATGGCAGTCCTCCTCGTCACCAACGACGACGGCGTGCATGCGGCCGGACTGACGGCGCTCGCGGAGGCCCTGGAACCGCTCGGGGAGGTCTGGGTGATTGCGCCGGACCGCGAGCAGAGCGCCTGCGGCCACGCCCTGACGATGCACCTTCCGCTGCGGCCCCACCGGCTGGGCGAGCGGCGCTTCTCGGTCAACGGCACGCCCTCCGACTGCGTCAATCTGGGCGTGCTCGGCTTTCTCCCCGAGCGCCCGGCGCTGATCGCCTCGGGGATCAACCACGGCTCGAACCTGGGCGACGACGTGACGTATTCGGGCACTGTGTCGGCGGCCATGGAGGGCACCCTGCTCGGCGTGCCGTCGATCGCCTTCTCGCTGATCGACGGCCACGACCAGTTTGCGGCGGCGGCCCGCGTGGCGCGGCTGGTCGCCATGCGGACGCTGGTCGAGGGCCTGCCGCCCAAGACGCTGCTGAACGTCAACGTGCCGGCCGGCGAGCCCCGCGGCCTGCGCTTCACCCGGCTCGGCCACCGCGTGTACAGCGACAAGATCGTGGAGCACGTCGATCCGCGCGGCCGCACTCACTACTGGCTCGGCACGGGCGACCCCACCTGGGAGGCGCTCGAGGGGACCGATATGGGCGCCGTCCACGAGGGCTACGTGGCGGTCACGCCGTGCCACCTGGATCTCACCAACCATCGCGCGCTCGCGGTGATGGCGGACTGGTCGGGCGCGCTCGACGCGCAGCTGCGCCGCCCCGTGGCGGCGCCGCGCCCCGCGGCCAGACGGAGCCGCAAGCGATGATCGATCGCGCCCGCGGCGAGAGCGAGCGTGAGGACAGCCGCTATGCGCGCGAGCGCGAGCGCATGGTCGAGGAGATCGCCGTGCGGGGCGTGACCGATCCGCGCGTGCTGGCCGCGCTGCGGCGTGTGCCGCGCCACCGCTTCGTGCAGGAGGCGCTGCGTGACCGCGCGTACGGCGATCACCCGCTGCCGATCGGCGAGGAGCAGACGATCTCGCAGCCTTACATCGTCGGCCTCATGAGCTCGCTGCTCGAGCTCACGGGGCAGGAGAAGGTGCTGGAGATCGGCACGGGCTCGGGGTACCAGACGGCCGTGCTGGCCGAGCTCGCGCGCCGCGTGTGCTCGATCGAACGCCTGCCGCGCCTGGCCGAGCGGGCCCGCACCACCCTGGAGGGGCTCGGCTACGACAACGTCTGGGTGCGTGTCGGCAACGGCACGCTCGGCTGGCCCGATCAGGGGCCGTTCGACCGCATCATCGTCACGGCCGGCGGCCCGGCCGTGCCCCCGCCGCTCGTGCAGCAGCTCGCGGAGGGGGCCCGCATGGTGCTGCCGGTCGGGAGCGCCGACAACCAGGTGCTCACAATCGTCGAGAACGTGGGCGGGGAGATCCGCCAGCGCACCCACGGCGAGTGCAAGTTCGTGAAGCTGGTGGGCAAGTACGCATGGGACGCCTGACGCCGGCCCCCCGGAGGTCGTGTACAATGGCCCGGTCACATCGGGGCGTAGCGCAGCCTGGTAGCGCGCACGGTTCGGGACCGTGAAGTCGGAGGTTCAAATCCTCTCGCCCCGACCATCGTCGTCTCCCGCCGGTCGGCGACCGCCGGCCGGCGGGGACGAGACCGTTCCAATCCCATGGGCACACCGGAAAGCGCCGCCGAGATCGTGATCGTAGGACGCGTGCAGGGCGTGGGTTATCGCGACTACGCCCGCCGGCGCGCGTCCGGCCTGGGCCTTGGCGGCTGGGTCGCCAATCTCCGCGACGGCCGCGTGCGTCTGCACGCGGAAGGGCCGCGGGGCCACATCGAAGCCCTCGTGCGCGACCTCCAGCAGGGTCCGCCGCTCTCGCGTGTTGCCAAGGTGGATGTCCGCTGGATTCCGCCCGCCGGCACGTTCGCCGCGTTCGACGTGCGTCTCACGGAGCCCGAGGCGTGATCGATCCGCGCAGCGGGCGCGCGCGTTGCGTGGCGGCGGCCGCGCTCGTCCTGCTCGCCGCCGGCGTGCACGCGGCCGCGCCCAAGAAGCCGGAGCCGCCGGCCGTGGAGAGCCGGGTGCACGTGGTGGCCAGCGGTGACACGCTCAGCCGCATCGCGGCACGCTACGGCGTCACCGTCAGCGCGCTGGTCGCCGCCAATCGGCTGCCCAGCGATCGCGTGACCCTCAAGATCGGCCAGCGCCTGACCGTGCCAACCGCGACGGCGGCCAAGGCGTCACCGGCGGCGACCACGGCGAAGCCGAGCGTGACGGCGCGGCCGAGCCGGGCGATGGCCTCGACGCCCCCGCCGACGCGCGGAACGCGCATGGAGGCCTCGGTACGCGAGCCCCGTGGCTCGCCGCGCTGCTGCGGTCCCCGCAACCTCATGCTCTTCGTGCCCGACTTCGTCGAGCTATCGCCGCTCTTCGCGTGGCCCGTCGAAGGCCCGGTGACGTCCACGTTCGGGCGGCGGCGGTCGGGCTGGCACCGCGGCATCGACATCAAGGCCGAGCGGGGCGCCGTCGTGTTCGCGGCCGCCCCCGGCGTGGTCGTGACCAGCGACCGCGAGCCGCGCTACGGCCGCGTGGTGAAGATCGAGCACGACGGCGGCTTCCTCACCGTGTACGCGCACAACGAGGAGAACCTGGTCGAGCCCGGCATGCGCGTGTCCGTCGGCGATCCCATCGCGACGATCGGGCGAACGGGACGCGCGACCGCGCATCACCTGCACTTCGAGATCCGGCGTGACGGCTCGGTCTACAATCCGCTCTACCTGCTGCCGCTGCCGCCGCGCGTGGGGCAGGTCGAGGAGAGCGACGAGACCGAGGAAGAGCATGACTGAGGCGGAGGAGCGCGTTCCCGACGAGCCGCTCGAGACGCTGCTGGAGGTGGAGGATCTCGACCAGCACGAGGACACGCGCGACACGGGCCGCGCCAACCTCGCCGTGTACCTGCGCGAGATCGGCCACATCCCGCTGCTGACCCGCGAGGAAGAAGTCGCGCTCGCCGCGCGCACCGCGGCCGGCGACGAGACCGCCAAGCAGCGCATGATCGAGTCCAACCTCCGCCTCGTCGTCCAGGTGGCGCGGCGCTACTTGAATCGCGGCCTGCCGCTGGGCGACCTGATCGAGGAAGGCAATCTCGGACTCATGCGCGCGGTCGAGAAGTTCGACGGGGCGCGCGGCGTGCGCTTCGCGACGTACGCGACGTGGTGGATCCGCCAGGCGATCAGCCGCGCGCTCGCCAATCAGGCCCGCACCGTGCGGTTGCCCATCCACGTGCAGCTGCTGCTGGCCCGCTACATCAAGGAGCAGCAGCGGCTGACGCAGAAGCACGGCCGCGCGCCGACGTCGACGGAGCTGGCGCAGGCACTGGGGCTCACCGACGAGCAGGTGAGCGAGCTCGAGGAGCTGCGCCAGCAGCCGCTGTCGCTCGATGCGCCCGCGGGCAGCGAGAGCCGCCGGCTGAGTGACGTCATCGCCGACGCCACGGCCGATCCCGCTGCCGCCCTCACCAAGCTCTTCCGCGAGCGCGGAGACCTCGTGGCGGTGCTCGACGATCTCGCCCCCAACGAGCGCACCGTCCTGCGGCGGCGCTTCGGGCTCGAAGGCGACGATCCGGAGACGCTGGAGGCGATCGGCCAGCGCCTGAACCTCAGCCGGGAGCGCGTGCGGCAGATCGAGACGGCGGGACTGCGCAAGCTGCGCGGCCTGCTGGGCGCGCGCGGGATCGACGCCTCGGATTTCCTCTGAGCGGCGCCCTAGCGCAGGTGGACGCTGCGGTGGTACTGCCGGCCGCAGCTGCGACACCGCAGCCAGCCGCGCCTGGCCCGAGGCACCATGCGACTGCAGTGCGGGCAGCGCTGCCACCGGCGGCTCGCGAGACTCACGGCGATGACGCCTACCAGGGCCACGGCGCCCAGGTGCAGCGTCGACGAGGAGAGCCAGTCCACCGCGCGATGCTAGCATGACGCGCGCGCGCTGGTGGGCGCTGGCCGCCGTCGTCGTGGTCGTCGTGCTCGCCACGCGCTATCTGGTCTGGCTCGACCTGGGCGCTCGCTGCGTCATCACCATCCGTCCCTCGCTGGTCGGCTACGACAACCGCATCGTCAAGCTCGCGCTGGAGACCCTGCGCCACGGCTCGCCCGCGGATTACCGTCAGGTCTGCGTCCACGTCGGGACGATCAACCCCAATCCCGCCTGCGGCGGCTTTGGCGGCGGCTGCTTCTGGCACGGCGACGGTCAGAAGGGCCGCGCCACCATCGATGTCAGTACCGAGCACGGTCTCATCTGGACCACGGCCATCGTCGTCCACGAGACCTGCCACGCCCGGCAATTCCACGAGGGCCGCCCGGCCGGCTTCGACCTCGAGCACGAGTGCTACAACGAGGACGACCGCATCATGCGCGCCCTGGTGCAGTTCGAGTGACGACGTACGCGGTCGTGGGTGGCCTGCTCCTCGTGCTGGCGTGGGGCTGGGCAAGCGTCTTCTCCTGGTTCGACCCGAGCGCGCTCTGCCGCGTGCACATCGACGTCGAGCTGCTGGAGGGCGACCGCGCGTCCGTGAAGGAGGCCATCAGCCTGGTGCGTCGCGAAGACCCCGTGGCCTATCGCGAGCTCTGCCGCTGGGTCGACCGCATCCAGGAGGAGCGCGAGTGCATGGCGGGTGATCCCCAGGCCGACCCGCGCTTCCGCGGCGCCGCCGTCATCAACGTGGCGCAAATCGAGCCGGCGCTCCGACGCGCCCGGAATGCCGCCGGCTGCTACATGCGCGGCTCACGCGTCATCGTGCTGCGGCGCGCGCGGGACGGGGAGAATCCCGCCACGCTCCTGCGCGAACGCGCCGAGGCGATCGCACGCTCGGCCGGCTATGCCCGCGCGTTCTGGACGGGGACCTCGCGGTAGTTCGCGCACCGTAGCCTTCGAGCATCCAGCCCGGCGGTGCACGCAACTCCGGCGGAGGGCCTGAACGACTTCTGGGCCGGCTTTGCAGAAATCGTATTGAATAGCGGGATTTCGGCGTGGCATCCTCCATGCTCTGCCTCCGGCCAAGTTCGAACCCCACAGCCGGAGGGAACGGCCATGACGAAGCGGGCGACCAAGGTCACGAAGGATCTGAAGGTTCGGAACGGCGGCGTCGTCAAAGGTGGTGCTCAGGTTCAGGACGAGGGCCCCGAGGAGAAGGGGCTGCGGTAGGCAGCGTCGGGGCACCAACTCGTTGGCCACGCGATGGAGGGGCTGACCATGAAGAAGCAGAAAAAGCGGGCGACGAAGCGACACAAGCAGCCGCTCAAGGATCTCCGTGCAAAGGCGGCCCCCGCCGTCAGAGGCGGTGCTGACGCCGTGACTGGGAAGCTGAAGTGGGGCGATATAGAGCTCAAGCGGGGAGTTTGATTATGTCGAGCTCGAAAACAGCATCGGCATCATCGCGAGCTTGTCGCGCGCGATCCTCGCGGCGCCAGCGCACCGCCCTGCAGGGGTCAGAGCAGGTGACGGTGCGGGCGCCGGGGACGGGCCACGTCGCAGGCCGTATCACAGCAGTTCGAACGAACGTAGAGGGCAGCACATGGGACAGATCAAACCACGGTAGAATCGGTGGTGGCGCGTCCTGTAACTGGGGTTGCCCCCGTAGCTCAGGTGGATAGAGCAGCAGTTTCCT
>JBKPRI010000145.1:0-10910 GCA_046734515.1 Candidatus Methylomirabilota bacterium | reverse complement strand
GCGTGGCGCTGGTGGTGGACGAAGGCGCCGGCGTCGCCGCCGCGCTGGCGGCCGCGCGCGCTCTGCGGGCCGCGGGCGACCTGGTGTCCGTCGAGCTTCGCCGCCGCAACGTCGGCAAGCAGCTCGACGACCTGGCGCGGCACGGATTCGACGCCCATGCGACCCTGGATGCCGATGGACGGCCGAGCGTGAAGCCCCTGACCCGACGGGACCCTGCCTGATGCATCGCTATCGCAGCCATACCTGCGGCGAGCTACGCGCGGCCCACGTCGGCACCCCGGCGCGGCTGTCCGGCTGGGTGCACCGCAAGCGCGATCACGGCCACCTGCTGTTCCTCGACCTGCGCGACCACTACGGCATCACCCAGTGCGTGCTCGACACGACGAGCCCCGGGTTCGAGGCGGCGGCGGCGCTCCGGCTGGAGACCGTGGTCACCATGACGGGGACGGTCGTGGCCCGGGGCGCCGATGCCGTGAATGCCAAGCTGCCGACCGGCGAGGTGGAGCTGGCGGTCAGTGCGCTGGACGTGCAGTCGGGCGCGGAGCCGTTGCCGCTGCAGGTGAACTCCGAGGCCGACTTCCCCGAGGAGACGCGGCTGCGTCATCGCTTCCTCGACCTGCGCCGCGAGCACGTGCACCGCAACATCACGCTGCGCAGCCAGGTGATCGCCAGCATCCGCCGGCGCATGATCGCCACCGGCTTCACCGAGTTCCAGACGCCCATTCTCACGTCGAGCTCGCCCGAGGGCGCCCGCGATTATCTGGTGCCCAGCCGCATCCACCCGGGGAAGTTCTATGCGCTGCCGCAGGCCCCGCAGCAGTTCAAGCAGCTCCTGATGGTGGCGGGCTTCGACCGCTACTTCCAGATCGCCCCGTGCTTCCGCGACGAGGACGGGCGGGCCGACCGCTCGCCCGGGGAGTTCTATCAGCTCGACTTCGAGATGTCGTTCGTGACCCAGGAGGACGTGTGGGCGGCCATCGAGCCGGTCATCCACGGCGTCTTCGAGGAGTTCCGCCCCGACACGCAGATCACGCCGCCGCCGTTCCCGCGCATTCCGTTCGACGAGGCGATGGCGAAATACGGCAGCGACAAGCCGGATCTGCGTAACCCGCTGGTGATCACCGACGTCACCGACGTCTTCCGCGGCTCGGGCTTCACCGTGTTCGCCAACGCCATCGAGCAGGGCGCCATCGTGCGCGGCCTGCGCGCGCCGGGCGCCGCCGCCCAGCCCCGGAGCTTTTTCGACAAGCTCAACCAGTGGGCGCGCGACCAGGGCGCCCCGGGCCTGGGGTACGTGACGCTGGCCGAGGGAACGGCCAAGGGGCCGATCGCGAAGTTCGTCGATGCGCCGCGCCTGGCGCGGCTGCGCGAGATCACCGGCGCGGCCGACGGCGACGCCGTGTTCTTCGTGGGCGACAAGCGCGCGGCCGCCGACAAGCTGGCCGGCAAGGCGCGCGTCAAGCTCGGCGAGGACCTCGACCTGCTGGAGAAGAACGCGTACCGCTTCTGCTGGATCGTCGACTTCCCGATGTTCGAGCGGGACGAGGAGACCGGGAAGATCGACTTCAGCCACAACCCGTTCTCGATGCCGCAGGGCGGCCTGGACGCGCTGGAGAAGCAGGACCCGCTGACGATCAAGGCCTACCAGTACGACATCGTCTGCAACGGCGTGGAGCTGTCCAGCGGCGCCATCCGCAACCACCGGCCCGACATCATGTACAAGGCGTTCGGCATCGCCGGGTACTCGAAGGACGACGTCGAGGCCCGCTTCGGCGGCATGCTGAACGCGTTCAAGTATGGGGCTCCGCCGCACGGGGGCTCGGCGCCGGGCATCGATCGCATCGTGATGATGCTGGCCGGGGAGACGAACATCCGCGAGGTCATCGCGTTCCCCATGAACCAGCAAGCCCAGGATCTGCTGATGCAGGCGCCCAGCGAGGTGCCGCCCGAGCGGCTGCGCGAGCTCCACATCAAGCTCGACCTGCCGCCCGCGCCGCCGCCCGAGCGGGGCAAAACCGGATGAGGGGAAGCCACATGGTAGACTCGCAGGCAAGGGAACCTAGTTGAGCGAAGCCACTCAAATCACTCGCCGCCTCTCGCTCGCTCCCGACGTCGACCTGGGCGACCTCCTCGGCCGCAACGACGATCACCTCCGCACCCTCGAGTCCGAGTTCGACGTCAAGATCGTCGCGCGCGGCCACGACGTCATGCTCAAGGGCGACGAGCGCCAGGTGCGCCGCGCCGAGCGCGCCCTGACCCAGCTGGCCGAGCTGCTGCGCTCGGGCGCGCCGCTGCGCGGGGGCGAGGTGCGCGCCGCCGTCAAGATGGTGGCCGAGGACGACGAGGCCGACCTCAAGGCCGTCTTCAGCGATGCCATCGCGGTGCCCTCGCGCAAGAAGTGGATCACGCCGAAGACCAAGGGCCAGAAGACCTACGTTGACGCCATCCGCGGCCACGACATGGTGTTCGGGATCGGCCCCGCCGGCACCGGCAAGTCATTCCTGGCCGTGGCCACGGCCGTGGCCGCCCTCATGAAGCGCGAGGTCGCACGCATCGTGCTGACGCGGCCGGCGGTCGAGGCCGGTGAGCGTCTGGGCTTCCTGCCCGGCGATCTCTACGAGAAGGTGCATCCGTACCTGCGGCCGCTCTACGACGCGCTCTACGACATGCTGGAGTACGAGAAGGTGGGCGCGCTCATGGAGAAGGGCGCCATCGAGATCGCCCCGCTCGCCTACATGCGCGGCCGCACGCTCAACGACGCCTTCATTATCCTGGACGAGGCGCAGAACAGCACCACCGAGCAGATGAAGATGTTCCTCACGCGCCTGGGCTTCAACTCCAAGATGGTGATCACCGGAGACATCACGCAGGTCGACCTGCCGGCCTCGCGCCACTCCGGGCTCATCGGCGTGCAGTCGATCTTGAAGGGCGTGCCCGGCGTGGCGTTCGTCTACTTCGACGAGCACGACGTCGTCCGGCACCGCCTGGTCTCCGCCATCATCCGCGCGTACGGCGAGCACGAGGCGCGGACCGCGGCCGCCCGGCTGCCGCGCGACGACGAGGCGAACGCCGGCGCCTCCTGATGCCGGCGGCCGTCGAGAACCGCCAGCGTCGCGTCCCCATCGAGACCGCGCGCGTGGCCCGTGCGGCGGGGCGCGCGCTGGCCGCGCTCGGCCGGCCGGACGGCCTGGTCGAGATCACCCTGGTCGACGACGCCGAGATCCGCCGGCTGAACGCGCGCTACCGGGGGATCGGCCGCCGCACCGACGTGCTGGCCTTTCCCCTCGAGGCGCCGGACGTCCCGGCCGGGCCCGTCGGCCAGATCGTGATCTCCGCCGAGACGGCCCGGCGTCAGGCTCGCCGCGTGGGCGTGCCGCTGGCGCTCGAGCTCGACCTACTGGTCACGCACGGTACGCTTCATCTCGTGGGCTACGACGACCGCGACCCCGTGGAAGCCGACCTCATGCATCGCCGCGAGCGCGACATCCTCACCGGTGCGCCCGCCAAGCTCTGGAAAGGTCTGCTCCCGCATGAGTGATCCCGCGACGCACAAGGCCGGGTTCGTCTCGCTGCTGGGCCGTCCCAACGCGGGCAAGTCCACGCTGCTCAACCGTCTGGTGGGCGCCAAGATGGCGATCGTCTCGCCGCGCCCGCAGACCACGCGCAACCGGATCACGGGGATCCTGCACCGGCCCGATGCCCAGGTGGTCTTCGTCGACACGCCGGGGCTGCACGCCGGCGGCGGCCAGCTAGGCCGCTTCATGCTGGAGACGGCCCACCGCGCGGTCGAGGACGTGGACGCCGTGTGTCTCGTCGTGGATGCCACGGCCCGCGGCGGACCGGACGACCTGGTGCTGGCGCCGCTGCGCCAGTATTCCGGCCCCACCGTGTGCGCGCTGAACAAGGTGGACCTGGTGCGTCCGCGCGCGGCGCTGCTGCCGCTGCTCGAGCGATGGCGCGACGCGCATCCGTTCCAGGAGCTGGTGCCGATCTCGGCGGCCGACGGCACCAACTGCGACCGGCTGCTGGAGATCCTCGTGGGCACGCTGCCGGTGCACCCGCCGCTCTTTCCGGCCGATGCCACCAGCGATCAGCCGGAGACGTTCTGGGCCGCCGAGGTCATTCGCGAGCAGGTGTTCCACTTCACGCACCAGGAAGTGCCGTACGCCACGGCGGTGCAGGTGGAGGAGCTGACCGAGCGGGGCGATCCGCCCATGGTCCACGTGCAGGCCACCATCTTCGTCGAGCAGGACTCGCAGAAGGGCATCCTCATCGGCAAGGCCGGCGGCATGCTCAAGCGCATCGGCACCGCCGCCCGCGGCCAGCTCGAGGCCTTCTTCGGCATCAAGGTCTTCCTGGAGCTGCACGTGCAGGTGCGCCACAACTGGCGGAAGGACAAGCACGCGCTGCGCGAATTCGGGTTCCGGCTGACCTCCTGACATGGGGCTCGGAACCTCGGCGGCGGTGGTGATCGGCAGCTTCCCGCTCGGCGAGAGCGACCGCGTGGTGACGTTCTTCTCGCGGGACTTCGGGCGCATTCGCGGCGTGGCCAAGTCGGCGCGCCGGCTCAAGTCGCGCTTCGGCGGTGCCCTCGAGCTGTTCACGCTGGGCCAGCTCGTGTTCTTCGATACCGGGCGCAGCGATCTGGTGCGCATCGACCACTTCGACGTGACGCATCCGTTCGCGCCGCTGCGCGAGAATCTCGAGACGCTCGGCGAAGCGGCCTGGGTGGTGGAGATCGTCGGCCGCACCACCGGCGAGCGCGATCGTCAGCCGGCGCTCTACGGTCTGCTCGTGCGCGCGCTGCGCGCTCTAGAAGCATCGGCGCGGCCGCCGCGCGTGGCCGTCTGCTTCGGCGTGCGCGTGCTCGACGTGCTCGGCCACCGGCCGCGACTCGACGGGTGCGTCGAGTGCGGGCGCGAGTACCCGTTCGCGCGGCCGGCGCTCGGCGAGGGCGGCCTCGTGTGCGAGAGCTGCCGGGATGGCGGACGCCCGTCAAGCTTTGGCGCCGATGCGGTGCCGGTGGCGCCCGCCACCGTGGCGGCCTTCGCGCGCCTTCGCGGGCTGCGCTGGGAGGAGGCGGTGGCCTCGCCCATCGGGCGCGCGGGCCCCGAGCTGCGGGCCGTCCTGGACTCACACCTGTCACGACTGATCGGTCAGCCCACGCGCAGCGGACGGTTCATCCGCGAGGTGCGCCGGCTGTCGGAGGTTCCCGAATGAGCGCCCCGAACATGGACGTCCTCGTCTCGCTGGCCAAGCGCCGCGGATTCATCTTCCAGTCCAGCGAGATCTACGGCGGCACCGGCTCGTGCTGGGACTACGGCCCGCTCGGCGTCGAGCTGAAGCAGAACATCAAGCGCGTGTGGTGGCGGGACTTCGTCCAGGAGCGGCCGGACATGGTCGGCCTCGACGCCTCCATCCTCATGCACGCCACCGTCTGGAAGGCCAGCGGCCACGTCGACAACTTCACCGACCCGATGGTGGACTGCCGCGAGTGCAAGCGGCGGTTCCGGGCCGACCAGCTCGGCGACATGCCGTGGCTGCACTTCTGCCCGGCCACCAAGGGCAACAAGTTCACGATCCCGGCCGGCGAGCCGTGCAAGCACTGCGGGGCCACGCGCACGCTGTGCCCGGAGTGCGGCAAGGGCGAGCTGACGCCGCCGCGCCAGTTCAATCTCATGTTCAAGACGTTCATGGGGCCCGTCGAGGAGGACGCCGCTCTCACGTACCTGCGGCCGGAGACCGCCCAGGGCATCTTCGTGAACTTCGACAACGTGCTGCAGTCGATGCGGCTCAAGCTGCCGTTCGGCATCGCGCAGATCGGCAAGGCCTTCCGCAACGAGATCACGCCGGGCAACTTCATCTTCCGTTCGCGCGAGTTCGAGCAGATGGAGATCGAGTACTTCGTCAACCCGAACGACCGCGTGGAGGGCCGCCCCGCCGACGAGGCTATCCACGACACGTGGATCGAGTCGTGCCGCGCGTGGTTCCTCCGCTACGGGCTGGCCGGTGACAACATGAAGTTCCACGAGCACGACAAGGCCGAGCTGGCTCACTACTCCAAGCGCACGGTGGACATTCTCTACAAGTTCCCGATGGGCTGGAGCGAGCTGATGGGCATTGCCAACCGTACGGACTTCGACCTCAAGCAGCACGCGAAGTTCAGCGGGAAGTCGCTCACGTACTTCGACGAGGAGCGCAAGGAGCACATCGTGCCGTTCGTCATCGAGCCCTCGGCCGGTGTGGACCGCGCGCTGCTGGCCTTCCTGCTGGATGCCTACCAGGAAGAAGAGGTGCGCGGCGAGAAGCGCGTGGTGCTGCGTCTCCACCACGAGCTGGCGCCGATCAAGATCGCCGTGCTGCCACTGCTCAAGAAGCGGCCCGAGATCGTGGCGACCGCCCATGAGCTACGGACGCGCCTGGCCAAACGGTGGACCACCGTGTACGACGACACCGCGGCCATCGGCCGGCTCTACCGCCGGCAGGACGAGGTGGGGACGCGCTACTGCCTGACGGTGGACGTCAAGACGGTGGGCGATCGCGAGAAGGGCGAGACCGGCGACCAGAAGGTGACGATCCGCGAGCGCGACTCGATGGAGCAGATCCGCGTGCCGCTGGCGGACCTGGACACGGTCTTCGGACGGCTGATGGGCGACAGCGCGTGGCCGGAGGTGGCGGCGGCTTACCCGCGCGCCGAGGGCTGAGACGTCAGGGGCCCTGTGTTCCGGGCGTCGGGCGTGCAGGCTCGACGCCGGGCAGGGCTGGGGGCACGGCGTCGTGCGGAGGTAACGCTTGCCGCGGCAGCGCAGGCGGCTGGGCGAGCGTGCCGACACCCGCACCCACGGATCCGATGGCCGAGCTCAGTGGCGGCGTCAGGCTCGGCGACCCGATATTCGAGCTATTCGGCGGCGCGAGGCTCGTCTGACCCGGCGCGCCGGGTGTGGCACCGGGCGTGGTCGGCGGCGGTGCGCCGGGCACGCCGACCGGCGGCACACTCTGCCGACGGGCCCCGCAGGCCGCCGGCTCGGTGCCCTTCACGAAGGCCATCGGCACCACGCGCACGCACTCGTTCGACGGGTCCAGGTCTACCGGCACCACGACGACCTTGTCGGGCATCGGGAAGTCTTCCTTCGGGCCGTCACCCAGGACCCGGCCCATGTACGTCGTCCAGATCGGCACCGCCACGCGCGAGCCCGTCTCGTCCTTGCCGAGGCTGCGCGGCCGGTCGTAGCCGACCCACACGCCGGTGGCCAGCCGCGGCGTGTAGCCGACGAACCAGGCGTTCGAGTAGTCGTTGGTGGTGCCCGTCTTGGCCGCGATGGGACGGCCCAGGGCCTTTGCGGCCTGGCCGGTGCCGCGCTCCACCACGCCGCGCAGCATGTGGGTGATGACGTACGCCGTCTCCGGCGGCAGCGCCTCGCGCGGCTCGGGGAGATGCTCCTCGAGCAGCTTGCCCTGGGCGTCGGTGACGTAGCGAATCGTCGTCGGCGGCAGCCACTGGCCCTGGTTGGCCAGCGCCCCGTACGCGCTGGTCAGCTCAATCAGCGTGACGTCCGAGGTCCCCAGCGCGAGGCTCAGATTCACGTCCAGCGGGCTCGAGATGCCGAAGCGCCGCGCCACCTGGATCGTGTGGTTGAGCCCGACGCGCTCCTGGACCTTCACCGTGACGATGTTGACGGACTCCTCGAGGGCTTGTTGCAGCGTGGTGGACCCGCGGAACTTGCGGTCGTAGTTCTCGGGCTTCCACACCTGGTTGTTGGCGAGCGGGAAGGAGATCGGCGCGTCCTCGACGCGGGAGGCCGGCGTGAAGCCGGATTCCAGCGCCGCGATGTAGATGAACGGCTTGAACGCCGAGCCCGGCTGACGGCGCGCCTGCGTGGCGCGATTGAACTCGCTGCGGAAGAAGTCGTAGCCGCCCACCATGGCGCGCACGTACCCGGTCTGCGGCTCGACGGTCACCAGCGCGCCCTCCGGATGCTCGCCGGGCTTGCCGGTCTTGGTGCGCCCCTCCAGCGCCTTCAAGCCGTCGCGGAGCGCCTGCTCGGCGGCGAGCTGCATGGTCGGGTTCAGCGTGGTGTAGACGTTCAGGCCGCCCTTGAAGACCATGTCGGCGCCGTACTTCGCCTCGAGGCCTTGCTGGACGTAGTCGAGAAAGTACTGGCCGGTCGTCCGCCGGCGCTCGGGCGGAATGAGGCCGAGGTCGGCGCGCGCCAGCCGCTTGGCGTCGGCGTCCTTGATCGCGCCGAACTCCACCATGCGGCGCAGGACGACCTCGCGGCGGCGCTTGGCAATCTCGCCGTGCTCGAACGGCGAGTACGTCGTGGGCGCCCGCGGCAGGCCGGCCAGCAGCGCGGCCTCGCGCACGTTCAGCTCGGAGACCGACTTGCCGAAGTACGTGCGGGACGCCGCCTCGACGCCGTAGGCGCCGTGGCCGAAGTACACCTGGTTCAGATACATCTCGAGGATGCGGTCCTTCGAGTAGCGGCGCTCCAGCTCCAGCGCCAGCACCGCCTCCTTCATCTTGCGCTCGAGGCTCTTGTCGGGCGTGAGGAAGAGCAGCTTGGTGAGCTGCTGGGTGATCGTGCTGCCGCCCTCGACGATCCGTCCGCGCCGGTAGTTCTGGGCGACGGCCCGCGCAATGCCGATGGGATCGATGCCCCAGTGGTAGTAGAAGCGCTTGTCCTCGGTGGCGATGACGGCGTCGCGTAGGGACTGGGGGATGTGGGCCAGCGGCACGAAGATGCGGCGCTCGACGTGTAGCTCGGTGATGAGCTCGTCGTTGTCGTCGTAGAGCTTGGTGCCGACCAGCGGCTGGAAAGTCTCCAGCGCGGTGACGGAGGGGAGCGTGCGGGGCAGGATCGTGAAGGCCCACAGCGCAGCGACCGCACCCCCGGCCGCGACCAGCAGGGAAACGATGCCCGCCACGATCAGCAGGTAGCGCAGCCAGCGGCGGCCGCCCAGGCGGAACCGCCGCCGCGCGGGCGCCGTGTCCTCTGAAGCCATGCGGGGTCATTATACCGGCGGGGTCGCTCCGCAAGTGAGCGCCACGTGCATGCGATAATGCGGACGCTCGAGCCATGCCGACCTCAGTGCTCTCGGACTTCCAGCAGCGTGGGCTCGTGGCCGACGTCACCTCGCCGGCCGAGCTCGACGCCCATCTGACCCAGGCCTCACGGGCCGTCTACGTCGGCTTCGACCCGACCGCCGACAGTTTGCACGTGGGCAGCCTGGTGCCGCTGCTCGGCCTGCGCCGCTTTCAGCTCGCCGGCCACCGCCCGATCGTGCTGGTCGGGGGCGGCACCGGCCTGATCGGCGATCCCTCGGGCAAGGCCGGCGAGCGTGCCCTCAACGCCGAGGACTTCGTCGCCTCGTGCGCCGCGCGGCTCAAGGCGCAGGTACGGCCGTTCCTCGACTTCGACCGCGGCCCGCACGCCGCCGTGCTCGTGGACAACTACGAGTGGCTCTCGAAGCTCGAGGTGATTCCGTTTCTGCGCGATATTGGCAAGCACTTCGGCGTCGGCGCCATGGTCGGGCGCGAGTCGGTGCGCGCCCGGCTCGGCAGCGGCATCTCGTTCACCGAGTTCAGCTACCAGGTGCTGCAGGCCTACGACTTCCTGTCGCTGCACGAGCGCCACGGCTGCACCGTCCAGATGGGCGGCAGCGACCAGTGGGGGAACATCACGGCAGGCACCGAGCTCATCCACAAGGTGCGCGGCGCCCAGGCGTTCGGCCTGACGCTGCCGCTCGTGGTCAAGAGCGACGGCTCGAAGTTCGGCAAGTCGGAGAGCGGCAACGTCTGGCTGGACCCGGCGCGGACGTCGGCCTACGAGATGTACCAGTTCTGGCTGAACACCAACGATGCCGACGCCGTGCGCTTCCTCAAGATCTTCACCTTCCTGCCGATGGACGAGATCGAGGCACTGGCCAGGCGCGTCGCCGACGCACCCGAGCAGCGCGACGCGCAGCGGGCGCTGGCCCGCGAGGTGACGCGCCTGGTCCACGGTGAGGCCGGTGTTCAGGAGGCCGAGGCTCGCACGGCGGCGCGGTTCGGGGGGCAGGGCGAGGACGGTGCCCCCGATGCCGTTCTGGCCGCGGATTCGCCACGCCCAGTCTGGAAGGTGCTGAAGGAGGCGGGCCTGGTTCCGTCGACATCCGAGGCGCGCCGCCTCATTCAGCAGGGCGGTGTCGAGGTGAACGAGCGCCGGATCGGTGACGTCGCCGAGGCTCTGGGCGCCGGCGCCTACACGATCAAGCTGGGTAAGCGGCGCATTTACCGGGTGATCATCGAGGGGTAGGGGGAGCCGGAAAATTTCTGGCTAAACGCTTGACAGCCCCAGGGGCGATGAGTATAGTCAGACTTTGCTCGGCACGGGCCGGGCGACAGTTTAGTAGTAAGCAGCAAGATCCGGTCACCTTCCAAGCTGACCGTAGTGCTCTTTGAAAGTCGCATATGCTACTGGCTCACCGAAAAGGTGTGAGCACCATCCGTTCTAACGAGTACCTTGCGCTCGGCCGAGTGACTGCAGCATCAACGCAGTAACACGTTCGAGCTAGAGGACCAGGTTCATCGCTTTAACATGGCGAGTTTGATCCTGGCTCAGAGCGAACGCTGGCGGCGTACTTAACACATGCAAGTCGAACGAGGATCATCGGTGTAGCAATACATCGGCGGTTCTAGTGGCGCACGGGTGAGTAACACGTGGGTAACCTGTCCTTGAGTTCGGGATACCCTCTCGAAAGGGAGGCTAATACCGGATACGTTCCTCGGATTGCGAAATCTGGGGAGGAAAGGTGGCGAAAGCTACCGCTCTTGGAGGGGCTCGCGGCCTATCAGCTAGTTGGTGAGGTAACGGCTCACCAAGGCTATGACGGGTAGCTGGTCTGAGAGGACGACCAGCCACACGGGAACT
>JBKPRI010000144.1:0-12426 GCA_046734515.1 Candidatus Methylomirabilota bacterium | reverse complement strand
GTGCGGCATCGCGCACGCGGTCGCTCCAGCGCTCGCGGCTACGCAGGTGGAACCGCGTGGACTCCAGCAGGCCGGGCGGCGCCGCGGCCGGGCGCAGCCGGCGCGCGCAGACGGTTCTGACGAGGTCGTCCAGGCCGCGATCGCGCCGCACCCAGGCGGCAACCTCGCGGGGCAGCGGCGCGTCCACCAGTGCCTGAGCCAGACCGAGCCCGAGTCGCACCATCCGCTCGATGCCGTGCCGGCGCGCCTCGTAGCGCACGGCGAAGTGGTCCAGGCCCGGATGCCGCTCGAGCAGCGCCGCGACGTCGGCGAGCCAGCCGAGGCGCCCCCACACCCGCTGCGCCGCGTGCAACGTCAGCAGCATGAGGTGATCCTCGGGGCAGGGGGCCGGCAGGCGCGTGTCACCGAGCTCGATGGGCCGCCGGCGCACCCAGAGCCCGGCCACCCCGCGTGTGCCGACCCAGTGCGTGGCCAGCCCGCAGTGCAGCGCCAGCGTCACGTCGCCGCGCGTCCACGCCCGCGCGTGGCCCGCGCCGCTCGAGGCTGGCCGGTACCCGCGCTGCGTCAGGACCCGCTCGGCGCCGGACAGGTCGGCGCGATGGACGAGAACGTCGAGGTTGTCGAATTGCCGGAGGATGACGCTGCCGTAGGCGGCTACCGCGAGCGCCGGGCCCTTGAAGGGCGTCACGCCGATGCCGGCGCTGCGCAGCGCGGTGACCGCGTCCACGAGGGCGGCGGTCAGCGACAGGCTGCGGCGCGCAACCGCGGCGAACTCACGCTCCAGCCGCTGCGCGGCCGCCGGCGGCGGCTGCAGTGTGGCGACGTGGTGGTGGAGGAACGGGATCACGCCGTGGCGGACGGCCTCGTCGAGGACGACGTCCCAGTCGAGGTGGGCGGCCTGCAAGGCGGCGAGTCGGGCCTGGGTGGCGGGAGAGAGTGTCGTCCGGGCGCAGCCGACGAGGAGCTGCGTCTCGGGCGCCAGCGAGAGGGTCCATCGCGCGAGATCAGCCGTGGGTGTCGTCCTCCAAGCGCCGCGTCTCGCGGATCACGCCACGATCAAAACACACGCACAGGAATTTCTCGCGAAAAAATTTCCCGCTGTCGTCGGAAGCCCCTCCGAGTCAGCGTCGGTGGAACGCGGGAACGACGTCGGTCGCGAGCTGGGTGAGCTGGTCGAGCGCCCGCTCCGGCGGGCCCATCGGCCGCAGGATGAACTTGGAGCCGCCGCCGGCCACGTACTGCTCGAGGCGCTCGCGCACGAGCTCGGCGGGGCCGAAGGCCGTGCAGCGCGCGAGGGTCGCGTCGTCCACGCGTCCGCGCGGGATGAAGGGAGCGGCCAGCGCGCGGGCGGCGGCGGGATCGGGGTCGAGGCAGTAGTAGAAGAGAACTCCGAAGTGATCGGCCGGAACCTCGCGTCCCGCTTCGGCCGCGAACGCGTGTGTCTTGTCCACGCCGACGCGGAACTGCTCAGGCGTGATGAAGGACGGGATCCACCCGTCGCCGAGCCGCCCGGCTCGCCGCATGGCCGCCTCGCTGTTGCCCCCGATCCACAGCGGCATCGGCTGCTGCACGGGCTTGGGCAGGACGGTGATGCGGTCCAGCTTCCAGAACTCGCCGGCGAACGTCACGTCGTCCTCGGCCCACACCTTGCGCATGATCGCGATGGCCTCGTCGGTTCGGCGCCCGCGCTCCTTGAAGGGCACGCCGGCCGCGAGGAACTCCCGCTCCTGCTCCACGCCGATCCCGAAGGCGGGCAGCATCCGCCCGCCGGAGAGATAGTCGATCATGGCGATCTCGCGCGCGGCCAGCACCGGCGTGCGGAACGGCGTGATGAACACGCTCGGCCCGAACTTGAGGCGCGTGGTGCGCGCGGCCACCGCGGCCATGGCGGTCATGGGCTCGGGCACCGGCAGGGGAGAGGACAGACGCTCGGAGAACCACACGGAGTCGATCTCGCTCTTCTCGCAGAGGTCGACGAAGCGCCAGAAGAAGTCCCGGCCCTCGGACGGCCATGGCCCGGGCATGACCCCGATGCGGTACTTGATCTGCATGGGCGGACTCTAACACGCGTTGACAGCCTTTCGCGCCCGCCCGTAGAATGAACCGCGATTCAGTCATCTCTTCTGGCGACGAGAGGCCGTTCGAATGCGAGACCCCGACAAGCCCCAGCAGATCATCGAGGCCGCGATCCGCGTGTTCGCGCGCACCGGATACTACAACTCGCGCGTGTCCGACATCGCGCGCGAGGCCGGCATCGCCAGCGGGACGATCTACCTCTACTTCAAGACCAAGGAAGAGATCCTGGTCACGCTCTTCCGCGAGAAGATGGCGGAGTTCGTGGCATTCCTCCGGCGCGAGATCGCCGAGGAGAGAGAGCCGGAGGCCAGGCTGCGGAAGCTGGTGCACCTGCACTTCACCGTGCTCGAGCAGAACCCGGCGCTGGCCGAGGTGGTGCAGATCGAGCTGCGCCAGGGCCACAAGTTCTTCCGCGGGGCCTCGGCCCACGAGGTCTCCGCGTACTTCGATCTGATCGGGTCCATCCTGGAGGAGGGCGTGGCGGCCGGCCGCTTCCAGCCCGACCTCCCGGTGAAGGTCGCCACCAAGGTGCTCTTCGGCGCGATGGACCAGGTGGCGACCTCCTGGGTGCTGGGCAAGCGCGGGTACAAGCTGACCGAAGCGGCCGAGGCGGTCGCCACGATCTTCCTCAAAGGAGTCACTCGGAATGGGGTTTGAGACGCTCATCCTGGCGCGCGAGGAGACCTGGGCCGTCATCACGCTCAACCGGCCGCCCGCCAACGCCATCAGCGAGACGCTGATGCGCGAGCTGAACGCGGCCCTGACGAGCGTGCAGACGGACGAGGGCGTGCGCTCGGTCATCATCACGGGCGCCGGCGACAAGATCTTCTGCGGAGGCGCCGATCTGGGCTCGGCCTTCTCGGGCGGTGACGTCGATCACTTCATCCGCTTCGGCAACAGCGTGATGCGCAAGATCGAGCGGTTCCCCAAGCCCGTCATCGCCGCGCTCAACGGCCACGCCATGGGCGGCGGCTGCGAGATCGCCATGGCCTGCCACCTGCGCCTGCTCAAGGAGACGGCGCGGATGGGGCAGACCGAGTCGAACCTGGGCATCATTCCCGGCTACGGCGGTACGCAGCGGCTGCCGCGCCTGATCGGCCGCACCAAGGCGCTGGAGTTCCTGCTGCTGGGCACGCAGATCCCGGCCAAGGAGTGCCTGGAGCTGCGACTGGTCAACCGCCTGTGCAAGGAAGGCGAGACGCTGAACGACGCCCGCGCGCTGGCCCGTCAGCTCGGCAAGCGCGCGCCGCTCGCCATGGCCGCCATCATCAAGGCGGTGGACGAGGGGCTGGAGGCGCCGATGGCGCGCTCGATCGACGTGGAGATCGACGCCTTCATGCCGACGCTCAAGAGCGAGGACGCGGCCGAGGGCATCCAGGCGTTCTTCACCAAGCGCGAGCCGGAGTTCAAAGGGAAGTAGTCATGGACCTGGGCATCCGCGGCAAGGTCGCCCTCGTCACCGGCGCTGCCCGCAGTCTCGGCAAGGCCGATGCGCTTGCGCTGGCCGGTGAAGGCTGCAAGATCGCCATCGTCGACCTCAACGCCGAAGGCGCCGAGGAGACGGCCAAGGAGATCGCCACCGGCGGCGGCCAGGCGCGCGGCTATGCGTGCGACATCCGCGAGACCGCCCAGGTGGCTGACGTGGTCGGTCGCATCGAGAAGGATCTGGGGCCCGTGGACATCTGCGTCAACAACGCGGGCATGATCTACACGGTGGGCCAGCTCAAGGACATGCGCGACGAGGACTGGGAGTTCAACCTGGCCGTCAACCTCACCGGCACCATGAAGGTCACCCGCGCGGTGTTCCCCGGGATGCGCGAGCGGCGCTGGGGGCGCATCGTGTGCATGGCGTCCATCGCCGGCCTCATGGGCGGCTTCGGCCAGACGGCGTATTCGGCGACGAAGATCGGCGTGATCGGCTTCGCGAAGTCGGTCGCGCTGGAGGGCGCCCGCTACAACGTGACGTGCAACGCGGTGGCGCCGGGCATCATCGCACCCAACGCGAGCCTGAGTCCGCTCTACGAGCGCATGGTCAAGCGGGTGGCGATGCAGAAGGAAGGTGAGCCGGAGGACGTGGCGAGCGCGACCGCATTTCTGTGCTCAGAGCGCGCCCGTTACATCACCGGCGCCGTGCTGCCCGTCACGGGCGGCATGGATCTGTTTACCTTTTAAACTTCAGGGGGAAATCATGCCGACGGTCAGAGAGTCCTTCGAGGCGATGCCGGGACGGTTCCGCGCCGACAAGGCGGCGGGCACCAACGCGACCATCCAGTACGACATCAGCGGCGACGGAGGCGGCACCTGGAACGCGGTCATCAAGGACGGTGCCTGCACCGTCAATCAGGGCGCGGCCCCCAGCCCCAACCTGACGCTGATGATCTCGGCTCAGGACTGGATCGACATGCTGTCCGGCAAGCAGTCGGGCCAGATGCTCTTCATGTCCGGCAAGCTCAAGGTCAAGGGCGACATGGGGCTGGCCATGAAGCTCGGCTCGATGTTCGCCATGTGAGTCTGTTGGGAGGGGAACCCTAGCAGGGTTCCCCTCGAACCTCTCCGTGCCGCGGCGCGCGAATCAGTTGACGCGCCGCGGCGTCGTCGGTCTATACTGAGCGCATCGTCGCCACCCCGGGCACTTGGAGGGCTCCCTCGATGGGGCAGGAGCGCTTCGCGGACGTCGTCGAACGGTTCACCAACGGTCTCGCGGCAGGCGCGGCGAGCGCGTCACCCGAGACCGTCAAGCAGTGGCAGGAGGAGCTGGACCGCAACGTCCGCCGCCTGACCAACCTCGCCAAGCTGGCGACCGCCGCCGAGCCCCGCACGGGGCAGACGCCGCGCGAGGAGATCTATAAGCGGAACAAGTCGCGCCTGTACCGGTACGCCTCACGCCGCACGCACCGCACCCCGATCCTGTTCGTCCCGAACCTCGGCATCAGCCGGCCCTACATCTTCGACCTGCTGCCGGGCGGCTCCTTCATCGAGCACATGACCCGCGAGGGGTTCGACTTCTACCTGCTCGACTGGGGCGTGTTCGGGCCCGAGGACAACGACCTCACCTTCGAGGACTGCGTCACCAAGATCCTGCCCCGGATGGCGCGCAAGGTGATGGAGACCTCCGGCACCGAGGAGCTGAGCGTGCTCGGCTACTGCATGGGCGCGCCGCTGTCGGCCTCGTTCGTGGCCTCGCACCCCGAGATCCGCGTGAAGAACTTCATCAACATGGCGGGGCCGATCGACTTCTCGCAGATCGGGATCTTCGGGCTATGGCTCGACAAGAAGTACTTCGACGTCGACCGCTTCGTGGACACGCTGGGCACGGTCCCCGCCGACCTCGTCAAGGCCGGCTTCAAGCTGCTCAAGCCGACGATGGACCTCTCCACCAACCTCAACCTCTGGTGGAACCTGTGGAACGACAAGTACGTGGAGGGCTTCACGGCGCTCAACAAGTGGGCGAACGAGTACGTGGCCTTTCCGGGTGAGTTCTTCCGTCAGTGGGTGCGCGACTTCTATCAGGGCAACAAGCTGGTCCGCGGCGAGCTCGTCTTCGGCGGGCGGCCCGTGAAGCTGGAGAACATCCGCTGCCCGATCTTCGTGGTCGGGGCCAAGGAAGACTACATCGCGCCGCCCGCGTGCGTGCGGGCGCTCATCGACGCGGTCGGGAGCCAGCAGAAGGACTACATCGAGCTGCCCGGCGGCCACATCTCGCTGATCGCCGGCCGGGGCGCCGCCACCCATTGCTGGCCCAAGGTCTCGGGCTGGCTGGCCACGCGCTCGTGAGGGGATGACGATGACGGATCCCGCCGCCGCGACCACGCAGTTCTTCGACATGTGGCGCAAGCAGCTCGAGGACTCGACGCAGGCCTGGACGCGCATGGTCAGCCAGGCGGCACCGGCCCCCACGCCCGACCCGATGGCGTTCTGGCGGCCCGTCCTCAACAGCGGGCTGGAACAGTGGGCCCGCCTCTTCGCGCAGACTCCGGCCTCGCCCGATCTGTTCTCGCAGTGGAAGCAGTTCCTCGATCAGTGGATCGAGGCGTGGTCGCGCGTGCTGGGACAGGCGATGACGACCGACGCGTTCGCGCAGATGATGGGCAAATCGCTCGAAGGCATGCTGGCCGCCCAGGCGCCCCTCAAGAAGCAGGGCGAGCTGGCGATCGAGCAGGCCGTCACGGCGCTCAACCTCGCCTCGCGGACCCAGCTCACCGCGGTGGCCAAGCAGATCGTCGAGCTGGAAGAGCGGCTGGAGCGCGTGGAGGATGGCGTGCAGGCCATCCTCAAGCGGCTCGACAAGGAGCGCGCATGATCGGCAAGACGATCGCGGATCTCGCGCAGGGGGATCGCGCGGAGCTGACGCGCGTGGTGGAGCAGGACGACATCGCCGCGTTCGTCGACGCGGTCGGTGACTACAACCCGGTGCACAGCGACCCCGCCTACGCGGCCGGGACGCCCTTCAAGGTGCCGATCGCCCCGGGGATCTACACGGCGGGCCTGATCTCGGCCGTCATCGGCACCCAGCTGCCGGGCCCGGGCGCCATCTATCTCTCGCAGTCACTCAAGTTCGTGAAGCCGGTCAAGGCCGGCGACACCATCACCGCGCGCGCCGAGGTGATCGAGGTGCTGCACGAGCGTAATCGCATCCGCCTGCAGACGGTGTGCGTGAATCAGCACGGCGAGGAAGTGCTCGCCGGCGAGGCGTGGATCATGCCCAGCAAGACGCGCGTGGTCTACGAGGGGCGGCCGACCAGTGCCGCCGCGGTGGCCGCGCTCGCCTGGACGCCCTGGGCGTGGGCGGCGCAGGCCATGTCGCTGTGGAGCATGATGGGACTCTCCATGCTCAGCGGAATGCCCCGCCGCAGCTAGCGCGCTAACGGCGCGGGCTGGCCGAGGCCGCGTCCACGTTGTAGCCGAGTCCGCGCATGCAGTCGTCGTAGGCCTCGCGATTGATCGTCTGGCCCCACGTCGGCAGCGGCTTGGTCTCCGCCTGGCCGATCGCCTGCTGGCGGCAAGCGTCCTGATCCGCGGCAAGCCGGGTGCCCGTCATGCCCGGCTTCGTGTACGTCGTCTCGCTGCGATGGAGCGTGCCGCACCCCGCCACCGCCCCGGCCACCATGATGCCGACCAATAGGTTTCGCATACGACCGAGCACTGCATGACGGCTGCCAACGAGCCCCCCGGTCAGACCTCGCGGGGCGCCCTTCCCGTCACATCAGGAGTCCGCCGTTGATCGAGAGCTCCGAGCCGGTGATGTAGTCGCCATCCGAGGACACGATGTAGACGACGGCGCGGGCGACTTCCTCCGCCGTCCCGAAGCGCTTGAGCGGGATCTGGGCGAGCAGCCGCTCCTTCACCTTGTCGGGGATGCCGGCGACCATCTCGGTCTCGATGAATCCCGGCGCGATGGCGTTGACCGTCACCCCGCGCCCGGCCAGCTCCTTGGCCAGCGACTTGGTGAAGGCGGCCACGCCGGCCTTGGAGGCGGCGTAGTTGGCCTGGCCGAAGTTGCCGATCTGGCCGATGACCGACGTCATGTTCACCACGCGGCCGTAGTTCTGGTTCAGCATCTGATCGACGAAGACCTTCGTGCAGTTGAAGACGCCGTCGAGGTTGGTGCCGAGCACCTTGCGCCAGGCGGCGTGGTTCATCTTCACGAACGTGGTGTCGGAGTTGATGCCGGCGTTGTTGACCAGGATGTCGAGGTGGCCGAACTCGCGCAGGACGTCCTGGGCCATGCGGAACGTGTCGGGATAGTCGCTGACGTCGGCCTGGGCCAGGACGCCCTTGCGGCCGATCTTCTTGATCGTCTCCACCACGTCGCGGGCCGCGGTTTCGCTGGAGACGTAATTGACGGCGACGTCGGCCCCTTCCTCGGCGAGTGCGAGCGCGACGGCGCGGCCGATGCCGCGAGAGCCTCCGGTAACGAGCGCGGTGCGACCCTTCAACTTCATGCAACGTCCTCCTGGGCGCTTTGGAGAAGGGTGAGTCTATCACGCCGATTCCGTCGATTCTTGTGACGGTTGACGCGCGGTGTTAAGATCGCCGCACGATGGCGTACGTCATCAAGCGGTACTCCAACCGCAAGCTCTACGACACCCAGGAGAGCCGGTACGTCACCCTCGAGGAGATCGAGGAGATGATCCGGGCGGGCCGCGAGATCTCCGTCGTCGACGCGGCCTCCGGCGAGGACCTCACTTCGGTCACCCTCACGCAGATCATTCTCGAGAACGAGCGCACGCGGCGCGCCAGCCTCCCCGCGGCGTTCCTGCATCAGCTGATCAAGCACGGCGAGAGCTGGCAGGACTTCGTGCAGAAGTCGATGCGGTCCAGCCTCGAAGGCATGGTCTCCAGCCAGCGCGACATGGAACGGATCTTCCGTGACTGGTCGATGCGGGCGGGGTGGGGAGCGATGGGCGTCACGCCGGCGGCGGCCGCCGAGCCCAAGCGCGACGGCGCCCCCGTTTCCGAGGACGCCGACAAGCTGCGCGAGGAAGTCTCGGCCCTGCGCGACCGCCTCCGCTCGCTCGAGGATCGGCTGCAGAAGCGCAAGGCCGAGTCGAAGTAACCGCCGCTCAGGCGGCGTAGACGTCCTTCAGCTTCGTCACCGCTTCCGAGAACGACTCCTGGATGCCCTTGCCCGTCTGCTCGGCCGTCGTGGAGAGGCGCTCGGCCGTGCGGGTGACCGCCTGGGCGTTGCCCTCGAGGATCCGGAACCACTTCTGGGCGTTGTCCACGGAGTCCGTGAGCGCGCGCTGATACCACGCCATCGGATCGCGCGGCGCATCCTGCCAGCTCGTCTGCCAGCCCATCGCGGTGGACTGGGCATCGCGGATCGCCTCGATGCCGCTCTGCTGCAGCTCGGCGTAGAGCCGCACACTTTCCTTCGCGGTGGCGGCGGACAGCTCCGCCAGCTCGCGGAGGACCCGCTGGTTGGCGTCGGCCCACACCGTCATGGTCTCGACGACCTTGCCCGAGCCCTGCGTGATCATTTCCTGTGCCTTCTTCGTGTCGTGCATGGTTTTCCCCTTCGTGTTGATCGATCCCGGGCCTGACCTGGCTGTGTTCGGCTGCTTGGCCATTTCCTGACTCCTCAGCGCGACAAGGCCGAGACTAACGCGACGCGTTACAACGGTCAAGCGATTTTTCGCGTTGCGTCATGCTGCCGGTGATAGTGTCTCGAAACCCCTGAGTTTGCAGACTTTCATCACGATGGACCCGCACCGCGGTGTCCACCGGGAGGAACACGGATGGCCGACGACACACTCGCCAAGCTCTTCTGGAGTCGGGTGGACAAGAGCGCGGATAAGCCCGCGCAGATGTTCAAGCAGGGCGGCGCGTGGAAGACACTCACGTGGCGCGAGGTGGGCGAAGCCGTGCGCGAGATCGCGCTGGGGCTCATCACGCTCGGCCGCTCGAAGGGCGACACCATCGCGCTGCTGTCGGCCAGCCGGGCCGAGTGGGTGCAGGCCGACTTCGCCATCTTCAGCACGGGCGGCGTGACCGTGCCGGTGTATCCCAGCTACCCGCCCGACCTGATCGCCTACATCGTCAACGATTCCGGCGCGCGCACCATCTTCGTGGAGGACGCCACCCAGCTGGCCAAGGTGCTGGAGGTGCGCGAGAAGATGCCGGCGCTCGAACACATCGTCGTCATGACCGGCTACGACGCGCCGCAGCCGCCGAAGGCCGTGATGACGTGGCAGACCCTGCGCCGGCTCGGCCGCGACAACGCCGAGGCGCACAAATCCACGCTGGCCGAGCGCGTGACCGCGACGCGGCCCGGCGACCTCGCCTCCATCGTGTACACGTCGGGGACGACGGGACCGCCCAAGGGCGTGATGCAGACGCACGGCAATCACATCGCCGCGCAGGCGTCGGGCCAGAAATCGACCCCGGTGCAGGAGGGATGGGTGCATCTGCTCTTCCTGCCGCTGGCCCACTCGTTTGCGCGGCTGGAGTCGTTCCTCGGCGTGAACCACGGCCTCACCACGGCGTTCGCCGAGAATCTCGACAAGATGCGCGAGAACCTGGCCGAAGTGAAGCCGCACTTCATCTGCAGCGTGCCGCGCGTGTTCGAGAAGGTCTACGCCGGCGTGCTGGCCAAGGCCGCCGCCGGGTCGCCCCTGAAACAGAGGATCTTCCACTGGGCGGTCGGCGTCGGGCGAGACGTGAGCCGCCACCAGCAGCGTGGGCAGCCGGTGCCGACGACGCTCGAGCTCAAGCGCAAGATTGCTCACAAGCTGGTCTTCTCGAAGCTGCACGCCGGGCTGGGTGGGCGGCTGCAGTGGGCGATCTCCGGCGGCGCGCCGCTCTCGCGCGACATCGCCGAGTTCTTCCATGCGGCCGGGATCTTGATCCTGGAGGGGTACGGGCTCACCGAGACCTGCCCGGTCGGTACCTTCAACCGGCCCGACAAGTTCAAGTTCGGTTCGGTCGGCCAGGCGCTCGAGGGCATCGAGCTGAAGATCGCCCCCGACGGCGAGATCCTCTTCCGCGGCGCCAACATCTCCAAGGGGTACTTCAAGCAGCCGGAAGCCACCGCCGAGGTGTTCGAGAGCGGCGGCTGGTTCCACACCGGCGACATCGGCCGGCTGGACGAGGAGGGCTTTCTCTTCATTACCGACCGCAAGAAGGACCTGATCGTGACGGCCGGCGGAATGAACATCGCGCCGCAGAACATCGAGAACATGCTGAAGGCCGATCCGTTCATCAGCCAGGTGATGGTGCACGGCGATCGCCGTCCCTATCCGGTGGCGCTCATCACGCTCAACCCCGACGAGCTCGCCAAGTTCGCGCGCGATCAGGGCGTGCTCACGAGCGACCCGGCCGCGCTCGTGAAGCACCCGAAGATCGTCGAGCGCGTGGCGCGCACGGTGGAGGAGAAGAACACGAATCTTCAGAGCTACGCCAAGGTGAAGAAGTTCGCGATCCTGCCGGTCGACTTCACGCCGGAGGGCGGTGAGCTCACGCCCACGCTCAAGGTCAAGCGCAAGGTCGTCTCGGAGAAGTACAAGAAGGAGCTGGAGAGCCTCTACGGCTAAACCGCTCACCGGGAAGGTGGCCGTGATCACCGGCGCCAGCCGCGGGCTGGGCCGGGCGATGGCCGTGGCGCTGGCCGAGGCCGGCGCCGACGTGGCGCTGGCCGCGCGGGCGAAGCCCGAGCTGGAAGAGACCGCCCACCAGGCGGAAGCCCACGGCGCGCGTGCGCTGGTGCTGACGACCGACGTGACCGACTATGCGGCGGTCGCGCGGCTGATGGGCGAGACCGTGAGCGCGCTCGGCCGGCTCGACATCGTCATCAACAATTCCGGCATCGCCAAGGTGGCCCCCGTCGCCGAGGCGAGCCTGGACGACTGGCAGGCCATCCTCAGCGTCAACCTCTCGGGTGTCTTCCACGGCTGCAAGGCCGCGGCGCCGTACCTGATCCGGCAGCGCAGCGGCAAGATCATCAACCTGGCCTCGGTGCTGGCGGCCGTCGGGCTGCCGGGCTATGCGATGTACTCGGCGACCAAGGGCGGCGTGATCTCGCTCACCAAGGCGCTCGGCGTCGAGTGGGCCCGCCACAACATCCAGGTGAATGCCATCGCCCCGGGCTGGTTCGTGACCGACATGAACGAGGCCGCATTCGCCGACCCGAAGGTCCACGAGCGCCTGACCCGCGACATCCCGGCGCGCCGCACCGGGCGGCTCGAGGAGATCGGGCCGCTCGCCGTCTTCCTGGCCGGCGGCGGATCCGACTTCATGACGGGCCAGACCATCTTCCTCGACGGCGGCCACACCGCGGCCTGACGGCCGAGCGGCACTCCAGTGGTAGATTGCTCCCCATGAAAGCCGCCGTGCTCCACGGTCCGCGCGACCTGCGGGTCGAGAGCGCCCGCGCACCCGAGCCGGCGCCCGGCGAGGTCGTCGTGCGCGTCGGCATGGCGGGACTCTGCGGTACCGACTACCGCATCTGGACGGGTGATCGTCCCGTGGGCTATCCGCTCGTGCTGGGTCACGAGTTCGTGGGGCAGGTGAGCGCGACCGGGCGCGAGGTGACGCGCGTGCGCGCCGGCGACCGCGTGGCCATCGAGCCGAACTACTCCTGCGGCGCGTGCCCGCTCTGCCGGGACGGCAATCGGAATCTCTGCCTCGCGCGCACCGCCGTCGGGATCGACGTGGACGGCTGCTTCGCCGAGGCCGTGCGCGTGCCCGAGCGCTGTTGCTGGCCGGTGCCGGCCGGTGTGCCGGACGACGACCTGCTCATCACCGAGCCACTCGCCGTCGTCGTGCGCGCGGTGTCCCGCGCCGCCGTCACCGCCGGCGAGAGCGCCGCCGTCGTGGGCGCCGGCTCGCTGGGACTGCTGGCGCTGCAGGTGC
>JBKPRI010000143.1:0-10747 GCA_046734515.1 Candidatus Methylomirabilota bacterium | reverse complement strand
GCTTGAAGAAGCGCGCGTCGAGATAGTCGCCCCAGCGCTTGCCGCTCGCCTTCTCGACGAGCATGCCGAGCAGGAAATACCCGACGTCGCTGTACTGGAAGCGCGCCCCCGGGGAAGATTCGAGCGCGTCCTTGGTGGCGGACTGGAAGAGATCTGCCGTGGAGTACCGCACGCGCTCCGGGCCCTCCTCGAGAGACTTGAAGCCGTTCAGGAGGTTCGGGAAGCCCGCGGTGTGGGTCAGCAGATGACGCACCGTGATGGCCTTCCACGTCTCGGGGCAGTTCGCGAGGTGGGCCGTGACGGAGTCGTCGAGGCGGAGCCGGCCGTCCTCGATCAGCGTCATGATCGCGGCCGCCGTGAACTGCTTGGTCAGCGATGCCAGCTCGAAGACGGTGTCGGACGTGACCGGCACGTCGTGCTCGAGATTCGCGACGCCATAGCCCTGCTGCTTGACGACTGCGCCGTCCCGGACCACCGCCAGCGCCACTCCCGGGATGCGCCGCGCCTTCATCTCCCGCGCGATGTACTCGTCGACCGGATCGGCCCACGCAAACCTGCCAACACCAAGCGCCAGCGCGAGCGCGGCGAGAGCGAGCAGCCCGCGGCGCATGCCCGGCGTCAGGCCGGCAGGTTGTACAGCCGCGCGCAGTTGTCCCAGAGGATCTTGGCCTTCGTCTTCTCGCTCACGCCCTCCAGCGCCACGAACTCCTCGATGGCGTGGGGGAACAGGCCGTCGGAGTGCGGATAGTCGGTGGAGACGACGATGTTGTCGTCGCCGACCGCCTCCACCACCTGCTTGAGCACCTTCTCGTCGGCGTCGGTGGCCACGTAGCACTGGCGGAAGAAGTACTGGCTCGGTAGCTGCGAGATCTGCACCTCGGAGCCCGGCCCGAACTTCTCCCACGCCTCGTCCAGCCGCCAGAGCCACCACGGCAGCCAGCCGCAGGTGCCCTCGAGGAACGCGCAGCGCAGGCGCGGATGGCGCTCCAGCACGCCGCCGGCGGCCATGCTGCCAAAGGCCATCATCAGCTCCATCGGGTTGCGGCCGGCCACACCGATCACCCGCCCGTTGGGATGATCGAGGTAGCGGCGCGCGATGTCGTCGCGTAGCGAGGACTGGCCGGTAGGATGGAAGCCGATCGGCACGCCCAGCTCCTCGATGGCGTCCCACAGCGGCTCGAACTCCGGATCGTGGATGTGGCGCCCGTTGATCGGGTTCGGGTTGCCGATCACCGCCACCGCGCCCAGCTCCTTCACGGCGCGCCGCGCTTCCTTCACGCACTCGCCCACGTCGTGGAACGCGAGCTGCGCGGCGAACTTCAGGCGCTCGGGCTTGTAGGCGCAGAAGTCGCTTGTCCAGTCGTTGTGCGCCCGGGCCAGCGCCGCCGCCACCTTGGGGTCGTGGTCGTCGTGCATCAGCACCTGCCGGCCGCGGGTGCCGTAGACGACCGCGACGTCGATGCCCTCGATGTCCATGGCCCCGATGTGCGTCTCGGAGTCGTAGCCCCGGTCGTGGGCGATCTGGTAGTGCGGGCTCCGCTCGAACGCCCGGCGCTGGAGGTCCTTGCCGACCACCGCGGTGTGCGTGCGCTTCGACATCTCGGCGATGGCGAGGTCGCCGATCTGGATCACCGGCTGGTTGGGCGCGTTGTGGGTGCCGCGCAGGAACTTCGGCGCGAACTTCTTGAACGGCGCGTCGAGGTAGCGCTCCCAGAGACCGTCGGGCTCCATCGTGTGGAGGTCGCTGTCGAGCACGCGGAACCCGTTCTTCATAACGCTCTCCTCAACATGCCGGTTTGCGGAGCATGACCGGATCGATCTTGCGCGTGAGCTGACGGCCGTCGCTGGTGGTGCCCAGCAGCTTGCCCCCGTCGAAGATGGTCTTGCCGCGCAGCATGGTGAACACGGGCCAGCCCGTCACGCTCCAGCCTTCCCACGGGCTGTAGTCGGTGACGTGGAAGTCCTCCTTCACCAGCGTCTTCTGCACGCGCGGGTCGATGAAGGCCAGGTCGGCATCGCTGCCCACGGCGATAACCCCCTTGCGAGGGTAGAGGCCGAAGATCTTCGCGGCGTTGGTCGAGGTGATGTCGGCATAGCGCTCGAGCGTCATGCCGCGCTTGACCACGCCCTCGCTGTAGCCGATGCCCATGCGAGCCTCGGCGCCCACGTTGCCACCGGTGACGTCCTCGATCGTGCGCCCGCGCAGCTTCAGCTCGAGCGGCGTGGGGTACTCGTCGGTGGCCAGGGTGGCCAGGCCGTCGTGTACGAGCCCGCGCCAGAGCGCCTCCTGGTCCTCGGGGAACTTGAGCGACGGATACGTGTGCGAGCAGAACCCGCGCGGCGTCTTGTAGTACTCGGCATTGAAGCACGCGTACTGGTGCAGCGTCTCGCCGTAGATCGGCTGGCCGTGGCCGCGCGCCTCGACGATGGTCTCGACACCTTCCTTGGCCGAGGTGTGCACGAAGTACACGGCGGCGCTGTGCGCCTTGGCCAGGGCCACCGTGCGGCGGAAGGCCAGCAGCTCGGAGAGCTTGGTGTGGACCAGATGCATGTTGGCGCCGTCCATCCGGCCCTCGTGACGGAAGCGCTCGTAGTTGAACTGCACGAGGTCCTCGTCCTCGCCGTGCACGACCATGAGGCCGCTGTTGGGCGCCACCTTCTCCATCAGGTAGCCGATGCGCCCGAAGTCGAGGCGGTTGGACTGCCGCTTGGGATGCGGCGGCAGCACGCTCGTGGTGAAGACCTTGAAGCTCGGATAGCCGGCGCGGATGGCCTCGGGAATCTGCTCGAAGACCTTGAGGTCGAGCATCCCGGAGAGCGTGATGTGGTAGGCGTAGTCCACGTGCGAGTTCGATTTCCAGCGCGCGGCGCGCTGCTCGATGGCCGCCTGGATGTTGTCCACGCCCGGCCGCACGTAGACGAAGTCGATGTGCGTGGTCGTCCCACCCCAGGCCATCCCGCGCGTGTCGTCCTCGGGCCCGAGCGTGGCCGAGGGCTGATCGGGGTGGCTCATGATGGCGTGCGCCAGGTGCGTGTGCGGGTCGATGCCGCCCGGCACCACGATCTTGCCGGCGGCGTCGATGACGCGCGCGCCCTCGCGCGGCAGCGAGCCCGGCAGGCCCAGCGCCACGATCTGCTCGCCCTTGATCCCGATGTCCCAGCTGCCGGCGCCCTGGGACGTCACCACCGTGCCGTTGGCGATCACTGTGTCTAGCATAGGCGGAGCCTAGCCGAGCAGGCGGACGGGGTCAACGAGTGCTAGCCTAGGCGCTCCCGGAGGGCGCCATGGCCAAGGCTGAGTCGCCAGGAGCGTGGGATCGTCGGCACTTCATCTCCACCGCCGCGGCCGCGGCCGCCATGGGGCTCGCGCCGAGCGCGGCGCGCGCCCAGGGCGGCCCGTGGACGCAGCGCCCGCCGGGCGCGCCCGGGTCGGTGACGTTCGTCGTCTGGCAGTACGGCAAGATCTACGAGCAGATCGCCCGGCAGTTCGAGGACGACTGGTCGGTCAAGGTCAACCAGATCATCGAGCCCAACGTCGAGCCGCAGGTGGCGAAGCTCAGCGCGATGTACGCCGCCGGCGATCCGGTCGACGTGTCGCTGTCTCCGATGCAGTACCTGGCGAACTACATCGACCAGGGCATCGCCCAGCCGATCGACGGCCTGCCCGGCGTCGATCAGTACATCCGCGACTTCACGCCGTTCACCCGCGCCATCGCCCAGCGCGACGGCAAGACGTGGGGCCTGCCGTACTTCTCGACCGTGTGGATGTTCATGTACAACGACGAGCTGCTCGCCAAGGCCGGCTTCAAGGACAAGCCGTTTCGCAGCTATCCCGAGCTGGTCGAGCAGGCGAAGAAGGCCAAGCGCGACGGTGTCGCGAAGTATCCGATCCTCTGGATCGGCGGCCAGGGCTTCGAGCAGCTGCCGGGCACGTGGTTCAGCCTCACCTGCAATCGGGGCGGCGTGATCTTCGACAAGGCGCTGGCGCCGCAGCTGGGGCCGGGCTCGGTGGCGCGCGAGACGCTGCGCTGGTGGCAGTCCACGTTCAAGGACGAGCTGGCCGATCCGAACTCGCTCAACTTGCGATTCATCCCGGCGGCCAAGGCGTTCAACGCAGGCCAGCACGTCTACCTGGGTACGCTGCATCATTATTACGTCAGCCTGCTCAATGACGCCGCCCAGTCGCCCATCGCCGGCAAGGGCCGCGTGCTCGGCCATCCTGGCGAGGGCAAGACCATCGGCTACACGATGCTCTACATCCTCGTGAGCACGACCAAGAACCGCGAGTGGGCGTGGAAGCTCATGCAGTATCTCGGCGGGCGGACGAAGGACGGCCAGTACACGCAGGCCAATCGCCTCGCCGCCGACGCGATGCTCGGCAGCGGCTACCAGTCGGTGATGGAGAGCGAGGGCTTGCGCAAGGGCTGGTCGAAGTGGGGCGACGTGCCGACCATCCTCGGCGCCTGGAGCAAGGCGAGCACGTTCAGCGAGATCGTGCCGGCGGTGTCGCAGCCGTGGTATCCGCGCTGGAGCGAGCTGATGAACGTCGAGCTGACCGGGTGCCTGCAGGGCAAGATCACGGCCGACCAGGCCTGCGACAACATGGTCGCCGCGGTGGCGAAGGCGAAGAAAGCCTGACGGTGAATCCGGCCGAAGCCGACAAGGAGATCCGGAGTCAGCTGGTGTCGTCCCTCGAGGGCGGGCAGGCCCACATGGCGCTCGCCGAGGCCGTCAAGGCCTTCCCCACATCAGCGATCAACTCGCGGCTGCCCAAGGTCTCCTACAGCTTCTGGCATCTGATCGAGCACATCCGCCTGGCGCAACGGGACATGCTCGACTACATGACCAGCACGTCGTACGAGGAACCTGCCTTTCCGCAAGGCTACTGGCCGGCGAGGACGGCGCGCGCGACGTCGGCCCAGTGGCGGCGATCGCTCGAGCAGTTCCACACGGACCTGCAAGCGATGATCTCTCTCGTCAGGGACCCGGCCCGTGATCTCTTCGCCGCGGTGCCGAACAGTGCGGGCAAGCACACCGCGTTCCGGTGCGGTCTCGTCATCGCGGATCACAACTCCTACCACATCGGGGAACTGGCGATCGGACGCCAGGTGGCAGGACTGTGGCCGAAAGGCCGGAAGGATTAAGCGCGCACGCGAACCCGGCGCGGGAGCGCTGGCGCTCCTGCTGAACCTGCCGGCGAGCCTCGTCCTGCTGCTGGTGCTGGCCTGGCCCGTGCTCTACGCCGGCTGGCTCTCGCTGCACGAGGTCAGCCTGCGCCAGCTCCGCACGGGCGAGATGCCGTTCGCCGGGCTCGCCAACTACGCGCGCCTCTTCCGCGACGACGTCTTCTGGCTCGCGCTCTCGCACACGGTCGTCTTCGTGGCGATCTCAGTGGCGCTGGAACTGGTGATCGGCCTGGCCATCGCGCTGGTGATCGACGACGAGCGCGTGCCGCTTTCGCGGGTGACGCGCCTGCTGCTGCTGGTGCCGTGGGGCGTCCCGCCGGTCGTCAACGGGCTCCTGTGGTCGTTCGTGTTCCACGCCCAGTACGGCTACCTCAACCGCGCGCTGCTGGCCCTCGGCGTCGTGCGCGAGCCCGTGAACTGGCTCGGCGATCCGACGCTGGCGATGGGCGCGGTCATCGTGGCGTACGTGTGGCGGACGACGCCGTTCAACGTGCTGCTCTATCACGCCGGGCTGCGCGGGATCCCGCGCGACTACTACGAGGCGGCCAGCGTGGACGGCGCCTCCGGCTGGCGCGGCTTCTGGCACATCACGCTGCCGCTGATGCGGCCGATCATCGCGGTGACGCTGGTGCTGCGGACGGTCTTCGGCTTCATGGTGTTCGATGAGATCTTCGCGATCACGCAGGGCGGGCCGGGCAACGCCACCTGGGTGGCCGCCTGGTACACGTACCGGACGGCGTTCCAGCCGCCGTTCAACATCGGCCTGGGCTCGGCTTCGGCGTGGGTGCTGGCGGTCATCCTCGCGGTGGCGGCCCTCGCCTACGTGCGCCTGATCGGCCGGCGGCTGGAGAACGCGTGATGCGCCTGTCGCGGACCCGGTGGTGGCTCCTCGGGTTCGCCAACCTGGCGGCTCTGGCCTTCCTGCTGCTGCCGCTGGCGCCCGTCGTGCTCGGCGCGCTGCAGTCGGAGAAGGCGATCCAGGCGGACGTCCGGGCGCTCCTGCCGCGGCAGCCGACGCTCGCGAACTTCCAGCTCATCCTCTCCGGCGGCACCCAGCGGGGCCCCATCTTCGAGCAGGTCAGTTACCTGCCGAAGTCCGTCGAGCGCTTCCCGGCGGCGTTCCTCAACAGTCTGATCGTCGCCGCCGCGGTCGCGCTGCTGACGCTCTCCGTCGGCACCCTGTCGGCGTACACGGTCGCCCGCCTCGATCTCGCCTGGGTGAAGGTCCTCGCCTCAATCTCCGTCGCGGCGCGTCTGGTACCGCTAGTTGTTCTCATGGTGCCGCTCTACGTGCTGTTCCGCCGCTACGGGCTCCTCAACTCGCTCGCGGGGATCGTGGTGGCCGAAGTCGGCTTCCTGCTCCCCTACGCGATCCTCATCCTCACGCCGTACTTCGCCTCGCTGCCGTCGGAGCTCGAGGACGCTGCGCGCATCGACGGCTGCACGCGCTTCGGGGCGTTCGTACGGGTCGTGCTGCCGCTGGCCACGCCGGGCCTGGCGGCGTGTGCAACCATCATGTTCATCCTGTCGTGGCACGAGCTGCTCATCCCGCTGATCCTGGTCAACCGGCCGGAAGCCATGACGGTGCCGGTCATCCTGGCCGGACTAGTGTCCGACTACTTCGTGTTCTTCACGCTCATGATGGCGATCTGCCTGCTCGGCCTGGCGCCGACGCTGTTCCTCGTGCTCGTGCTGCAGAAGTACGTGGTGCGGGGCCTCGTGGCCGGAGCGCTGAAGGGATGACGATCCGGTTCGGCCTCGTCGGCTACGGACTGTGGGGCCGCCACCACGCCCGCGCGATCGCGCAGGCTGCGGGCGCGACTCTGACTGGGATCGCGTGTCGAACCGAAGTGACGGCGGCCGCCGCGCGCCGGGATTTCCCGGCGGTCCCCGTCGTCCTCGACTACCGCGAGCTGATCGCCCGGGCCGACGTCGACGCGATCGACGTCGTCGTGCCGAACGATCTGCACGCCGAGGTCGGCGTGGCGGCCCTGGAGGCCGGCAAGGACGTGCTGCTGGAAAAGCCGCTGGCGCCGACGCTGGAAGCGTGCGACCGGCTGATCGCCGCCGCCCGGCGCACGGGCCGCGTGCTCAGCGTGGGCCACGAGCTGCGGCTGTCCCAGCAGTGGGGCGCCATCAAGACGCTGATCGACGCCGGCGATCTGGGCGACGTGCGCTCGGCGGTGATGAGCCTGTTCCGCTTTCCCTACCGCGGCGGCTCGGGCGGCTGGCGCCACGACGCGGGCCGCGTCGGCTCCTGGATCATGGAGGAGCTGGTGCACCACTTCGACCTGTTGCTGTGGTACTTCGCGCGCTGCGGCGATCCGATCGCCGTCGGCGCCGTCGGCCACGGGGCGCACGGCGATCCCGCGCGGTGTGAGTCGGTCGCCTGCACCCTGCGGTTCGCCGGCGGACGGTACGCGCTGGTCACGCTCACGCTGTCCGGCTTCGAGTACCACTTCACGGCCGAAGTCGTGGGGGCCGAGGGTGCCGTCCGCACCTGGTGGTCGGGCAGCCTCGATCGCAGCCGCGAGGCCGCCTTCGAGCTGAAAGTGCGCCGCCGCGGCGCCGCCGCGCCGGAGGCGATCGCGCTGGCCGCCTCCGGCGAGCTCTACGAGCTGGAGGAGGAGCTGCGGCGCACGGTGGTGGCGTTCAGCGAGCGCCGCGCGCTCGTGCCGGCGGAGGAGGCGCGCAAGGCCGTCGCCGTCTGCCTCGCCGCCGAGCGCTCGATCCGCGAGGGCCGCGAGGTGGCGCTGAGCCTCTAGCGCTCGCCGCGCGCGGCGCCCGAGGCGAACAGCGCGTCGATCTCGCCGGCGGCCAGCCCGGCCTCGCGCAAGATCTCTCCGCTGTGCTCGCCGAGCCGCGGCGGCAGCCGGCGGATGGCGCCGGGCGTCTTGCGGTACGACACCGGAATGCCGGGCAGCCGCAGCCGGCCTTCGCTGGGATGCTCGACGGTCTGCCAGAAGCCGACGGCCTCCAGGTGCGGATCGCTCAGCAGCGACTCCAGCGAGTTCACGCGCATCGCGGGAATGTTGCGCTTGTCGAGCTCGTCGAGCCACTCGGCGTTCGTACGGCTGGGCGCGATCTTCGACACTTCCTCGTACAGTGTCTCGATGTTCTTCAGGCGCGTGCCGAGCGTCTTGTAGCGCGGGTCGTCCAGCAGGTCCTGGCGGCCGACCAGCGCGAAGAAGTCGCGCCAGTTCTGGTCGGTGTACGGCAGGATCGCGCAGTAGCCGTCCTTGGTCTTGAACGGCCGCCGGTAGGGATTGAGGATGCGCTTGTAGCCGATGGTGTCGATGGGCGGCTGGAACGTCTCGCCGTAGAGGTGCTCGACCATGACCCACGCCGCCATGGACTCGAACATCGGCACTTCCACTTCCTGCCCCTCGCCCGTGCGCGCCTTGTGCACGAGCGCGGCCAGCGCCGCGGTGAGCACGGTCATCGAGCTGGTCTTGTCGGCGACGATCGTCGGCACGTAGCGCGGCTCGCCCATGATCGAGCCCTGGGCAGCGGCCACACCGGAGGCGGCCTGGATGATGTCGTCGTAGGCGGGCTTCTCGCCGTACGGCCCGGCGGCGCCGAAGCCGTAGGTGCCGAGATAGATGATGCCGGGATTGATCGCGCGGAACGTCTCGTACGACATGCCGAGGCGCCGGGCCGCCTGCGGCCGGTAGTTGTGCATCAGCATGTCGGCGCTCGAGGCCAGGCGCAGCAGCACCTGGCGCGCAGCCTCCTGCTTGAGGTCGAGCACGATCGAGCGCTTGTTGCGATTGACAGCCAAGTAGAACGCCCCCATGCCGGGATTGCGCATGGGCCCGAGCTGTCGCGTGGTGTCGCCCTCGGGTGGCTCGATCTTGATGACGTCGGCGCCGAGGTCGCCGAGCTGCTGGGCGGCCCACGGGCCGAGCACCACGGTCGTGCAGTCGACGATGCGAAGGCCGGAGAGCGGACCGGACATGGCGCGCCGGCCGGTCAGGCGCCGCCGGTGACGTTCAGCGTCTGGCCGCTCACGAAGTCGCTGTCGGGCGAGCAGAAGAGGTAGATCGCGCCGGCCGCTTCCTCCGGAAATCCGCCGCGCCCGAGCGGGATCATCTGGTTCATGGCGGCGATGCGCGCGCCCTGCACGCCCACCTTCACCTGGCGCCCGGCCACCTCGATGGTGCCCGACTCGCCCTCGGTGAGCGGCTTGGTCAGGCGCGTCTGCACGTAGCCGAACGCCACGCAGTTCACGGTGACGGCGTAGCGCCCCCACTCCTTGGCCAGCGTGCGCGTCATGCCGGTCACCGCCGCCTTGGCGGAGGAGTAGTTGATCTGCCCCGCGTTGCCGCGCGTGCCGGAGGTGGAGGAGATCTGCACGACCTTGCGCACGACGCGCTGGCCGCGCGCGGACTCGGCCTCGAACTGCGCCTTGAGGTAGGGCTGGAAGGCGCGGAGGATGCGGAAGGGCGCCGTCAGGTGGACGTCGAGGATGGCGTACCACTGCTCGTCGGTCATCTTCTGGATGACGTTGTCCCACGTGTAGCCGGCGTTGTTCACGATGACGTGCAGGCCGCCGAGCTGCTTGACCGCGGTGTCCACGATGCGCTCGCCGAAGTCCTTGGCCGTCACGTCGCCGTTGCAGGCCACCGCGCGCCCACCGATCTTCTCGACGAGCGCGATGGTCTCCTTGGCCGGCGCCTCGTCGAGGTCGTTGACGACGACGGCCGCGCCCTCGCGCGCCAGCCGCAGTGCCACCTGCTGACCGATGCCCCGGCCCGAGCCCGTCACCACCGCCACCTTGCCGTCGAGCTGTCCCATGTCGTCGTCTCTCCCTTAGCGCGCGGCGCCGTTGCGGAGCACGGCGCCCGGCAGCGGCCCGTCCGGCGCGACCGCATCGCGTCCCTCGCGGCGGACGATCGTGCCGTTCACGATCACCGCCTCGATGCCGCTGGCCTGGCTGACCAGCCGGTCCGCGCCGGCCGGCAGATCATACACTCGCTTCAGCGGTCCGGCGCCGACGGTGGCCGGATCGAACACGGTGACGTCGGCAGCGAGACCGGCGGCCAGCCGGCCGCGATCGGTGATGCCGAACACCTCCGCCGGGCGCGACGTGAGCATGCGCACCGCCTCGGGCAGCGCGATGGCTGCCTTGTCGCGCACCCAGTGCCCCAGCAGGTGCGTGGAGAAGCAGGCGTCGCAGAGCTGGCTGGCGTGGGCGCCGGCATCCGACAGCCCGAGCACGGTGCCGGGCTCGGCGAGCAGCTCGGCCACCTCGGCCTCGTCGTGATTGAAGACGGCCGTGCGGAAGCGCGCCTCGAGGTTCGTGGCCAGCGCGAGGTCGAGCGCCAGATCGATGGGGTGCAGGCCGCGCGCGGCCGCCACGTCGATCACGGTCCGCTCCTCGAGCGACGGATCGGGCGGATACCAGGAGATCCAAGCACGCGACCAGCTCGCCCCGGCGAAGACGGCGCCCGGGCGCGGCCGATCGAAGGTCTCCTTGAACTTCTGCCGGAACTCCGGGTCCGCGTAGATCTTCGCCTTGCCGGCCGCGTCGGCTTTCGCCACCTCGCGGAAGGCCGACA
>JBKPRI010000142.1:0-14722 GCA_046734515.1 Candidatus Methylomirabilota bacterium | reverse complement strand
ATCCTGGCGTGCGGGATCATCGTCGCCGTCCCGGTGGCGACCGGGTGGTCGGTACTGGCGCCGTTCGACGCGCGCGCGGCCACGGCCGACACGACGGCCGCCCGGCGACCGGCCGACTGGTCATGGCTGCGCCGCCCGGCCGTGCTCGTCTTCTTCGCCGGTGGACTCCTGCTCGGCATGGTGCAGTCCGCCGTGCTCAGCTACCTGCCGCTCTACACGGTCCAGGCGCTCGGCTTCGACAAGATCGGCGCGGGGCTGCTGGTGGCCTGCTCGCAGGCGGGCGGCGCGGTCTCGCGCCTGGTGCTCGGCGCGGCGAGCGATCGGTGGCTGGCCGGCCGGCGCTCGCTGTGGCTCGCGCTCACCAGCATCGTCGGCGCCGTCATCTTCGCCGTCTACGCCGCGTGGTCGGTGTCCTGGGCGCCCGCCGCCGGCGCGCTCGCGTTCGTGGCGGGCGTCGGCGCCTACGGCTGGGTCGGCATCTTCTTCGTGATCAGCGCGGAGGTGGGCGGCCCACGCCAGGCCGGCTTGCTGAGCGGCATGGCGTTCGCCTCGATCGTGGTGGGATTGCTGATCGGCCCGACGGTGTTCGGGCTGCTGCTGGTGAGCGCCGACTCCTACCGCGTCGCGTGGGCCGCCTTCGCGGCGATCGCGCTGCTGGTGACGCTCACCGCGATCCTGGCCGGCCCCGCGATCGATCGGGAGAGCGCGCGCCCGGGCTAGCCGCGGCGCCCATACACCGCGCGATGGCTCGCGGACCGGATCGCCGCGAGCGCCTCCTGATCCTCGGCCGCGAATCGCGTCGCCGCACCGCTGCGCACCCGGTCGACCGCCTCCAGGAACCGCGCGGCGCCGTCGGTCAGCCCGTTGATGCTGCGGAACCCGTCGCGCAGCTCGGCCGCCGCGCCCACGTGCCCGGCCGCCTCCAGGCGCGCGATGAGATCGCTCACGGCGCGCAGGAACTCCTCGCTGGACCGAAACGTCGCCCGGCCGTCCGGCGCGTGCGCCGTGTTGAGCAGCAAGCCGCGCATCAGGAAGTAGAGGACGACGGGAATCAGCAGGTGCCAGAGAAAATGCGTCCCGAGCGAGAAGACGGGGCATACCGCGCGATCCATGACCCGAAAAATCACGGCGAGCAGGAAGACCGCAGCGGCCGCCAGCAACGAGCGGCGGCCGGCGGTGTGCGTGCGGGCGTGATAGACGCCCAGTCCGACGATGACCACCATCGCCGGCGCGTAGATCAGCGATCCATTGAACACGTGGGGGAAATGCCGGCCGGCATAGGCAGCCGCGACGAAGAGGCTCAGCAGCCCGGCGGTGAGCCCGGGAGAGAGGTTGGCGACGCGCCGGCCGTACAGCCACAGGTACGAGATCTGGAAGAGGAGGATCGACCCCGTGTCGAGGCTACGCGCCCAGGGCGTGGCGAAGGTGTGGAACAGGGTGCTGCCGATACCGATCGCGATGATGAGCGTCACCAGCAGCCGAGCGCCGGGCGAGAGCGCGTACGCGCGGCGACCGAGAATCCAGGCCGCCCAGGCGGCCAGAAAGAAGGCGAGATTCGTGGTGGCGTTCAGCGGCTCGGCCCAGAGCCCGGGCCCCAGGCGCTCGCAATAAAGGTCCGTCACGCCGGGGCGCCGAGACGGTAGATCTCGACGTTGGTCAGCCGCCGATCGTCGCCGCCGACGTCCACGCGCCGCAGGCGCGCGTCCCAGCCCGGACCGGCCAGCCCCTTGCGCGCCTCGCCGGTCACGAAGATCCCGCCCTCGCCGGGCTGGAGCGCGCGGGTGGACGCGCGCTCCACGCCACCCGCGACCTCGAGGCCGGGCCCGTACAGGTACGAGCGGAACGCGTACAGCACACCCTGGTGGACGGCGATGTTGACGGGACACGGCAGCCGCTCCGCCAGCACGAACGCGCCCCACGCCTGGCTCAGGCGCTCGGCGGCCGTCACCGCGACGTCGCCGGCGCCGAAGGTGAGGCAGTAGGCGTCGCCGGCGTTGAAGCGGATGGCGCCGCCGAGGTCGCGCACGACCTCGTTCACCAGGTCGAAGAGCCGGTCGAGGACACGCTCCACGAGGGTCAGCGAGCGGCGGTCCATCAGCCGGCTGAAGCCGCGCAGGTCCGTGAACACGATGTACTGGTCGTCGATGACGCGCGTGCGGTGCGTCTGCTCGACGCGGTAGACGGGCGCCGGCTCCGCGAAGCCCTTCAGCGAGAAGGCGCCGACGAGTGTCGTGCGGATCTGCGCCTGGTTCACGGCGAGCCAGGCCGAGGCTGACAGGTAGATCTCGTCCGGCGGCGTGATCGCCTCGATCCGGGCGGTGAGGACCACGGTGTCGCCGACGAGCGCGCCGTCCTCGTGGAGCACGTCGCCGAGCGCGATCACCACGCGCATGGCCAGGCGATCGTCGCCCTTGTTCGCCTGACCGAGCCGCAGCTCCTCCTGCATCGCCATGGCCGCCAGCGTCGCCGCCGTCACGCTGGGAAACACCAGCCAGAACCCGTCGCCTTCCGGCTTGACGATGTGGCCGTCCTGCGCCGCCGCGTGGCGGCGCAGAAACTCCTGGTGTGCGACGAACAGCGCGTGCAGATCGGCCCCGGCCAGCGCCCGGTAGCGCGCGGTCGAGCCGCTGATGTCGGTCTTCAAGATCGCCGTCGTCCGGAGCGCCGTCACGGCACGCGCGTCTCCATGTCAGCGCTTCGGGACGCGGAGCATCCCGCTGACCGGCGGGAAGTACCCCACGCGTAGCGTCAGCACGCGCAGCAAGAAGCCGCCGCCCACGGTGAGCACCAGGGCGGCGGCGCCGAACGCATCGCGCGTGGGCGGGAGCAGCGCCGCGACGACCGCCAGCAGCATCGGCAGCGCCGTGCCGGCGGCGACGACGACGCCCCAGAACAGCGCGCCGTACACCGTGAAGAGGCGGGCCAGCGCCTCGGCCTTGCCCGGCTGCGTCGTGCGCGTCACGAGGTGCCAGGCGATCATCGCGAGCAGCAGCGCGAGAAACGTCGCCAGCAGCCAGCACTCCACGGGCGCGATCGGCGTACCGGCCAGCGTCTGCATGAGCATGACCGTCGCCATGGACATGGCCAGCGAGGACAGGACGAACTGAGCGGGAATCGCCCACGAGCGCCAGAAGGTAACGGCGGCCTTGTCGGCGAGCACGAGGCCGGCGTACACGATCACGATGGCGGCCGCCGCCAGCGCCACGCCCTCGATGATGCGGCCGGGAACGGTCGTGGCCCACGCATCCCACGGCAGCCGCGCAAACGGCGTGGCGCCGCGCACCGACAGGCCGGGGATGATGAGCGCGCCGCCCAGCACGACGAAGATGAAGTCCGCGATCGCCCCGCGGCTGATCCAGCTCGTGCCCGGCTTGAGGACGGCGCGCAGGAAGCGGAGCGGGCGGCCGAGGCTCCAGATGAGCAGCAGGCCGCCGGCGCTGATCACCGCGAACGAGACCAGATCGACCAGCGGCAGGCCGAGCCAGACACCCAGCCCGCGCTCCAGGCGCAGGAGGCGCGCGAGCAGGAAGATGCCGCCGCCGATGCCCATCAGCGTGAACCAGGTGGCGTGGTAGAGGTCCCACTCGTGCTGGAGCACGGCGGGCATGAGCGCGATGGCCCGCGGCGGGCCGGCCGGCTGGCGGGTCCTCGGCAGCGGGCCGCTCACTCGGTGATGTAGAAGAGCGAGGGCTGGAGGTTCAGCTCTTCGAGCAGCACGCCGGGCTGGTGCGCCTCGCGCAGCTTGCTCACGTTGCTGGTCGGATCGTCGAGGTCGCCGAAGTGCATCGCGTTGGCGATGCACGACGACACGCACACCGGCGTGTACTCGGGATCGACGCCCGGCGTGGCGCCGGCGGGCGCCCTGTCCACGCGGTGCTTGCAGAAGGTGCACTTGCTCATGACCCCGTGCCGCTCGGGATCACGCGCCGTCGTCTCGGACGGGGTCGGCGTGCCGAAGTACCAGTCCTGCTCGTGGATCATGTGGCGCGCGCGATAGGGACAGGCCACCGCGCAGTAGCCGCAGCCGATGCACATGTCGTACTGCACGAACACGATGCCGTCGGGCCGCTGCTGGCTGGCGCCGGTCGGACACACCGGCACGCACGGCGGCTCGGCGCAGTGCTGGCAGCCCATCGGCAGGAACGCGCGGCGCACGTCGGGGTAGTCGCCGACTTCCACGTCCACGACGTGGCGCCAGAAGATGCCGGGGGGCAGCGCGTTTTCCTCGTGGCAGGCGATGGTGCAGGTCTGGCAGCCCACACACTTGCGGACGTCGATGACCATGCCCCAGCGCATCAGGATGTCCCGTTCGCGCGGTAGACCTTCACGCGGATGAGGTCGCTGCCGCTGCCGGTGGAGTCGATCAGCGAGAGATCGATCGGCTCCAGCGCGTTGAGGTTCGGCATGTGGATGTCCTCGGCCACCGGCGTGGCCCAGTGCGCGAACTGGCCGATGGCCACGACCACGTCCGGTCTCACGCCCGCGCGCAGCATCGCGACACCTTGCTGCCGGCCGATCGGCGACTCCACCCAGATCTCGTCGCCGTCGGCAATGCCGTGCAGCGCCGCCATCTTGTTGTTCAGCATGAGGCCGAAGTGGCCGCGCACGTGCTTGGCGACGTCGGCCAGCAGCGGCAGCGAGACCTGCGAGCCCCACGAGTACTGCATGCTGCGGCTGGTGAGCAGCCAGAGCGGGAAGTCCTCCGGCTTCTTGCCGTGGCGGCGCGCCACGTCGATCCAGATCTCCGGGAAATCCTTCCACGGTGGCAGCGCGTGATACTCCTCGAGCTGCGTGTCCCAGAAGTGAATGTCCTGCTCGTGCAGCCGGTTCTTCAGCTCCGCCCCGATCCGCTTGAGACGCTCCTGGTACGGCAGCTCGTAACGCAGGCCCTTCTTCGTCATCTCGGGATGCAGGTACCAGTTGATGCGCGAGAAGGGAATCAGGTACACGCCGTGCTCGCGGAACCACGCGAGGTCGTGCTCCTCCCGGCCCTGCGAGAGCGACAGCGTGGCGGCGCGGCAGGCCCGATCCCAGATCGCAGCCGAGGTATGCGCCACCGCGGGGTCGAGCCTCACGTCGTACCCCGGCCCCGTGAGCGGCACGCCCAGCGCCACGCCGCGGTTCAGCGCGTCGTTGTAGCGCTCGAGGATGCCGAGGCGGCGCGCCAGCTCGGTACCGACGTCGGTCAGGTCGCGCGTGTCGAACGGCGAGTCGGCAACCGGCTGGCGCAGCGCCACGCCCTGATGATCCCAGTACGACTCGATGTACTTCGTCGCGCCCACCCGGAAGAGCTGGTAGGCCTCGAGATCGGTGGCGTCGGGCAGCACGAGGTCGGCGAACCAGTTCGTCTCGTCCTGCGTGTAGGCGAACGCGCACACGAACGGGAACTGCCGGAGCTTCGAGATGACGAGGTCGCTGTCCCAGCACGAGATCGCCGGGTTGCTGCGGCCGACCAGCCACACCTCGGGCGGCGTGGGCTCCGGCCACTTCGGCGGCGTGTCGTTCATGAACAGCCACGGCAGCTGCGCGGGCGACAGCGCCCCCGACCACGAGCCGTCGGACACCAGCGGTACCAGCGTCTTGTGGGCGCTGCGGCTGGTCGGCCGCGCCTGCCATTTGTCCTTCGACGTCGGGTTCAGCGGCTGCGCCATGAAGCCGTCGGGCCCCGGCCGCACCGACTCCATCCGGTTGGACGACGGCCGATTCAGACGCACGGTGGTGCCGAGGATGCCGCCGGGCACCTCGAGCGCGCCGACGAGGGCCGCGAGCAGCGTGCGCGCCCAGCAGCACTCGAAGCCGCCCCAGCCGTTGTTCACGGATTTCCCGAGCACGATGGCCACCGGCCGCAGCGGCAAGGTCACGCCGTCGACCTCGATGGTCGCGCCCACGCGCGCGTGCTCGAGGTACTCGCGCGTCACCTCGCGGATCGTCTCGGCGGGGACGTCCGAGATCCTCGCGGCCCACTCCGGGGTGTAGGGGCGCACGTGCTCGCGCAGCACGGTGAACGACGGCCGCGCGGCCGCGCCGGCATGAGTGATGACCTCGTCGTCCGGGCCCACCTCGAGGCCATCCACGGTGAACTCGCCGTCGAGCGCGTACGTCTCGACGTCGGCCGTGTCGAAGGGCACCGCGGCGCCGCGCTTCTCGTCCCACACCAGCGGCTTGCGCGAGGAGGCCTCGCGCAGGTAGTAGCCGTTGGGGCCGACCAGGTACGGCGCGTTCGTCATGCGCCCCAGGTAGTCCACGTCGCATACGCGCCGCCAGTCGTGCTCGTGCAGCACGCCGTGCAGGATCGCGAACAGCACGGCCGGATCGGTCTTGGGCTTGATCGGCACCCAGCGCGCGGCGGTCGCCGCGGTCACCGACATGTGCGGCTCGAACTGGATCCAGCGCGCGCCGCGACCGCGAGCCTCGGCGTGGCGCCAGACGCCGATGACGCCGCCGCTGACGTCGCCGTTGTTGCCGAAGGACAGGACATAGGTCGTGTGCGGCATGTCGGGCGCCACGGTGAACGCGCGGTGCCAGAACTCGCCGTAGAGGTGCTCGGAGTGCACGCACTTCATCCCCTGCCCGCTGCCGATGCCCTGGTCCAGCGGTCCGCCCCAGGCCGAGAGAAACGCCGGGAAGCCGCCCAGGTAGGCCGGCGCGGTGCCGCCGGCGCCGAAGGTGACGGCCAGCCGCGGGTAGCCGTGCTCGTCCACGAAGCCGCCCTCGCGGATCGGCCGCAGCTTGTCGGCCAGCGTGTCGAGCGCCTCGTCCCACGTGATCGCCTGCCAGCCCGGGTTCTCGTCCTTGCCCTTGCGCGGGTTGGTCCGCTTCATCGGACCCTTCACGCGGTTCGGGTTGTAGAGCTTCTGCACGAGGCTGTAGGCGCGCACGCAGGGCCGGCCACCGGCGGGATGCTCGGTGACGCCGAAGTTGGGCTCCACCTTGACCGCCACGCCGTCCTCGACGACGACGTTGAGGAGATCCGGACCCGCCACGCACTGGTAGCAGTACGTCGGAACCTTGCGAGTGCCGGAGGTGGGCGTCATGCGGGGTCCTCTGCCCGGATTATACTCACCGTCACATGTGCGCCGACATTGCTCCCGAGCTCGCGCCCGTCCGTCCGGGCGAGGACCTCGCCTGGCCGCGGCTCGAGGCCTGGCTCCGGCCGCGCCTGGCCGACGTGCTGCCGCACGCGACCAGCCCCCTGAGCGTCCTGCAGTTTCCCAACGGCTCCGCCAACCTGACCTACCTGCTGCGCCTGGGCACGCATGAGCTGGTCCTGCGCCGCCCGCCGATGGGGGAGCTGGCGCCGGGCGCGCACGACATGAAGCGCGAGTTCAAGGTTCTTTCGCGCCTCTGGCGACACTTCGACCGGGCACCGCGCGCCTACGTCTTCTGCGACGACCCCGCAGTGCTGGGGGCCGACTTCTTCGTCATGGAGCGCCGTCGCGGCGAGGTCGTGCGCACGGCGATCCCTGCGGCCATGCGCCACCACGCGGACGTCGGCCGGCGCATGGCCGTCGCGCTGGTGGACGCCATGGCGGACCTGCACCTGCTGGATGCGGCCGCCTGCGGCCTCGGTGACCTCGGCCGGCCCGACGGCTTCGTCGACCGCCAGCTCGGCGGCTGGGCCAAGCGCTGGGAGCTCTCGAGGTTCGACGACTCGCCGGCGGCGATGGAGGCGATCCACGCGCGGCTGGCGCGCGACGTGCCGCGTCCGAGCCGCGTCTCGATCGTCCACAACGACCTCAAGCTCGACAACTGCCAGTTCGATCCCTCGAACCCCGATCGCGTCACCTCGATCTTCGACTGGGACATGACCACCCTCGGCGATCCGCTCATCGATCTCGGCACGCTCCTCAACTACTGGCCCGACCCCGCCGATCCGCCCCACGCCCAGCGCTTCAACAACGCCGCGGTGGCGGGCCTGGGCCTGCCGCCGCGGACCGCGCTGATCGCACGGTACGCCGAGCGCACCGGGGCCGATCTCGCCAACGTGCGCTGGTGGGAGGCCTTCGCGCTCTGGAAAACCGTGGTGGTCGTCCAGCAGCTGCACCGCCGCTGGGTGCGCGGCGAGAGCACGGATCCGCGGATGGCGACGGTCGCCGACCGCATCCCCTCGCTGATCGCCGCCGCCACCGCCGTCCTGGAGGACGTGTGAGGCGCCGCCGCAAGGAGAGAGCATGAAGACGATCGCCGATCTGATCCAGGACCGCTTTGGGCTGCCGACGGAGGCCGGGCGGGCGCTGCCGGCCGAGGGCGCGGTGGCCCAGATCCTCTCGCACCGCATCCATCGGCGCTACAAGCCCGACCCGGTCGCCGACGAGACGCTCGAGGTCGTGCTGGCCGCCGCCCTGTCGGCGCCGGCGAAGTCCGACCTGCAGCAGGTGGCGGTCATCGTCGTGCGCGACAAGACCAATCAGGCCACCATCGGCAGCTGGATCCCCGACATGCCGTGGGTCGGCACGTGCCCGGTCTTCCTCGTCTTCTGCGGGGATCACCGGCGCCTGCGGCGCGTGGCGGAGCTGCGCGGCAAGCCGTACGTCAACGACACGCTCGACATGTTCATGAACGCCGCCGTCGACGCCGCGCTCGTCATGCAGAACTTCATGACGGCCGCCGAGGCGTTGGGGCTCGGCTGCTGCCCGATCAGCGTCGTGCGCGACCACGTGGAGAAGCTGAGCGACATGTTGGCGCTGCCGTCCGGCGTCTTCCCCGTCGCCGGCATGTGTCTCGGCTATCCGGCCCAGGCCGGCTGGACCAGCATGCGGCTGCCGCCCGCGCTCACCGTCCACACCGACCGCTACGACGACAGCCGCTTCGAGGCCCTCGTGGAGGACTACGATCGGCGGCGCGAGGCGCGTCACGCCACGCCGCGCGAGAGCCAGCGCCTGCCCGACCGGTGGGGCTATGCCGAGCCGTACGGCTGGTCGGAGGACAAGGCGCGGCAGTACTCCATCCCCCAGCGCCACAGCTTCGGTCCCTACATCCGCCGCCAGGGCTTCGGCCTGGCCTGAGGCCCCTCATGCTCACGCGCATCGACCACATCATGATCTGCGTCCACGACCTCGAGCGCGGCACGGAGATGTATCGCCGGCTGGGCTTCGACGTCCAGCCGGGCGGCGTGCATCCCGGTCGCGGCACGCACAACGCCATCGCCTTCCACCGCGACGACTACCTGGAGATCCTCGGCGTGCGCGATGCCGACGAGTACCGGCGCGCCGGCGGCGGCGGCCTGCTCGACTTCCTGGCGGCCGGAGGCGGCCTGCGCTACATCGCCGTGCAGAGCGACGACCTCGCCGCGGACGTCGCCGCCATGCGCGGCCGCGACGTCGACGTGAGCGATGCCACCGACGGCGCGCGCACGACGCCGGACGGCCGGACGCTGCGCTGGCGCTCGGCCAGCCTGGGCCCGCGCAACCCGCTGCCGGTCTTCTTCCTGCAGCACCTGAGCCCGCTGGCCGAGCGGCGCGGCCGGGGCGCCGAGCACCCGAACGGCGTGCTGGGCGTCGAGCGCGTCTACATCAACGTGACCGACGTGCACGACGCCGCCGAGGTCTACGCGCGCGTGCTCGGCCTGTCGAAGCCGAAGATCCAGCGCGGCGCCGTCATCAAGGCCGACATGGCGGTGTTCGATCTGGGCCCGACCGGGCTCACGGTGGCGCAGCCCATGGAGCCCGGTCCCGCGGCCGACGCGCTGGCCAGGCGCGGCCCCGGGCCGTTCCAGGCGCTCCATCGCACGCGCAGCATGGAGGCGGCCGCGAAGTGGATGGCCGATCACGGCGTGCCGCCGCCCGCGCGCGGAATTCGCAACACCGGCGAGGAGGCGATGCTGGTGGGGCCGGAACACACCGGCGGTCTCTACATCGGGTTCGTCGGCCCTCGCTAGGTCATGTGCGGCATCGCGGGCATCGTGGCGCTGGCCGGCAGCGCGGTCGCGTCATCCGACGCCGTGCGGCGTATGGCCGGCGCCGTGCGGCACATGTCCGACGCGATCGCCCACCGCGGGCCCGATGCCGAGGGATACTTCGAGGAGGGCGGCGTCGCGCTCGGCAGCCGCCGGCTCGCCATCCTCGACATCGCCGGCGGCCAGCAGCCGATGACCAGCGAGGACGGCAGTGTCGTGGCCGTCTTCAACGGCGAGCTGTTCGACTATCCCGAGACGCGGAGTGCGCTGGAAGCCAAGGGCCATCGGTTCGCCACGCACTGCGACACCGAGCTGGTGCCGCACCTCTGGCAGGAGCACGGCGCGGGGATGGTCGACCATCTGCATGGCCAGTTCGCGCTCGCCGTGTGGGACCGGCGGCAACGGCAGCTCCTGCTCGCCCGCGACCGCTTCGGCATCTGCCCGCTGTACTGGACACGCGCTCGCCGGGACGGCGGCGAGTGGCTGCTCTTCGCCTCCGAGATCAAGGCCCTGCTCGCCTCCGGATTCGTCACGGCCCGGCCCGATCTGCGCGGCATCGACCAGGTCTTTCACTTCCTCGCGGTGCCCGGCCCCTCCACGTGCTTCGAGGGCATCAGCCTGCTCCAGCCCGGCCACCTGCTGACGCTCGATCTCGGGGGACGCGAGGCGGTGGGCGCCGTGCGACCGCGCCGGTACTGGGCCATCGAGTTTCCCGACCGTGGCCACGAAGATCGCGGCGACGAGCGCGTCGTAGACGAGCTCGAGGGCGTGCTGGTGAGCGCGGTCGAGCGGCGGCTGCGGGCGGACGTGCCCGTGGTGTCGTATCTGAGCGGCGGCGTCGATTCGAGCCTCGTCGCCGCGATCGCCGCGCGCGTACGCGGCGAGGCGGTGCCGGCTTTCACCGTGCAGATCCAGACGCCGGGCATGGACGAGAGCGGGCCCGCGGCCGTCGTCGGCCGTCACCTCGGCATCATCCCGGTCGTCGTGTCCGTCGCCGACCGCGACCTGCTCACCACCTATCCCGAGCTGATCCGGGCCGCCGAGGCTCCGGTGATCGACACGTCGTCCGCCGCCAACGTCCTGCTCGCGCGCGAGGTGAACCGCCGCGGCTACAAGGTCGCGCTCACGGGCGAGGGATCGGACGAATGGCTGGCCGGTTACTCGTGGTACAAGGTGCATCGGCTCTTCGGCTTCGCCGACGTGATCCCCGGCCTTCGGCTCGGGCATCCCCTGCGCCGCGTGCTGCACGGCGTGGTGGGAGCCTCGGCGGCGGCGACGCAGCACATCGAGCGGGTTCACGCATCGTTGGGCCACCACTCCGCGTTCCACGATTTCTACAGCCTGCTCGCCGTTGCCCGCGGACGCTTTCTGACGCCGGAGACGCTCGCGGCGCTTCGCGACCACAATCCCTACCTGGAGCTGCAGCCGGACCTCGCGCGCATGAACCGGTGGGACCCGCTCAACCGCGGCCTGTACTGGGCGGGGAGGATCCACCTGGCCGGCCACCTGCTGAGTCTCAAGGGCGACCGCGTGGCCATGAACTCGGCCGTGGAGACCCGCTATCCCTTCCTCGACGAGGACCTCGTCGCCCTGCTGGCGCGCCTCGATCCTCGCTGGAAGCTCCGCGGCTTCCGTGACAAGTACGTGCTGCGTCGCGTGGCCGAGCGCTATCTGCCGCGCTCGATCGCGTGGCGGCGCAAGAAGATGTTCCGCGCCCGGCTCGACAGCTTCTTCGCGGGGCCGGCGCCGCGCTTCGTGGACGAGCTGCTGAGTGAGGCGTCGCTCGCAAGGACCGGCTGGTTCGACGCCGAGCAGGTTCGGTTCTGGTGGCGCCGCCTGCGGCGCGGCCCCCTGCCGTTCCACCAGCGCTCGATCGTCGAGCTCGGGATGGTCGGCGTGGTGACGAGCCAGCTCTGGTACCACACCTTCATCGACGGCAGCCTCGCCGATCTGCCGAGCGGCTGGCAGCGCCCGGCGCTCGTCGCCTCCTAGGGCGCGCTGACGTCCACCTGCTCTCGCAGCATCGTCGCGAGCGCCGACCCCAGCCCCGGCTGCAGGGTCGCCCGGTAGGGCGATCCGGGCGGCAGCGTCTCGATCAGCCGGCGGTGCGCCTCCGCCATCGCGTGATAGGGCAGCGCGGGCACGAGGTGGTGGAGCGCGTGGTAGCGCATGCCGAGCGGCGCCCACAGCCCCGGCAGCCACCGGCCGCGCGCGAACGTGTTCGTGTCGGCGACCTGGCCCGCGTGGGTCAGCGGCTGCGCCGAGCGATTCGCGTACCGGTGAGCCGCGAGCGTGCGGACCTGGTTGAGCAGCATCCACAGCAGGAACGCCAGATACACCTTGCCCGCGGTGCTCCACGCCACGCGCTCGGTTGCGACCAGGATGGCGAGGCTCCAGGCCCACGCGGAGGCCGCGACCTCCTGCAGGAAGCGCGCGGGTCGCGTTGCCTCGGCGTCCCACGGCCGGCGATAGGACTCGTTCATGTTGTAGAGCGACGAGGCGCGCGTCCAGATCAGCCGGTCCAGGCGGCGGGAGGCCAGGGCCAGCGGCGTGAGGACGAGGAAGCGCAGGAAGCCCAGGACCGGGTAGACGAGGGCCAGGGCCAGGAACGCGGCAGCGCGCGCGCCGCCGCCCCCGGCCATCAGCAGGTATTCGGGATCGGCGTGCGTGCCGTAGGCCGTCCGTGCGTGATGGCCCCGGTGGTCGCCGTAGAGAAATGACGGCATGAAGAGCGGGATGCCGCACGCCACGTTCCACGCCGCCGTGAAGGCGCCGAACGACCCCGCCGGCCGATGCACGATCTCGTGGATGAAGACCGCGGCGCGATACATCGCGAGCGCGGCCACCACGAGCGCCGCGACCTGCACGATGGAGAGCGCCGGCGCGCGCAGATAGACCGCCAGCGCCGCGTACGCCACCACGCTCGTGAGCGCGCCGTCGATCCAGTAGCGGCGCGGGCTCGCCTCCAGCAGATCGCGCACGAGCGCGTGCGCCTCGCGCACGAACCGAACCTCACCGGCCTCGGGCGCCGCGGCAAGCGCGACGGTCATGGGTGTGGCGCGCTGCTCGCGCCCGGCGCGGATTGCAGGATCGCGTCGAGCTGCTTGGCCAGCATCCGCACGCCGGGCGGGCGGAGGAACGCGAAGTGGTCGCCCTCGACGACGTGCTCGACCGCGACGCCGGCGTGCTGCCAGGACTCGAGCCGGCTGCCGAAGCCTTCGGTCCCGCACCAGACGGCCAGCGGCGCGCGGACCCGGGGCAGCCGGAGCCCCGAGGCCAGCAGGGCGCAGTGCTGGCCGAAGGCGGCCAGATACTGCTGGGCCCACCGCTGCAGGGTGTCGCCGACGATCAGTCCTCGGTCGATCGCCCAGCGCAAGAAGATGTCGCTGCGCAGCGGACCCTCGCGCATCACCTGCTGGACGAGCGGGGCCAGCTCGTGCCCGAGCCGGCGATCGGTGAGCGAGCGGACGGCGCCCAGCTCGCGCTCGAGGAACCGATAGGTCGCCATCGTCAGCTGCAGCAGCCGATCGGCCTGGGCCTCCGGCGTGACCGGCGGCCGGGCGTCCCACTCCACGACGCCGACCAGCTCGACGGCGGCCGCCTCGCGCTCGAGCGCCTCGGCGACGCGAGCGGCCAGGTATCCGCCCAGCGAGAACCCGAAGAGCCGATACGGCGGCGGCGCCGCCGCTCGGACGGCGCCGGCATACGCGCTGACCATCGCGTCGATATCACCGTACTCGTGCTCGGCGCCGCGCATCAGACGCGACTCGATGCCGTGGAGCGACACGGCCGTGGTCAGGTGCCGGGCGAGCGCCGCGTACTCCGTCACACTGCCGCCGACCGGGTGGAACAGGAACAGTGGCGCCCGGCCCGCCGCCGATTTGAGGATCACGACGTGTCCGGCATCCTCGGACGGCGCGAGGACCGCATCCGGCTCGGCGGCCGCCGCGGCCGGCGCCATCGCTCCGGCTTGCGCCGCACGCGCCGGCTCCATCAGCCGCAGCACGGTGCGGGCGAGCTCCTCGATGCTGGGGCCGCCGAACAGCGTGGCCATCGGAATGCGGATGCCGGCCAGACTCTCCATGCGATTGACGAGCTCGACCGTCATCAGCGAGTCGAGGCCGAGGCTCGTGAGTGGCGCCCGGCGATCGAGCCTGGCGTCGGCGAGGCCGAAGACCTCGCCCACCTGCGTGACGATGAAGTCCTCGACCAGCGTGGCGCGCTCGCCGGACTCCGCCGCGGCAAGGCGCGCGGCGAGCGAGCGGCCGCCCTCGCTCGTGCGGCCGGCGCGCGTGACCGCCGCGTACGTTCGCGAGGACGCCACCAGTGGAATCAGCCGGGCCAGCGAGGACCAGTCGACCCGCGCGGCGACGATCTGGCCGGCGTCCAGCCGCAGCAGCCGGTCGAGGATCTCGAGCGCCTCGTGGATCTGGAACGGCTTGATGCCGACCCGCGCGAGGTACTCGGCCGTCTTCGGCATGCGCTCCACGAAGCCGGCGCCCGCGATGGTGCCCCAGTCGATGCTGAGCGCCGGCAGGCCGGCGGCCCGGCGGTGGTGGGCGAGCGCGTCGAGGAACGCGTTGCCGGCGTCGTAGCTGGCCTGCCGCGGTGCGCCGCACACGGCCGAAAACGACGAGAAGCACACGAAGTGATCGAGCGGGCAGGCGCGCGTGGCGAGGTGGAGGTTCCACGCCCCGGCGATCTTCGGCTCCATCACGCGCCTCACGCGTTCCTCGTCCAGCGAGAGCAGCGCATCGTCGTCGAGCACCATCGCGGCGTGGAACACACCGCGCAGCGGCCGGCCGGCGGCCGCGGTCTCGGCCAGCA
>JBKPRI010000141.1:0-5126 GCA_046734515.1 Candidatus Methylomirabilota bacterium | reverse complement strand
GCGACGTCGTCGGCGGGCGCCCTGGCGGGCCCGATCGTCGGCGGCGTGGCGTTCGTGGCGGTGGCGGCGCTGCCCGCGGTGGCGCCCGGTGCGCCGGCGTGGCTCGAGGCGCTGACTCGCTATCCCGCGCTCGTAGCGCTGCCGCTCGGCTGGCTGGCGGCTCGCGCGATGCCTCCAGACGGCCGGAGGGCGGCCGCGGGTGGGTGAGGCATAATAGTCAGATCATGGCAAGTGATCGGATCGTCGTCCGTGGGGCTCGTGAGCACAATCTCAAAGGCATCGACGTCGAGATCCCGCGCGACCAGCTCGTCGTCCTGACCGGCTTGTCGGGCTCGGGCAAATCGTCGCTGGCCTTCGACACGATCTACGCCGAGGGGCAGCGCCGGTACGTGGAATCCCTCTCGGCCTACGCCCGGCAGTTCCTCGAGCAGATGGAAAAGCCCGAGGTCGACTCGATCGAAGGCCTCTCGCCGGCGATTTCCATCGAGCAGAAGACGACGTCCAAGAACCCGCGGTCCACGGTGGGGACCGTGACCGAGATCTACGACTACCTGCGCGTGCTCTTCGCGCGCGTGGGCATCCCGCACTGCCCGAGCTGCGGCAAGGTGATCTCCGCCCAGACGGTCCAGCAGATGGTGGACCGGATCCTCACGCTGCCGGCCGGCACGCGCCTGCTCGTGCTGGCGCCCGTCGTGCGGGGGCGCAAGGGCGAGTACAAGAAGCTCTTCTTCGACCTCCAGCGCCAGGGCTATTCGCGCGTGCGCGTCAACGGCGCCGTGCGCGAGCTCGGCGAGGACATCGACCTCGACAAGAAGCGCAAGCACACCATCGACGTGGTCATCGACCGCCTGATCGTCCGCGACAACCTCGCCGCGCGATTGGCCGACTCCCTGGAAACCGCCCTTCGCCTCGCCGACGGCGTGGTGCAGGTGGAAGTGGTCGACGGGGAAAGTAGTACGGAGCGAAACGACGCAACGCGAACGGGGGGGTCTGGGGGGAGCGGGACGCGCCCCCCAGTAAAACAATCGGATCATCGCCCCGAGCCCATGATCTTCTCCGAACGGCTGGCCTGCGCCGAGTGCGGCATCTCCTTTCCCGAGGTCTCGCCGCGGATGTTCTCGTTCAACAATCCGTACGGCGCCTGCCCGGAGTGCGGCGGCATCGGCACGCGCTGGGAGATCGATCCCGAGCGCCTGGTGCCCAGCCCGCAGCGCACGCTCAAGGCCGGCGCGCTGGCCCCGTGGGCAGGACGCGAGACGACCTACTTCAAGCAGACGCTGGCCGTGCTGGCCAAGCGCTACAAGTTCTCGCTCGACGAGCCCTGGGCGAAGCTCAAGAAGAACGTGCGCGACGTGATCCTGTTCGGCGAGAAGGACGGCGGCTTCGAGGGCGTGGTCAAGACGCTCGACCGCCGCTATCGCGAGACGCAGTCGGAGGAGGCGCGCCAGGAGATCGAGGCCTTCATGGCCGAGCGCGCGTGCCCGGCCTGCGGCGGCTCGCGCCTGCGGCCGGAGTCGCTCGGCCTCAAGATCGACGGGCGCTCCATCGCCGACGTCGTGCGCTTCACCATCAAGGACGCCGGCAGCTTCTTCGGCTCGCTGAAGCTCGGCGAGCGCGAGGCCGCCATCGCCCGGCGCGTGCTCAAGGAGATCCGGGAGCGCCTGGGCTTCCTGGTCAACGTCGGGCTCGACTACCTCACGCTGGACCGGCCGTCGGCCACGCTGTCGGGTGGGGAAGGGCAGCGCATCCGCCTGGCCACGCAGATCGGCTCGAGCCTGGTGGGCGTGCTCTACATCCTCGACGAGCCGTCGATCGGCCTGCACCAGCGCGACAACCGCCGGCTGCTCGACACGCTCAAGCGCCTGCGCGATCTCGGCAACACCGTGCTCGTGGTCGAGCACGATGAAGACACGATCCGGGCGGCGGACTACGTGCTGGACCTCGGACCCGGCGCCGGCGAGCTGGGCGGCCATCTCGTCGCGGTCGGCACACCGGACGAAATCATCGCCAATCCGCAGTCGCTGACCGGCCAGTACCTTTCGGGCGCCCGGCGGATCGCGGTGCCGGCCAACCGCCGCCGCGGCAGCGGCCAGGCGCTGACGATCCACGAGCCGCGCGAGCACAACCTCAAGGGCATGGCCGTGAAGATCCCGCTCGGGACCTTCACCTGCATCACGGGCGTGTCGGGCTCGGGCAAGTCCACGCTGGTCAACGACATCCTCTATCGCGCGCTGGCCCAGATGCTCTACCGGGCGCAGGACCGGCCGGGCGCCCACACGCGGATCGAGGGGGCGCAGCACATCGACAAGGTGGTGGACATCGACCAGTCGCCCATCGGGCGCACGCCGCGCTCGAACCCCGCGACCTACACCGGCGTGTTCACCTTCATCCGGTCGTTGTTCGCGCGCACGCCCGAGGCGCGCATGCGCGGCTACGCCCCTGGGCGCTTCTCGTTCAACGTCAAGGGCGGCCGCTGCGAGGCGTGCCAGGGCGACGGCCTCGTGAAGATCGAGATGCACTTCCTGCCCGATGTCTACGTGACGTGCGACGTGTGCAAGGGCAAGCGCTACAACCGCGAGACGCTCGACGTCCGCTACAAGGGCGCCAACATCGCCGAGGTTCTCGACATGACCGTGCGGGAAGCGCTGGCCTTCTTCGAGGCGGTGCCGGTCATCAAGTCGAAGCTCCAGACGCTCGACGATGTCGGCCTCGACTACATCCGCCTGGGCCAGTCGGCCACCACGCTGTCGGGCGGCGAGGCGCAGCGCGTGAAGCTCGCGACCGAGCTGTCGCGCCGGGCGACGGGTCGCACGCTCTACATCCTCGATGAGCCCACCACCGGCCTGCACTTCGCCGACATCGAGCGGCTGCTCGACGTGCTGAACCGGCTCGTCGAGCAGGGCAACTCCGTCGTGATCATCGAGCACAACCTGGACGTCATCAAGACCGCGGACTGGGTGATCGACCTCGGCCCCGAGGGCGGGGAGGCGGGCGGGCACGTCGTTGCCGCCGGCACGCCGGAGGCGGTGGCGCAGGACGCCGAACACTCCTACACAGGCCAGTTCCTCAAGGCGGTGTTGAAGGCATGAGCACGCGTCGTACGAAGATCGTCTGCACCATCGGGCCGGCGTCGTCGTCGGTGGAGGCCCTGGACCGTCTCGTCGCCGCCGGCATGGACGTCGCCCGCCTCAACTTCTCGCACGGTACGCACGCCGAGCATGCCGAGGTGGTGCGCCGCCTGCGCGAGGGCGAAGAGCGCTGGGGCCGCCCCGTCGCCATTCTCCAAGATCTGCAGGGCCCGAAGATCCGCCTCGGCACCTTCGGCGAGAACGGCGGCCGCCGCGTGGACCTCGAGCCGGGCCGGCCCTTCGCGCTCTGCCGCAGGCCGTGCGTGGGCACCGTCGAGCGCGTGTTCGTCTCGCCGCCGGAGTCGCTCAACGAGGTCAAGGTCGGCGACCAGGTGCTGATGGACGACGGCATGATCCAGCTCCGCGTGGAGGAGGCGACGGACACCGAGGTGCGCTGCCGCGTCGTCGCCGGCGGCCGCATCAGCGACCACAAGGGCATCTCGCTGCCGCGCGTGGCGCTGCCGGTGTCCTGCCTGACGCCGAAGGACCGCGCCGACCTCGCCTTCGGCATCGAGCACGGCGTGGACTTCGTGGCAGTGTCGTTCGTGCGCTCGGCCGCGGACATCGCGGAGGTCCGCAAGTATCTCTACGAGAAGGGCGCCGCGGTGCCGCTGGTGGCCAAGCTGGAGCGCCACGAAGTGTTCGAGAACCTGCCGGGCATCCTCACCACCGTGGATGCGGTGATGGTGGCGCGCGGTGATCTCGGCGTCGACGTGCCGCTCGAGGACGTGCCGCACATGCAGAAGGAGATCATCCGCCAGGCGCGCGCGGCCAAGATCCCGGTGATCGTGGCCACGCAGATGCTGGAGTCGATGGTCACCCACCTCCGCCCGACGCGCGCCGAGGTCTCCGACGTCGCCTCGGCCGTCTTCGACGGCGCCGACGCGGTCATGCTCTCGGCGGAGACGGCCAGCGGCCGCTATCCGGCCGAGGCGGTGGAGACGATGGCGCGCATCGCGGTGCGCGCGGAGCAGACCGTGCTCGCCGACGAGCCGCAGCGGCGCCGCCAGCGCGATCGCGTCGCGGTCGGCTTCCCGGAGGCCGTGTCCGACGCCGCCGCCATGGCCGCCCGCGCGCTCAAGGCGCGCGCCATCGTGGCCTTCACGCAGTCGGGCTTCTCGGCGCGTCTCATCTCGCACCAGCGGCCCGACGTGCCGATCATCGCCTTCACGCCCACCGTGGACGTGCGGCGGCGGCTGAACCTCTCGTGGGGCGTGTCCTCGCGCCTGATCCGCAAGGTGGAGACGACCGACGAGATGGTGGAGGAGATCGAGAGCGCGCTGCTGCGCGACGGCTCGGTCTCCATCAACGATGTCATCGTCATCATCTCGGGCGCGCCGATGTGGGTGACCGGGACCACCAACCTCATGAAGCTGCATCGCGTCGGGGAGCGCCGCTGAACCGGCGCCGCGCATTCGCCCTCGTCCTGGTCCTGGCCGCGCTCGCGGCGTTGTGGGGCACGGGCGGCGCGCTGCTCGCGCGGCGCCTCGGCGAGCAGCACGAGGCGGTCCTGGGCGCGCTGACCACCGCCGCCCGCACGCAGCTGGGCGAGGCCGAGGCCCTGGTGCGGCGCGAGGCCGTCCTGCTGGCGCAGGATGCCTCCGTGGTCGAGGGCGTGGCCCGTCACGACTGGGCGACGCTCGCCCGCGGCGCCATCCGCGTGCGCAGCCTCACGCTCGACGGCCACGCCGACCTCGTCGTCATCGCCGACGGCGGCGGCGTCGCGCTCGCCCAGATTCCCCAGACGCTCAATCTTCCCGCCGCCGACGTCGTCCCGCCCGCCGACACCGTCGTCGCGCTTCGTGCGCTCGAGGGCCAGCCCTACCTGCTGGCGCGGGCGCCCGTACGCTCGGGCGACGACACCGTCGGCCTCGTGGCCGTGGCGCGCCGGCTCGATCGTCTGCCAGCGGCGCCCGGTGCGCCCGCCGTGGCGCTGGTGGCCGGCGATCGGCTCCTCGGGGCCACGCTCGCCGGCGCGCCGAACGCGGGCTGGTCGGC
>JBKPRI010000140.1:0-4034 GCA_046734515.1 Candidatus Methylomirabilota bacterium | reverse complement strand
TCCGGCGCCTTGGTGAAGTACACGGGATGCTCGGGCGCGGCGGCGCCGCGCTCGGCGGCGTGCTCCTTGTAATTGCGGCCGAGGCAGAAGACGTTGCGGGCCGGGCGCGGAATGGGCGCTTCCAGCCGCGCCTTGGCGGCGAGCACGCCCAGCTTGCGCTCGACGAGCGCGTTGATGCCGTCGCGCTTGAGCAGGGCCTCGCCGTGGCCGAGCGCCTCGCGGGCCATGGCGAGGGCGTCGGCGCCGCCCCGGATCAGCTCGAGCATCGTCTTGGGAAAGCCGCCGCGGCCCTTGCGCACGGTGCCGCGCTCGCGCGCGAGATCGGCGGCGAGCGCACCGAGATCGAGGACGGCCTCACCGGCCAGCGCGCCGACGCGGGGCCTGGAAGATCCCTTGCGGTAGGTCACGAGACGCATGGCTCATCGCTCCTTCAGCAGCACGACGAGGACGCGTGCCGGCTTCTTGGACTCGTTGACGGAATAGTGAACGGCACCCTTGGGGGCCCACTCGACCTCGCCCCGGCGGACCACCCGCTTGCCCTTGCCCTTGGTCACCACGCCGAACTCCCCCTCGAGCACGAAGGCGAACTCATCGGCCGGCGCCTCGTGCTCATCCCCCTTGAACCCGGGCGGAAACACGAACTCGTAGAGCGTCAGCCGCTCGTTGTCGAGCAGCTTCTTCTCCTCCACGTGCCCCTGCCCCACCCCCGCGCCCGGCGCCACGAACACACCCGCGCCGATGCCGAGCGCAAACACCGCCCCGCAGCCAAGCGCCATCGTCCACCCACGCCGCATCCGATTCAACATGAAGACCTCCGGTAGTGATCGGCCGCCTTCGAGCGCCGGCTTTGCCGGCGCAATCCTTGTTCTAGGGGGAGGCAGGGAGGAGCACGGTGTTACGCGTGCGACGACCGTCGGCCGGGGAGCGCGAGGGGGCGTAGCCCCTTCGCCAAAGAGACGAACAACGTCCCCCTCCGAGTCGTCAGATATCGCGCCTCATGGCGGTTCGTTCGGGCAGGTCCAGCCCCCGCTCCTGCGCGGCCTTGGTCAGCTCCTGCGGCAGGGCGAAGCGCACGTCTTCCTCGACCACGTGGACCTCGCGCACCTTCACGCCGTCGCCTCGCAGCGTCGCCACGGCCTGCAAGACGAGAATCTCGGGCGTGGAGGCGCCGGCGGTGATCCCGACGCGGGCCACGCCGGCGAGCCATTCGGGCTGGATGTCGCGCACGTCGTTGATCAGGTGCGCCTGGGTGCCCGCGGTGCGGGCGACCTCGACGAGCCGCTTGGCGTTCGAGCTGTTGTTGGCGCCGATGACGAGCAGCACGTCGACGTCGTCGACCAGCCGCTTGACCGCCGTCTGACGGTTCTGCGTCGCGTAGCAGATGTCGTCGCGCGAGGGCCCGACGATCTTCGGGAACTTCCGGCGGAGCGCCTCGATGACGTCGCGCGTGTCGTCCACCGAGAGCGTGGTCTGCGTGAGATAGGCCACCTTCTCGGGATCGGGCAGCACGAGGCGCTCGACCTCCTCGACGCTGTCCACCACGATGATGCGCTCGGGCGCCTCGCCCAGCGTGCCGATGACCTCATCGTGGTCCTCGTGGCCGATCAGGATGATCGAATAGCCCTCCCGCGCATAGCGGATGGCTTCCAGGTGGACCTTGGTGACCAGCGGGCATGTGGCGTCGATGACGCGGAGCTTGCGGCGCCGCGCCTCGTCGCGCACCGCCGGCGAGATGCCGTGCGCGCTGAAGATGACGGTGGCGTCGTTCGGCACCTCGTCCAGCTCGTCCACGAACATCGCGCCCTTCTGGCGCAGCGTCTCGACGACGAGCCGGTTGTGGACGATCTCGCGCCGCACGTACACCGGGTGCGGCCACACCGACAGCGCCAGCTCCACGATGTCGATGGCGCGCTCCACGCCCGCGCAGAACCCGCGCGGGCCGGCCAGCAGAATCTCGGCGATCGGGGATTTCATCTGGTCCTCACTCGAAGAAGAACGACATACCCAGCACGCCGACGTTGTTCTCGAGGCCGCGGTTCGGCGTGCTGGTATGCCCGTTGGAGATGTGCTCGTAGCGATACCCGGTGTAGATGGCGGTGCGGTCGGTCAGGAAGTACGAGACGCCGACGCCGCCGTAGAGCATGAACGTGAAGTCCGAGCGGATCTCGGTGATCTTCAGATTGGTGCCGCCCGCGAAGGCGGCCAGCTCGGCGTACGGCACGAAGCGTCCGAGGCCCAGGAAGTGGTACCGCATCGTCAGGCCGAGGCCGGCGAAGTAGTTCTGCTTGGGGCTGATGTACTGCTGGTACAGCGGCTCCAGCCCGATCTCGAACGCGCCGCGCAGCGGGGTGTCGGCGAGCAGGGGGCGGAACGGCAGGTACCCGAATCGCGCGCCGATGTAAGCGAAGTCCACGCCCGTGTACCCTTCCTTGTGCTCCAGATCGAACTGGTGGCCGTAGGCCACCTCGGGCGAGACGACGATGGAGCCCTGCAGGAACGTCTGCCCCGGGTCGAACGCGTTGGCTACCGGCGCCGTCAGCAGCACCAGCGCCAGCACGGCGAGGATCGTGAGCGCCCGTCGCGTCATGGCTCGATGAGCACCTTCATGGCCTTGCCGGCCGCCATCAGGTCGAGTGCCTCCCGGACCCCCTCCAGGCCCATGCGATGCGTGAGCAGGCCGTGGGGGTCGAGTACCGCGCTCTCGAGAAGCTCCACCGCGCGGCGAATCAGCGCCGGTGTGTGGTGGAACGCGCCCAGCAGCGCGAGCTCCTCGTAATGCGTCCGGCGCGTATCTACTTGAATCGACGTGCCGGGGGCGCAACCACCAAAGAATACCACGCTGCCCCCGCGGCCCACCGCATCCATGGCCTGCTGCCACACCTCCGGCCGGCCGGTGGCGTCGATGGTCACGTCGGCGCCACGACCACCGGTGGCGGCGTGGAGCGCGCCCACCACATCGGGCGTCGCGGTGGCGTCCACGCACTCGCCGAGACCGAGGGCGCGCACGCGCTCCAGGCGCCATCCGGCCTTGCCCACGAGGATCACGCGCGCCTTGCGCGTGGTGGCCGCCATCGCCAGCAGGCAGCCGAGGGGGCCGTGGCCGAAGATCACCACCGTCTGGCCGTCCTCGATGCGGGCGCGCTCGACGCCGCCGAGCGCGCAGGCCAGCGGCTCGGCGAAGGCGGCCAGCGCGGCCGGCGTGGCGGGGGCCAGGCACACAAGGTTGGCGGACACCAGGCGCGGGGGCAGCCCGATGAACTCGCCGTAGGCGCCGTTGACGAACAGCAGGTCCTCGCAGAGGTTCGGGCGGCCGGCCACGCAGAGGGGGCAGGCGCCGCACGGCGCGGAATTGGCGGCCACGGCCCGGTCGCCCTCGCGTACGCCGCGCACGCCGGCGCCCACCGCGGTGACGGTGCCGGCGAGCTCGTGACCGAACACGGTGGGCACGCGGGGGATCATCACCGGGTGCCCGCGGCGCAGCGTCTTGACGTCAGTGCCGCACGTCAATGCCGCCTCGATCTTCAGCACGACTTCCCCGCGCGCCGGCACCGGCACCGGCCACTGCTCGGCACGCAGGTCACCGGGACCGTGAAAGACCATCGCGCGCATCGTGGCGCTCACGGCGTGACGTACACCTTCAAGGCCTCGCGCCGGCGCATCAGGTCGACCCCCTCGGCCAGCCGCTCGAGCGGCAGCCGGTGAGTGATCAGGCGCTCGACATCCACCTTGCCGGCGGCCAGCAGCCAGAACGCGCGCGCCAGCGTGGCCGGCGACGAGGAGTAGGTCGTGGTGATCGTCAGCTCGTGGTGATAGAGCGTGGCCAGCGGCAACGGCAGCGCGTCGCCCGGCCCGCCGGCGAAGTAGTGGATGGCGCCGCCGTCACGCGTGAGCGCGGCCGCCCAGCCGAGCACGTCGGCGCCGCCGCCGGTCACGATGACGTGATCCGCCCCGCGGCCCTCGCTTAGCGCGCGCGCGGACTTCGCCGCCGCCTCCGGCTCACCGGCCTCGGCGGCGCCCAGCTCGCGCGCGAGCGC
>JBKPRI010000139.1:0-6498 GCA_046734515.1 Candidatus Methylomirabilota bacterium | reverse complement strand
GCCTCCACGCGCTGCGCCTCGACGTAGGCGGCCGGCGTCACGCCGGTCTCGCGGCGGAACGCGCGGGCAAAATTGCGCGGGCTCATGTGCGCGCGCCGCGCCAGCGCCGACACGGTCAGCTCGGCCTCGGGGTGTTCGGCGATCCAGCCCTGCACGTCGCGCAGCCCGTCGCGCTCGGCGAGCTGGGCGGATAGCTGGGCGCTGAACTGCGACTGGCCGCCCGGCCGGCGCAGGAACATCACGAGCCAGCGTGCCACCGTGAGGGCGACATCGCGCCCGCAGTCCTCCTCCACCAGCTGCAGCGCGAGGTCGATGCCCGCCGTGATCCCGGCCGAGGTGAACACGTGACCATCGCGCACGAAGATCGGGTCACGCTCGACGCGCACGGCGGGAAAACGGCGCGCCAGGGCATCGCACATCGCCCAGTGCGTGGTGGCCCGCCGGCCGTCCAGCAGCCCGGCCTCGGCGAGCAGGAAGGCGCCCGTGCACACGGAGGCGACGCGACGGGCCCGGCGTGCGGCGCGCGCGATCCACCGCACCAGCCGCACGTCGCGCCGGTGGGGCCGCGTGCCCTCCCCGCCGGCCACGACCAGAGTGTCCACCGGGCCGGTCGCCTGGGCGAGCGTGCGCTGGGCGACCAGCGCGAGCCCGCCCGAGGTGGCGATGGCGCCCGCCGACGGCGCCACCACCGACACCGCATAGCGCGGCGCCCGCGTGCCAGCCGCGCGATTGGCGAGCGCGAAAACCTCCCAGGGCCCCGTCACATCGAGGACCTGGGCGCCCGGAAACGCGACGATCCACACACGGCGCATGCCGGGAGGATGCCCGAGCCCCCCGCTGGCCGCAATGTCATTGTTGTGACGAATCCGGCCAGCCGCGGGCACTGTACGCGCCCGGCCGTCTGTGTTAACTCTGCTGCGGCGCGAGCCCGACAAGGAGACCGCATGATCAAGCCCTACACCGCCGTCGGTTTGATTCCCACCGTGCGCGGCATCCGCAAGCGCAAGGACATCAAGATCAACCTCGAGCACCTGGGTCACCTGGTGAAGGCCGCCTCGTGGCTGTCCGCGCTCGACATCCCCGTGCGCCTGATCGCCTTCCCCGAGGGCGCGCTGCAGGCCTTCAACGACGAGGTGCTCGATCTCGATCACGTGACGTTCGCGCGCGAGTGCGCCATCGACATTCCCGGCGAGGAGACGGAGGCGCTCGGAAAGATCGCCAAGGAGTACAACGCCTTCGTCATGGCCCAGGCCAAGGCCAAGCACCCCGACCTCAAGGACCGCTTCTTCAACGTGGGCTTCATCATCAACCCGCGGGGCAAGGTGATCCTGCAGCACTACAAGGTCTCGCCGCTGTTTCCCGTCGAGCACTCGGTCTGCCCGCACGACGTGTACGACTGGTGGATCGAGAAGTACGGCCGCACGCTCGATGCCTTCTGGCCGGTGGCCGACACCGAGATCGGACGGCTCGGGATCATGATGGCCAACGAGGGCTCGTACCCCGAGAACGCGCGGGCGCTGGCGCTGAACGGCGCCGAGGTCGTGTATCGCGCATCCTATCCGCACCCGGCCACCGGCAACGAGATCTTCGAGATCCAGAGCCGGGCCCGCGCGCTCGACAACAACATGTACATCGTGGCGCCCAACATGGGGACGTACTATCTGTTCCCCGAGGAGACGACGCCGATCGACACCTTCGGCGGGCGCTCCTTCATCATCGACTACAAGGGCCGCATCGTCGGCCGCCAGGATTACGGCGCGGGCTCCACGTACGTGGGCGGCGTCATCGACATCGAGGCGCTGCGCGACCACCGCGCCCGCGCGCAGTGGGACAACTGGATGAAGGACCTGCGCACCGAGCTCTACCAGCTCGTCTACGAGAAGCCCATCTACCCCAAGAATCTGTACCTCAAGCGCGCGCCGATGAAGCACGCCGAGTACCGCGAGAAGGTCATCAAGCGCCAGATCCGGCTCATGCACGATCGCGACATCTGGAAGAAGCCCGAGCGGTAGTGCCCGCGTCCGCTCCCCGCCTGCGGGTACGCGAGGTGCGCTTCTTCGAGCGCGACGTGCGCCTGCGCCTGCCCTTCCGGTTCGGCGCGGTCACCCTGACCGAGGCGCCGCAGGCCTTCGTGCGCGCGCGCATCGAGCTCGAGGACGGCCGCCAGGGCTGGGGCGCGGCGGCCGAGCTGCTGGCGCCGAAGTGGTTCGACAAGGACCCCGCGCTCTCCAACGCGGACAACGTCGCGCAGCTGTGGACGGCGCTGCACATCGCGCGCGAGCTCTACGTCGAGGGACGGCTGGCCCACAGCGCGTTCCGGCTGTTCGAGGAGACCTATCACTTCCAGATCGCCGAGGGCCGGCGGCAGTCGCTCAACCCGCTCGTCGCCTCCTTCGGGCCGGCGCTGCTCGACCGCGCCGTGCTCGATGCGCTCTGCCGGCTCCACGACGTATCGTTCTACGACGCGATGCGCGCGAACCTCGCCGGCATGGCGCCCGCCGAGTTCCTGCCGGAGTTCGCCGGCTTCGACTTCGACGGCTTTCTGGCGGCGCTGCGTCCGGCCGAGGCGCTGCACGCGCGCCACACGGTCGGCCTCGTCGATCCGCTCACCGCCGCCGATCAGCCGCCGGGCAGCCGGCTGGACGACGGGCTCCCGGAGACGCTCGAGGACGTCCTGCGCGCCTACGAGCACACGCACTTCAAGCTCAAGGTCAGCGGGGACGTCACGGCCGACGTCGCCCGCCTGACCGCCATCGCGGGCGTGCTCGATCGCCTCGTCGATCCCTACGTGGTGACACTCGACGGAAACGAGCAGTACCACTCGGTGAACGAGGTGCTCGCGCTGTGGGACGCGATCGAGGCGGCCCCGGCGCTGCGCCGGCTGGCGGCGTCCGTCCTCTTCATCGAGCAACCGATCACCCGCGCCCAGGCGCTCCTGGACGACGTGCACGCGCTGTCGGCCGCCCGCCCGCTCATCATCGATGAATCGGACGCCGACCTCGACGCCTTCGTCGAGGCGCGGGCGCGCGGCTATCGCGGCGTGTCGAGCAAGGCGTGCAAGGGCCTCTACAAGTCGCTGCTCAATCGCGCGCGCTGCGTGCGGTGGAACGACGAGGTCAGCGCGGCGCGCTACTTCATGTCGGCCGAGGACCTCACCACGCAGCCGGGCCTCGCGCTGCAGCAGGACCTCGCGCTCGTGTCGGTCCTCGGGCTCACCCACGTCGAGCGCAATGGCCACCATTACGTGCGCGGGCTGGCCGCGCTGCCGCCGGCCGAGCAGCGCGCACTCCTGGCCGCGCATCCCGACCTCTATGTGAACGATGGCAGGCTGGCGCGTCTCCGTATCGCGCGCGGCCGTCTCGACATCCGCTCGCTCGCCTGCGCGGGCTTCGCCGCCGGCGCCGCCCCCGACTGGGTCTCCATGCGCGAGATCGACGCCTGACGCGCCCCTGAACCCGACAGGTTGGGCAGAATGTCAGGTTCGGCAACCCGCCGAACGCATCGGTGCCCGAATCATGGCGCGTGTTCTTGTTCCAACTCGCATGAACACAGCGATTTCAGGTCTGGCATGCGCCGTGCTCCAAGCGCGCGGGCGCATGGGGCGCCAACACAAAGGGGGCCGCCAATGGATGTGTGGTACGAGCTGGCGATCCGGGAAATGGGCGACCTCAACGAAGAGGTGACCAGGCTCCTCGCGGATGCGGAAGAGAGGCTACCCCTCCCGGCCGACGACGAGGACGAGGACGGCGAGTAGCGCCGCGGCGGCGACAACGATCCAGATCGTGCCCTTCGGCAGGCGGTAGCGCTCCACGAGCGCTACCGCGACCGCGGCGCCCATCACGACGCCGCCGCCCACGGCGAGCCGCCAGTGCGAGCGCCGCCGTCTCATCCCAGCCGCCGCTCGAGATCGCCGAGCACCGCGTCGACCTCGCTCGCCACGATCTTGGTCAGCGTGACCGCGAGCACGCCGGCGTCCTGCCACCACGGCCGCCAGTCCAGGTGGCGCGCGTCGAAGAGCACCAGCGACGGCACGCCGAGCGCCGCGGCCAGGTGGCTCACGCCGGAGTCGTTGCCGAGATAGAAAGCGGCGCCGGCGAGGGCACCGGCCAGGGCCGGCAATGCGGGCTCCCGCAGCCACACCACGCCATCGCCGACGTGGCGCCGCAGCGCCGCGCCGACCTCGTGATCCGCCGGTCCCACGTGCACGCACACGTTCATGCGCGCGCGCGCCGCCAGGGTGGTGATGACGTGGGCGAACGCCTCCGCGGGCCAGCACTTCGCCGCGCTCCCCGCGCCCGGATGGACGAACAGCCACGGCGGCGGGCCGTGCCCTCCCGCGGAGGCGCGCGTCTGCTCGCCGAGCGTGCGGAGCCCGGCGGGAACGGCGAGCGGTGCGCACCACGGGCCGGGCGGCGCGTTGATCGTCGCCAGCAGGTGCTGCCACACCGGGCGGCCCGGCTCCACCGACGGCGCGATGACCGCGCGCGGCGCCAGCGCCGCGAGGCGGCGCGTGAAGACGGGATCGCGGGCGCCGAACCACGACACGACCCGCGCGGCGGGCGGGAGCCGCGACGGGCGCGCGTCATCCTCGACGAAGAGGGCGTCGACCCCGAGCGCGTCGAAGGCCACGGCCTCGTCCACGACGTCGAGCGCACGCAGGAGCGCGGCGATACGCGGCTGGGCCGCCAGTGTCACCGGCCCGGCGGCGCGCAGCGCTCGCAGCGCGGGCACGGCGAGCAGGACGTCGCCGAGGGCGCCCGGATGGATGGCGAGCGTGCCCTGCGAGCTCAGGGGCGGAAGAGCGCCAGCGCGGCGTCGTGCAGCACGCCGTTGGTGGCGAAGGCGTTGCCGGTATAGATCCAGGGCGTGCCGGTGAAATCCGTGAACCGGCCGCCGGCCTCCTCGACGACGATCTTGCAGGGCGCGAGGTCCCACGGCTTCAGGTCGGTCTCGAGGTAGATCTCCGCCTTGCCCTCGGCGACCAGCGCGTAGCCGAGATAGTCGCCGAAGCCGCGCTGCCGGTCGGTGGCGTCCACGAGCCGCACGAAGCCGTCCCAGTGCCCGGCGTCCTTCAGGAGCTTGAGACCCGCGTGCAGCAGTGTCGCGTCGCGCAGGCCGCCGATCGTCGAGGCGCGCACCCGCTCGCCGTTGAGCCACGCGCCGCCGCCGCGGCGGGCGGCCAGCAGATCGCCGGTTACGGGGTTGTGGATGACACCCACGGTGATCTCCCCCGCCTCCTCGAACCCGATCAGCGTGGCCCAGATCGGCACGTGGCGGACGAAGTTCTTGGTGCCGTCGATCGGATCGATGATCCAGCGCCGCCCCTGATCACCGACGGCGCCGAACTCCTCGCCGAGGAACCCGTGCTCGGGAAACGCGCGGCCGAGCACCTCGCGGATCGCCTGCTCGGCCCCCTGGTCCGCCTGGGTCACGGGCGTGGCGTCGGCCTTCAGCGTGACGTCGAAGCCGGTGCGGTAGTACTTCAGCGCGACTTCACCGGCCGCGTGGGCTGCCTCCACCGCCGCCGACAGAGCGCGGTCCAGCTCGGCTGGCGTCACTTGCTCTCCTCGCCGGGGAACGGCTCGCCGCGCTCGGTGAGGACCTTGCCGTAGACCTCGAGCGCGTCCACCACCACCGGCATGCCGCCGTAGGTCGCCTGCTGGAAGATCACCTCGGCGACTTCCTGGCGCGTGGCGCCCACGTTGAGCGCGGCCTGGATGTGGATGCCGAGCTCCTTGGGCCGGTGCAGGACCGTCAGCGAGGCCACCGCGCACAGCTCGCGCTGCTTCTGCGAGATCACCTCGCGGCTGTACATGACGCCGGTGAAGAACAGCGAGAGGTCGCGCGCCAGGCCCTTGTCGAAGCGCTTCCAGTGCTCGAAGCCGACCTCGTTGCTCACGCCCTTGAACAGCGCGGCGCTGGTGCGCTTGGTCTTCTCGCGGATCGCGGGGTCGTCGATCAGTCCCATGTCGGTCCTCTCTCAGAGCTTGATCAGGATCTTCGCCAGCTCGTCCACGGCAGAGAGCATCGGGTTGTGCGCGCAGTCCATGTCGATCGGCGTGACGCCGAGGCGCGCCGCGTACACCGCGGCGCGGGCCGGCACGACGGCGGCGTCGCGCAGGCAGCGGATGTATGTGCACGGCAGCCGTCGCGCATGGAACGCGCGCATGTCCACGCGGTCGGTCAGCGGGCGGATGGGCTGCGGGGTCAGCTGCGGCAGCGTCTCGCGCACGCGCGGGTCGTGGAGCGGCAGGTCGCCCATCCAGCGCGCCCACTCGAACAGCGCGGGGTATTGCACGGCGCCGTCACTCGAGCGGGCGAGCCCGTGCATCATCTGGCGGCCGGCCGGGCTTATGTGGCCCTGCAGCGTGGTGGCGCCGTGCTCCGGCACCACTGCGGCCAGGAACACCAGGCGCTCGATGCGGGCCGGGATCAGCCCGGCCCTGTCTCTTATACACGTCTGACGCTGCCGACGACCTGTAGAGTGTGTAGTTCGCG
>JBKPRI010000138.1:0-13662 GCA_046734515.1 Candidatus Methylomirabilota bacterium | reverse complement strand
CCCGAGGGCCAGCTCACGCTCGCCACCCACTTCACGCTGGCGCCGACGTTCTTCGATCCCGCCGAGACGCCGGGCATCATCACGCCGTTCATGATCCTCTATGCCCTGCACGACGCGCTGGTGAAGCCGATGCCGGGCAAGGTCATGGCGCCGAGCCTCGCGGAGTCCTGGACGGTGTCGAGCGATGGGCTCGTCTACGACTTCGTCCTGCGCAAGGGCGCGCGCTTCCATACCGGTGAGCCGGTCACCGCGGAGGACGTGAAGTTCTCCTTCGAGCGCTATCGGGGCATCTTCAACCGCACGCTGAAGGACCACGTGGCCGGCGTCGAGACACCGGACGCGGCGCACGTGCGCTTCCGGCTCAAGAAGCCGTGGCCCGACTTCCTGCTGCACTACGGCACGCCCGCCACCGGCGCCGGGTGGATCGTGCCGAAGAAGTACGTGGAGAAGGTCGGCGACGACGGATTCAAGAAGGCGCCGGTGGGCGCCGGCCCGTACCGCTTCGTGTCGTCCACGCCCGGCGTGGAGCTCGTGCTCGACGCGTTCGACGGTTACTGGCGAAAGACGCTGGCGGTCAAGCGCCTGGTGTTCAAGGGCGTGCCGGACGGCTCGACGCGGCTGGCCATGCTCAAGCGCGGGGACACCGACATCGCCTTCGGCTTCGACGGCACGCTGGCCGACGAGGTGCGACGCACGCCGGGCCTGACGCTCCGCGCGGCGCCCTTCACGAGCACGCACTGGCTGGCCTTCGTCGATCAGTGGGACCCGAAGTCCCCGTGGCACGATCGCCGCGTGCGGCTGGCCGCCAATCTCGCCGTCAACCATCAGGCGATCAACCAGGCGGAGGCCCTCGGCTTCGCGCGGCTCACCAACAGCATCATTCCGATGAGCTTCGACTTCTACTGGCAGCCGCCCCCACCGGCCCACGATCCGGCACGCGCGCGGCAGCTGCTGGCCGAGGCCGGGTACCCCGGCGGCTTCGACGCCGGCGACTTCTGGTGTGACGCCGGCACCAGCACCACCGCGGCCAGCGAGGCGCTGCTGAACGATCTCGGGGCCGTCGGGATCAAGTCGCGGCTGCGCCCGCTCGAGCGCGCGGCGTTTCTCAAGGCGAACCAGGACAAGAAGCTGAAGAACATCGTGTACAACCTCAGCGGTACGGCGGGCAGCGCGGCGACCCGCATCGAGGCCTTCGTGGTCGGCGGCGGTCTCTACGCCTACGGCAGCTATCCCGACATCGATGGACTCTACCGCGAGCAGGTGAACGAGCTCGATCCGCGCAAGCGGGAGGCCACGCTGCGCCGCATCCAGCAGCTCATGCACGAGAAGGCCATGTTCCTGCCCGTCTGGCAGTTCGTGCTGCTGCAGGGCGTCGGCCCCCGCGTCGCCGAGCCCGCCATCAGCCTCATCACGGACTACCCCTGGACGGCGCCCTTCGAAGAAATGAAGCTCAAGTAGTGAGCCGCGGACTGCTCGCGCTCCTCCTGCTCTTCGCCGCGTGCCAGACGGCCTCCCAGCCGCCGGCCACGCCGGCCGCGGTCGCTCCCGGCGAGCGCGTCACGTTCAGCCGGCAGGTCGTGCGCATCTTCCAGCAGCACTGCCAGGCCTGTCACCGTCCCGGTGAGGTGGCGCCGTTCTCGCTGATGACCTATCGCGACGCGTACGCGCGGCGCGACGACATCGCCGACGTGGTGCGCAGCCGCGACATGCCGCCCTGGAAGGCGGTGCCCGGTCACGGCGAGTTCGCCGACGTCCGCCGGCTGTCCGACGCCGAGATCGCGCTGATCACCGGCTGGGTCGCCGACGGCGCACCCGAGGGCGATGCCAAGGATTTGCCGGCGGTGCGGACATTCCCGAGCGGCTGGACGCTCGGCACGCCGGGCGCGGTGCTGGCGATGGAAGAGCCGTTCACGGTGCCGCCGCGCACGCGCGATCTCTACCGCTGCTTCAGCGTGCCCATCCGCGTGCCCGGCGAGAGCCGCTTCATCCGCGCGTCCGAGATCCTGCCCGGCAACCGCAAGATCGTGCACCACGTGGTCACGTTCCTCGACGTCACCGGACGCTCCGTCGAGCTCGACCGTGCCGAGCCGGGGGCGGGCTACACGTGCTTCGGCGGGCCCGGCTTCGACAGCGCCGGCGGGCTCGGCGGCTGGGCGCCGGGGTATCCCGGTATCGAGATCCCGCGCGGGGTGGCGTGGGGCATTCCGCCGCGGGCGCGCCTGGTCATGCAGGTCCACTACAACAACCCCGGCGACACGCCCGAGACCGACGTCACGCGCATCGGCCTGCACTTCACGGCGGGCCCGTTCGATCGCCGCCTGCACGGGCTCCTGGCCTCGGCGTGGGGCTTCTCGATTCCCGCGGGGGCGCCGCGCACGCCGGTGCTGGCGCGCACGCAGGTGGCGGAGGATCTCGAGGCGATCGCGGTGCACGCCCACATGCACCTGCTCGGGCGCGAGATGACGGTGATCGCGCGGCTGCCCGGCGGCCGCACCGAGCCGCTCCTGCGGATCGACGACTGGGACTTCGACTGGCAGCTGCTCTACTACTTCAAGCGGCCCGTCGCGCTGCCGGCCGGCACCGTGATCGAGGCCGAGTGCATCTACGACAACTCGGCCGCCAATCCGCGCAATCCGAGCAAGCCGCCGCGCGCGGTCACCTCGGGCTTCGAGACCACCGACGAGATGTGCCAGGCCCGCGTGCTCGGCACGGGCGCCCTACGACGCTGACGCCGTGGGCTGATCCTCCGGGTGCCGGATGCCGCTGCGCAGCAGCGTGAGGAGCTGCTCGGCGTGTACCGGCTTCACCAGGTGCACGTCGAAGCCGGCCGCGCGCGAGGCCGCCCGGTCCGTGGCCTGGCCGTAGCCCGTGAGCGCGATCAGGCACACGCCCGCGTGCCGCGTGTTGCCCCGGATCTGGCGGGCGATCTCGAAGCCGTCCATCTCCGGTAACCCCACGTCGAGGATGACGATGTCCGGCTGCATCGCGTCCATGAGGGCGAGCGCGGCGGCGCCGGTCTCCACGGCACGGCACTCGAAGCCCGCCTGCACCAGCAGCTCGCACAGCATCTCGCGGCTGTCCGCGTTGTCTTCCACGATCACGATCCGGGCGGGGCCGGCCGGCAGGTTCTCGGCCTCCGGTCCGGCCGGCGCCGGCCCGGCCGCCGCGGCGGCCACCAGCGGCAGGCGCACCACGAACGTGCTGCCGCGGCCCTCGCCGTCGCTGTGGGCCGTCACGGTGCCGCCGTGCATGGTGACGAGCGAGCGCACCAGCGTGAGGCCGAGGCCGAGCCCGCCGCCGGCGTGGTCGAGCGTCCGGCTGGACTGCACGAAGAGCTCGAAGATCGACTCCAGCAGGTTGGCGGGGATGCCGACGCCGTCGTCGCGCACCCGCACGATCGCCTCGGCGCCCTCGCGCAAGACCTGGAGGCTCACGTGGCCGCCCCGCGGCGTGAACTTCACCGCGTTGCTGAGCAGGTTCACCTGGATCTGCTGCAGACGCGTCGGATCGCCCTGGACGAGCAGGGGCCCCGGCGCGATCTCCAGCGCGAAGTGGATGTCGTGGGCGGTCAGCTGGCCGCGGATGGCGTCGGCCGCCTCGGCCGCGATGGCCCCAAGGTCCACGACGCCCTTGCGCAGCTCGATCTTGTTCTGGGTGACGCGGCTCGCCTCCAGGAGATCGTCGAGCAGCCGCGACATCTGGTGCGACTGGCGGTCGAGGATCTCGAGCAGCCGCAGCCGATCCAGGCGCTCGGTGCCGCCGGTCTTGAGCATGGCGGTGGCGGTGACCATCGCCCCGAGCGGGTTGCGCAGCTCGTGCGACAGCATCGCGAGGAACTGGTCGCGGCGGCGCACCGCCTCCTGGCTCCGCTCCTCGGCCGCCTTCTGCGCGGTGACGTCGCGGAAGATCACGATGATGCCGACGATGCGCTCGTCGCGGTCGCGCAGCGGCAGCCGCGTCACCATGTCCCAGCCGTCGGGGCTGCTGGTGCCCACGCGCCGCTCGACGCGCTCGTGCTGCGCCTCGCCGCTGCGCAGGACGGCCTCGTCCTCGCGGTGCAGGGCGAGGGCGACCTCCGGGTTCGGCATTTCGAAGGCCGTCTTGCCGACCGCCTCGGCGGCGTCGGCCAGCCCCAGGCGCGCGGCCATGGCGCGGTTGGCCCGGATGAATCGGCCGCGCGCGTCCTTGAAGTAGATGGCGTCGCGCACGCTCAGGAGCAGGCTGTTGAGCAGGTAGCGCTCGGCGAAGAGCGCGTCCTCGGCCGCGCGCAGCCCGCTCACGTCGATGAGCGTCAGGACCACGCCGTCCACGGTGCCCTTCACCCGATAGGGCAGGATCCGGAGGAAGAACGCCTTGCCGCGCACGTCGCGGAGCTGGCGCTCCACGGGCTCGCCCGTCTGCAGCACGCGCGTGAGCTCGTCCACGAGCTCGGGATGATCGAGCGTGTTCGCGAAGGCGTCGATGGGCCGGCCGATGTCGTGGGCGACGAGGTTGAACGACTCGGCCACCTGGGGCGTGAACCGCCGGATGCGGAGCTGCCGGTCGAGGAAGATGGTGCCCACCTCGGTGCTCGACAGCAGGTTGTCCATGTCGTTCGTCAGCTCGGTGAGCTCGGCGATCTTGCGCTGGTACTCCGCGTTGACCGTGTAGAGCTCCTCGTTGACGCTCTGCAGCTCCTCGTTGGTGGACTGCAGCTCCTCGTTGGAAGCCTGCAGCTCCTCGTACGAGGCCTGGAGCTCCTCGTTGCTGGCCTCCCGCTCCTCGATGGCCGCCTGCAGCGTCTCGCGCGTGTAGCTCAGCTCGGCCTCGAGCGCGCCCAGCTGCTGGCGCGAGACCTGGTCGAGGTCGATCTCGGTGGTGGGCGAGGCGGCGGCCCGTGGCGCGACGCGGTCCTCGGCGTCGAAGGACACCAGCAGATGCGGCGTGGCGGCATTGCGGCCGCGCAGGCGGCGAATGCTCACCGTGTAGTACCGCTCGCCGTCCTCGGCGGGCAGCCGGACGCCCCGGAACGCGATCGGCCCGCCCTCGGAGAGGGCTCGCTTGAGGCTGCCCACGAGGATCATCTTCAGCTCGTCGTCGACGAGGTCGAGGACGTCGAGGCCCTGGCGCCCGTCGCTGATGCGCAGGAAGCGGCTGGCGCCGCCGAAGGATTGCACGAGCTCGCCGCGGTCGGTCACCAGCAGGCTGGGGGGCATCACCTCGTCGAGCAGCACGTCGTACGTGCCGAGGAGCTGGGCGATCGAGTACCGGCCGGGCGGCGGCAGCATGACGGGGCCGGAGCGCACCTCGGGCGGCGCCGGCGGACGCCGCGTCTCCACCGGCATGCGCACGTCGCTGTGCTTGCGGTAGAGCTGCCAGTGCCGGTCCACGGTCTCGAAGTCGCGGCCGAGGATGCCGGGGGTCTCGCTCGGGCCCAGCAGCAGCACGCCGCCGCGGTTGAGCGCGAAGTGAAAGAGCGAGACGACCTTCCGCTGGGCGGCCGGCTGCAGGTAGATGAGCATGTTGCGGCAGCTGATGAGGTCCACGCGCGTGAACGGCGCGTCCTTGATGACGTTGTGCTGGGCGAACACGATCATCTGCCGGAATTCCGGCACCACCTGGTACGTGCTGCCCGTGCGCACGAAGTAACGTGCCCGGCGCTCCTCGGACACGCCGGCCACCGCTTCCTCGTCGTAGATGCCGCGGGCCGCGCGCTCCAGGGAGCCGCGGTGGACGTCGGTGGCGAAGATCTTCACCGGCCGCTCGCCGAAGCGCGCCATCGTCTCGTGGACGGCGATGGCCAGCGAGTACGCCTCCTCGCCGGTCGCGCAGCCGGCCACCCAGAATCGCAGCGGGACGTTGCGGGGCTCGCGGCGGACGAGCTCGGGCAGGACATCGTTGACCAGGATCTGGAACGCCGCCTCGTCGCGGAAGAAGCGCGTGACGCCGATGAGCAGATCGCGATACAGGGCGTCGAGCTCGTCGCGGTCGCCGCGCAGCCGTTCCAAGTACTCGTCGATGTCCTGCGACTGGGCCAGGGCCAGCCGCCGCTCGATGCGCCGCGTGACCGTGCTGGGCTTGTAGTGCGTGAAGTCGAGGCCGAACTCCTCCTCGAGCATGCGGTAGACGGCCTCGATCCCGCGGACCGCGACGGGCGCGGCCACCGGGTCCGTCCCGGCCCCGCGGTGCCGGGCGTGGTCGAGCACGGCGCGCGGCATCTCCTCGGGCGGCAGCACGCGCACCGGCATGCCCGCCTCGCGGGCGGCGCGCGGCATGCCGTCGAACTGCGCGGTCTCGATGTCCTGCACGAGCACCAGGCCGCCGGCCTCGTGCACGTCGCGCGCGCCGCGAGAGCCGTCGCTGCCGCCGCCCGACAGCACGATGGCGACCGCGCGCGGCCCGCACTCGCGGGCCAGGGAGCGGAAGAAGATGTCGATGGGCAGCGTGAGCTCCTGCTGGCGATCGCTCTCGCTGAGCAGCAGGCGGCCCCCGGAGACGATCATCTCCTTCTTGGCCGGGATCAGGTACACGTGGTCGGCTTCCACCGGCATGCCGTCCTCGACCAGGCGAATGGGCATGTGCGTGTGGCGCGCGAGCAGCTCGTCCATCAGGCTCTTGAAGTCGGGTGAGAGATGCTGGATCACGACGAACGCCATGCCGGTCTGGGCCGGCAGGTTGTCGAAGAACCGCTCGAGCGGATCGAGACCTCCCGCCGAGGCGCCGATGCCGGCGACGTAGGTCGGGGTCATTCGTGGCTCATCCGTGCTGCCGCGCGGGTCATGCTCGCCCCTCCTGGCACTGCGTTTCCGTCGCGAGCGCAGGTTGCAGGCCGCATGCCTGACGCGGATCAACCGGGAGATGCGCGGAAAATCTGCGGCGGGCTAGCACTGAGGAAGGTCAAGCGCCAGAAGTTGCCCCGGGCCATTTGTAATAATTCTAAGCAGTCGGCAGTGTAAATGTAACAACTGCTAAACGCTTATCTCCCGGTGGCTTGCGTCCCTCGAACCGTCAGGGCTGCGGTGGATCGGTCACCGGGGTGAGCCGGACGGGCCGGGGTCGGCCGGCCTCCCAGGCGCCGAGCGCGATCGCGCCGGCGACAACGGAGCCGAAGATCACGAGGGCCGCGGCCATGACCCCGAAGAGGGTGCCGAGCCCCGCGCCACCCGCGCGCATGACGAGCCAGCCGCCGGCGCCGGCCACCACCAGGCGCGTCGCGCTGCCGACGATCGGCCATGTGAGGCGCCCCGCGCCCTGCGAGGCGAAGTAGAGTGCCAGCCCCAGGCCGAAGAAGCCGTAGGCCGGACCCACGATGCGCAGGTACGCGGCGCCGGCCGCGAGCACGTCGGCATCGTGGCTGAACAGGCCGAGCCAGGCGCCGGGGAAGAGCGCCGCCGCGAGGCCGATCGTCTCCGTGACGGCGGCCGCCATCAGCGCGCCGGTCCACGCCACGCGCTTGGCGCGCTCGTGACGGCCGGCGCCGACGTTGGTTCCGACCATGGTCACCAGCGCCGAGCCGAAGCCGAACACGATGGGGATCTGCAGGTACTCCAGCCGCACGCCCATGCCGTAGCCGGCGAGGGCAACGCTGCCGAAGGGCCCGACCAGCGCGGTGAGCAGCACCACCGTGAGGTTCGTCTGCACGTTGTTGACGAGGCTCGGGCCGCCCACGCGCAGGATGGCGGCGAAGAGCGCACGCTGCAGGCGCACGCGCGAGAGCCGCACGACGCTGCGTCCCGACAGCAGGTACGCGAGGAAGATGGCGGCGCCGGCGGCGTAGTACGCCACCACGGCCAGCGCGGCGCCGCGCACGCCCAGACGGGGCAGCGGCCCCCAGCCGAAGATGAGCGCGGGCGAGACCGCGGTGAGGACGATGGCCCCGGCCAGCACGACCGTCGCCGGCAGCCGCATGTTGCCGGTGCCGCGGATCACCGCGGCCAGACTGTTGAACAGCCAGAAGGCCGCGGCGCCCGCGAAGATGACGTTCGAGTACGCCAGCGCCGCGTCCAGCGCGCCGCCGGTGGCGCCCATGGCCGTGTAGAGCGCGCGCCCGCCGAGCAGCAGTACGGTGGTGAACACGCCGGCCAGCGCCAGCGCGATCACGATGGCGTGAGCGACCAGCGCATCGGCCTCGGCGCGGCGGCCGCCCCCGAGCGCGCGGGCGACCGCGGAGGCCACGCCGCCGCCCATGCCGCCCGCCGACATGGTCTGCATCAGCATGATGAGCGGGAAGGTGACAGAGACCCCGGCCAGGGCGTCGGTGCCGAGCCAGCCGACGAAGTATCCCTCCAGCACGTTGATGGCGACCTGGGCCACCAGCATGAGGACGTTGGGCACGGCCAGCGCCAGCAGGGTGGGCGCGATGGGACCGTCGAGCAGCCGGCGTGTGGTGGCATCCATGCGCTTGAGAGTCACAGCCTGTGACTTGCGATTCTATAGTGACTAGCTTTTCTGTCAACTCCCCAATATGCTGGGGTCATGCCCAGACGCTACGGCCAGAGCTGCCCGGTGGCGAAATCGCTCGACCTCGTTGGCGACCGCTGGACGCTCCTGCTCGTGCGCGACCTGCTGGCCGGCCCCAAGCGGTTCCAGACGCTGCAGGTCGGCCTCAAGGGGATCGCGCCCAACATCCTGTCCGACCGCCTCAAGCTCATGGAGGAACACGGGCTGGTCACCCGGCGCTTCTACTCCGATCACCCGCCGCGGGCCGAGTACGTGCTGACCGAGCGCGGGCGTGAGCTCGGCGTGGTGGTCGGGGCGCTGGCCACGTGGGGCGCGCGCCACGTGCACCGGGCCAGAGCGCTGGTCCACGACGACTGCGGGCATCCCGTCGAGATGAAGTACTTCTGCCGGAGCTGCGACAGCCGCGTGGGCGGCGGGGCCGTCCGCCTCGCCCGCACTGCGAAGAGGCGCGCCGGCTAGGTCTCGCGCTCGCCGCCCGCGCGGGCCGCGGGCATACTGGACGAGAGGTACACCGCAGTGAGGCGCCCCGGCGCGATCGTGTTCGTCCCGCTCATCGTCGTCCTGCTGGTCACGTGTGCCCATCCCGCGCAGGCCCCGGCGCCCGCGCGCATCGCGGTGCCCGCCGCCCCGGCGGTCGTCGCCGAGGTCGCGCGCATCGTCGAGTCCGCGCGGCAGCGCTTCGAAGCGCGCGACGCGGCCGGTGTGCTCGCATACGTCTCCGAGCAGTACCGCAGCGCCGGGTTCACCAAGGCCGCCGTACGCCAGCAGATCCTCGCCATGTTCGGTCTCTACCAGGAGCTGCGCGCACGCGTCAGGCTGGACGCGGTCGAGGTCGTCGACGGCGCCACGTGGCTCTACACCACCGGCGAGGTCGCGGGGCGGCTGCCGCTGATGGGATGGATGACGGTGCTGGCATGGCAGCGCGAGCCCGAGGTGGTGCGCCGCGAGGGCGCCGACCTGCGCCTCTTCGGCTTCCAGGACTGATTGACGTGGGGGGGGCCCGACATTGCCCCCCACACCCCCCAAACGCTCGGGCCGCCCCGGCAAAGCCGTGGCGACCCTCGTGATCACGCTCGGCTTACACGCGCAGCGCGATGGTGACGGGGAGGCGGGCGGCGCGGATGGCGGGGAGCAGGCCGCCGGCGGCGCCGATCAGCAGCGCCCAGGCGAGGCCGCGCAGGAGCAGCGCAGGCGTCACGCGGAAGTCGAAGGCCACCTGCGAGAACGTGCTGAAGTTCAGCGTCGAGAGCGAGGCGCCGTCGCAGTACACGTAGGCGAGCGCGCCGCCCACGGCGCCGCCCAGCAGCGCCAGCAGCAGGGCCTCGATCAGCACGGAGACCACGACCGGCGCGCCGCCGAAGCCGATCGCGCGCAGGGTGGCGATCTCGACCTGGCGGCTGGCGATCGCCGAGTACATGCAGTTGAGCGCGCCGAAGGTCGCTCCCACCGCCATGAACACGGCCACCGTGTAGCCGATCACCGTGATGAGACGCGAGAGCACGCCGGCCTGCTTGGCGTAGTACTCCGGCTCGCGCAGCACGTTGATCGACAGCCGCGGGTCACGCTTGATCGTGGCGACGAGCGCGGCGAGTCCCGCCTCGGAGCCATCGGCCAGCGTTGCCGTCACCGACTGGTAGCCGCTGCGCCGGAAGGCCGACATCGCCACCTCGGCGTCGGCCCAGATCTCGGATTCGTGGACGTCGCCGCCGGTCGTGAAGGTGCCCACCACCGTCCAGTCGCTGTCGCGGAACGCGATGCGCGAGCCGACCTCGAGCCCGGCGAACTGCTGGGCGGCCTTGCGCCCGACCACGACCTCGCGCACCCCGCGGCGGAACGCGCGGCCCTCGACGAGCCGCAGCTCGTCGCGGATGGCGAAGGCCGCCGTCTGCACGCCGCGAAACGGGACGTTGTTGGGATGGCTCTCACCCTTGCGCGGCAGGTCCACCATGACGACCAGCTCGGCCGAGGCGAGCGGACGGCCGCCGTCGCCCCGCGCCACCGCCGGCAGCGCGGCCAGCAGCGTGGCCTGGTCGCGGTCGACGCCGCTCGACAGCTCCGCGTCGGAGCCCGCGCGCAGCATGATGACGCGGCCCGGGCGTCCGGTGCTGGCCAGCGTGTGCTGGAAGCCCTCGGCCATCGCCAGCACGGAGACCAGCACGCCGACGACCCCCGCGATGCCGACCACGATCACCAGCGATGTGCCGAGCCGGTGCGGCAGGCTGCGCAGGTTGATCAGCGTGATCTGGGTGATCTGGTGCAGCGCTCTCGAGCTCATCGGCCGGCCAGCGCCTCGACGATGCGCAGGCGGCGCGCGCGGAGCGCGGGCGGCAGGCCCACGGCCAGCGCCACGATCACCGCGAGCGCCGCGGCCAGCGCCCACGTGGTCTCCGTCACGAACAGCGGCGGAAAACGGCCGCCCGTCGAGCCGTTGACGGCCGGCAGCAGCGCCGCGGCGGCGGCCATGCCGAGGCCGGCGCCGAGGCCGAGGAGCAGCACGGCCTCGGCCAGCACGAGGGCCGTCACGCGCGCGTCGGAGAAGCCGAGCGTCTTGAGAATGGCCAGCTCGGGAATCCGCTCGCGCACCGACTGCGCCATCGTGTTGCCGGTGAGGATCAGGATGGTGAAGAAGACCGCGACGAGAATGCGCGTGACCACCGCGCCGATGTCGCCGATCTGCTTGGCGAAGCCGACGGCGAACTCCTTCTCGGGCGCGGTCTTCGTCTCGTCGGGCGAGTTGGCGAAGAGCCGGTCGATCTCGGTCGAGATGGCCTTGGCCTGCCCGGAGTCCGCGATGCGCTCGACGTACCAGCCGGTCTTGCCGCGCCCGAGCTGGCGCGCCTCGTCGAAGTGGGCCACGTTGATCAGCACCATGTCGGTATTGCCGCGCACGGCCGGATCCTCGGCGTCGATCACGCCGACGAGATCGAACTCCCAGTTGAGGCTCCCGTCGCTCTTGGCGTGGATCTCGGAGGCGATCGGCAGCTTCTGGCCGACCTTCCAGCCGTAGCGGTCGACCAGCCGCTGGCCCGCCACCGCGCCCGTGCGCGTCTTGACGAACGCCTCGCGCTGCGCGGGATCGATGGTGAACTCCGGGTACATCTCGAGATAGCGCGCGGGATCGACGGCGAAGACCGGGAACGCGTTGCTCTCGTTCTGGTACTTGGCGCCGAACCAGTCGGCCGAGGCGACGCCGACCACGCCGGGCACGCGCTCGATGACCTTCAGGTGGGCCATCGGCAGCGGCTCGATGATCGAGTAGCGCGCCGTCGTGAGCAGGCGCTTGGCGTCGGCGGCGTCGGCGCCCGACTCGAAGGCCGTCTGCACGGCCTGCAGCATGCCGAAGAGCAGGAAGGCCACCACGATCGACAGCAGGGTGAGGACCGTGCGCGTCTTGCGCCGGAAGAGCCCGGCCCACAGCAGCGGCAGGTACCTCACGCGCCGGCCGCCTCGGGGATGAGCGTGCCCTTGTCGAGGTGCAGGCTCCGGCTGGCGTACTCCGCCGCCTTGGGGTCGTGGGTGACCATCACGATCGTCTTGCCGTGCTCGCGGTTGAGCATCTGCAGCAGCGCCATGATCTCGCCCGCCGTCGCGCGGTCGAGGTCGCCGGTGGGCTCGTCGCAGACCAGCAGCGTGGGATCGGACACGATCGCGCGCGCGATGGCCACGCGCTGCTCCTGGCCGCCGGAGAGCTCCTTCGGCTTGTGGCGTGCGCGGTCGGCCAGGCCGACCAGGGCCAGCGCCACGGCGGCGTGGCGGCGGCGCTCGGCGGCGGACAGCGGCGTCAGCAGCAGCGGCAGCTCGACGTTGCGCTGTGCGGAGAGCACGGGCAGGAGGTTGTAGAACTGGAACACGAAGCCCACGTGCGCGGCGCGCCACGCCGAGAGCTCGCCGCTCGAGAGCCGGTCGATCCGCCGCCCGTCCACCACGATGCTGCCGCCCGTCGGTGTGTCGAGGCCGCCGATGAGGTTCAGCAGCGTGGTCTTGCCCGAGCCGGACGGGCCCATGAGCGCGACGAAGTCGCCGCGCGGAATGTCGAGGTCGACGCCGTGCAGCACCTCGATGGTCTCGCCGCCGCGGCGGTAGCTCTTGGTGACGCCGCGGACCTGGACCAGGTCCGCCATCAGGTCTTGTCGGCGAGCCTCACGGACTCGCCGCCCTTGAGCGACTCCGGCGGCGAGAGCACGACCCGCTCGCCCTCCCGCACGCCCGTCAGCACGTGACGGCTGGCCCCCGCCGCGCGCGCCAGCGTGACGGCGCGCCGCTCCACCTTGCCGTCGGCGTACACGAAGACCACGGCGGCCGGCCCCTCGCCGCGCACGGCCTCGGCCGGCACCACCACGCCGCCTAACGGTCCGGCCGGACCCTTCCGCTCGCTCTCGAGGAACGCGACGCGCACGCCCATGTCGGGCACCAGCCGCGCGTCCCGGGCCTTGATGGCGATGCGCACCTTCACGGTGGCCTTGGCGCGGTCGGCGGCCGGGATGATCGCGATGACGGAGGCCGGGATCTTCCAGTCGGGATAGGCGTTCAGCATGGCCTCCACCGGCTGGCCCGGCGTCACGCGATTGATGAACGATTCGTTGACGTCGACCTGGATCTCCAGGGAGTCCATGTCCACGATGGTGCCGATGCCGGTGCGCGTGAAGCCGCCGCCGGCCGACACCGGGGAGATCATCTCGCCGGGCTGCGCGGTCTTGGCGGTGACGACCCCGTCGAACGGCGCGCGGATCACCGTGTTGTCGAGCTGCACCTGGGCCACGTCGACCGATTCCTGCGCGACGCGCACCTGCTCCTGGGCGCTGCCGAGCCGGGCGCGCAGCATGTCGCGCTGGGCGAGCGCGGCGTCGAGCGACTGCGCGCTGACCAGGTCGCGCCGCATCAGCTCCTGCTGGCGCGTGAAGTCGCGCTCGGCCTGGGCGAGCTGGGCGCGGATCTCGCCGAGCTGCGAGCGCGCCGCCGCCAGCTGCGCGGAGGCGAGCGACAGCTGGGCCTTCGCCTCGGTGGCGTCGAGGCGGGCCAGCACGGCGCCCTCGGCCACGCGCTGGCCCTCCTCGATCAGGACCTCGATCACCTTGCCGGTGATCTTGGCCGAGACCGTCGCCTGCCGGCGCGCGGTGACGTAGCCGCTGGCATCGAGCACCGAGCCGCTCCCGCTCTCCCCGGTGGCCGCGCGCGCCACGGCCGTCCGCACCGCCGGAGTGCCGGCGCGCCCGAAGCCCAGCC
>JBKPRI010000137.1:0-6408 GCA_046734515.1 Candidatus Methylomirabilota bacterium | reverse complement strand
GGGCCGTCGGCGATCTGGCGGGCCAGCGCGTAGGTCTCCTCCTGCAGCCGGGCGTCCGGCACCACGCGCTGCACGATGCCCATCGCGTGCGCCTGGGGCGCCTCGATGAAGTCGGCGGTCCACAAGAGCTCCAGCGCCTTGGCGGGGCCGACCAGGCGCGGCAGGAAGAACGTGTCGCCGTCGCCGGGCACCAGGCCCACGCGCACGTAGCCCGTGGAGAAGCGCGCGCTCTCGGCGGCGATGCGCACGTCGCACATCACGCACATGCCCATGCCGGCGCCGACGGCGAGCCCGTTCACCATGGCGATCACGGGCTTGTCCATCTGCTCCAGCTGCTTCGGCACGCGGTGCACGCCCTCCCACAGCCCGTTCTTGCCGTCGAGCGCGGTGGGCTCGCCCGAGCGCATGCGGCCTACGTCGCCGCCCGAGCAGAACGCCCGGCCGGCGCCGGTGACGATGACGACGTTCACGTTGTCGTCGGCCTGCGCCTGGGCCAGCGACTTCTGCCAGGCGTCGATCATGTCGCCGGTGAAGGCGTTGAGCTTGTCCGGACGGTTGAGCGTGATGGTGGCGATCTTGTCCTTCACCTCGTAGAGCAGGTCAGCCATGGCTAGCTCCTCGATTGGGATGGAACGTCAGTTCGCGTCGACGGCATAGACGCGCCAGTCGCCCGGAACGCCCTTCAGCACGTGCAGACCGCGGTCCTCGAAGCGCAGCCCTGAGCCCGCCACGAGGTCGTGCACGGTGCTGGAGACCAGCACCTCGCCCCCCCGGGCCAGGGCCGCGATGCGGGCACCGATGTGCACCGCCACGCCGCTGAGCTTGCTGTCGAGGATCTCACACTCGCCGGTGTGCAGCCCCGCGCGGATATCGAGGCCGAGCCGCTTCACACTGCCGCGGATCGCCGCGGCGGCGCGCACCGCGCGCGCCGGACCGTCGAAGGCGGCCAGGAAGCCATCGCCCGCGGTATCCAGCTCGCGGCCGCGGAAGCGGGTCAGCTCGTCGCGCACCGCACCGTGATGCGCTTCCAGGAGGTCGCGCCAGCGACGGTCCCCCAGCTCGCTGGCCCGGCGCGTCGCATCCACGATGTCGGTGAAGAGCACCGTCGCCAGCACGCGGTCCGGCTCGGCGCCGCGGCGAGTCCCGGTGAGGAACTCTTCGATCTCGTCCAGGATGGCGTCGGGATTGCCGACCCATGGGAGATGATCGATCCCGTCGAGCTCGGCGTACCGGGCGTTGGCGATGTGCTGCGCCAGGTAGCGCGCGGCCTCCACCGGCACGGTCCGCTCTCGCGCGTTGTGGATGATGAGTGTGGGCACGCGGATCGCCGGGAGCACGTGGCGGACGTCGATCTCGCCGTTCATGAGGAGCACGCCGCGCGCGGTCCCCGGGCTGCCGCTCTGACGCAGGTTGCGCGCCCACCAGTCTCGGAACCGGGGGTCCGACGCCATGCTCGGAGCGCGGAGATCCAGGCCGACGGGCCCGCCCCAGTCGTGCAGCACCGAGTCGGCGAAGTCGTTCCACTCCTGCCGGGGCACCCCGTGGGGATAGTCCGGCGCCCAGATGCGGCGCGCGTAGCTACCGATCATGACGAGGGCCGCCGTGCGCCCGGGATAGGTCGCCGCGAACAGCGCGCACATCGGACCGCCCTCGGAGTAGCCCAGCAGCGCGGCGCGCGAGGAGCCCACCGCGTCCAGCACCGCGCGGACGTCGTCCATGCGCGTCTCGAGGTTCGGCACGTCGGCCACGCGGTCGGAGAGCCCGGTGCCGCGCTTGTCGAAGAGGATTAGTCGGGAGAACGAGGCGAGGCGCTTCAGGAAGCGCACGACCGACGGCTCTTCCCAGAAGACCTCGACGTTGGAGAGCCAGCCCGGAACCAGCACGAGGTCGCGCGGCCCATCACCCACGACCTGGTAGGCGATGTTGACGTCGCCGCTGCGCGCGTAGAGCGTCTCCGGCTTCATCGCGCGGCGCCGTCAATCCTTCGGCAGTCCCAGCACGCGCTCGCTCAGGATGTTTTTGAGGATCTCCGTGGTTCCGGCCCGGATGCCGCTGCCGCGCGCGAGCAGCTCGTAGAACTGCCACTGGCCCTCGTCGGGCGCCCACGAGCCCTCCGCGATCTGGGAGTACGGGCCGATCACCTGGGTGGCGGTCAGCGCCAGCTCCTGATCGAGCCAGCTCCAGAAGAGCTTGGAGGTCGAGCCCTCCGGCCCCGGCGCGCCGCCTCTCAGAATCTTGGTGAGGCTGCGGTAGCCGTTGAGCTGCAGCGCCTGCTCGCCGATCCACAGCTCGGCGATCTTCTGGCGGACGACGGGGTCGGTGTTGCGTCCGCGGCTCTGCGTCAGCTTCACCAGCCGGTGGAGCGCGTTGCGCAGCGAGATGTGGCGGATGAAGGTGAGCAGGTCGCGCTCATACGACAGGGTCGTGATCGCGACGCTCCAGCCTTCGTTCAGCTTTCCGACGAGATTCTCTTTCGGAACTCGTACGTTGTCGAAGAACGTCTCGTTGAACTCCGCCTCGCCGGTGATCTGGCGGAGCGGCCGCAGCGTGATGCCGGGCGTCTTCATGTCGACCAGCAGAAAGGAGATGCCCTTGTGCTTGGCCGCGCTGGGATCGGTGCGCACCAGCAGGAAGCACCAGTCGGCCACGTGGCCCATGCTGGTCCACACCTTCTGGCCGTTGACGACGAAGTGGTCGCCGTCGAGCACCGCCCGCGTCTGGAGATTGGCGAGGTCCGAGCCGGCGTTGGGCTCCGAGAATCCCTGACACCAGAGCTCCTCGGCGGTCAGAATCTTTCGCAGGTGACGCTGCTGCTGGGCCGGCGTGCCGAACTTCATCAGCGTGGGGCCCAGCATCGACACGCCGCCGCGGTTGACGATCTGCGGGGACTCCGCGCGCGCCATCTCCTGGTAGAGGATCACCATCTCGGTGATCGGCGCTCCGCGCCCACCGAACTCCCGCGGCCAGTCCATGCCGAGATATCCCGCCGCGGCCATGGTCTTCTGCCACGCCCGCAGCCTCCGCACCTCCTCCTCATCCGCCCGCGACGCCGCAAACGCCTTCCCCTTCAGCTCATCAGGGAGATTCCTCTCCAGCCAAGCCCTCACTTCCTTCCGAAACGCCTCTTCCGCTTCCGTAAACTCGAAATTCATCTCTTCCCTCTACCTCACGAGTGAAGCGACAGAAGCCCGCGCTCGCACGGGCGGCGAGAAGGGTCCAGATGCGAGGCGGCGAAGGAAGGGCCGACCGAGACGTGGGCCGCCCACGTCGCAGGGAGGCCCGACTGAGCCAACGAAGCAGATGGGCCCTTATCGCCGCCCGTCGCCAAGCTCAATACATCACGCATCCGCCATCCACCATGATCGCCTGCCCGGTGATGTACCGCGCCTCGTCCGACGCCAGAAACACCGCAGCATTGCCGATATCCTCGGGCTCCTGCTCGCACTTCATCGGCACGATGTCGCCCACGCGCTTGTCGAACACCTGGCGCGCGGTCATGCCCTTGAAGGCCGGGTTCGTGTCGGCGATGTGCTGGGCCAGCTTCTGCCAGAATTCCGTGTAGAGCACGCCCGGGCAGATGGCGTTCACCGTGATGCGATGCGCCGCCAGCTCCTTGGCCACCACGCGCGTGAACGTGATGACGCCCTGCTTGGCCACGCTGTAGGGCGGCATGGTGGGCGCGCTCAGCGGTCCCGCGATCGACGCGATGTTGATGATGCGGCCGGCCTTGCGCTCGATGAAGTACGGCGCCACCGCCTTGCACGTCAGGAACACCGACTTGGTGTTGACGGCGAAGGCGCGGTCCCAGTCTTCCTCGGTGTTGTTCATGAACGGCATGCCGGGCGGCGCCGCCATGCCGGCATTGTTCACGAGGATGTCGATCTTGCCGAGCACGTCGCGCGTGCGGTCGACCATCGTCTTCACATCGGCGCTGCTCGTGACGTCGGTCTTCATCGCGAGCACCTTGCGCCCGAGCCCCTTGACCTCCTCCGACACCTTCTCGGCGTTCAGCACCTGGATGTCAGGGATGGAAATGTCGGCCCCCTCGCGCGCCAGCGCCAGCACGATGCCGCGCCCGATCCCGCTGCCTCCGCCCGTGACGACCGCCACCTTCCCCGCAAGCCGCATGGAATCTCCTTATAATCGGGTCCTTCCGGAGGGTCCCCATGACAGCACACCCGCTGAGGAGTCGCAACTGGTTCGGCCGTCAGGATCTCGACGGCTTCGTGCATCGCTCGTGGCTGAAGAGCGAGGGCTTCAGCGATCACGTCTTCGACGGCCGCCCGGTGATCGGCATCGCGAACTCGTGGTCGGAGCTGACCAACTGCAACGCGCACCTGCGCCAGGTCGCGGACGCCGTGAAGCGCGGCGTCTGGTCCGGCGGCGGCTTTCCGCTGGAGTTCCCCACGATCTCGCTCGGCGAAGTGCTGATGAAGCCGACCACGATGATGTTCCGCAATCTGATGGCCATGGACGTCGAGGAGTGCATCCGCGCCTACCCGCTCGACGCCGTCGTCCTGCTCTCCGGGTGCGACAAGACGACGCCGGCCATGCTGATGGGCGCGGCCTCCGCCGACGTGCCCGCGGTCATGGTGACCGGCGGGCCGATGCTGCGCGGCAACTGGCGTCAGGAAGAGCTGGGCTCCGGCACCGACGGCTGGCGGCTGTGGGCCGAGCGGCGCGCGGGACGCCTGACCGACGAGGAGTGGAGCGAGGCGGAATCGTGCATGTCACGCTCGCCCGGCCACTGCATGGTGATGGGCACCGCGTCCACGATGGCCTCGATGGCGGAAGCGCTCGGGATGGCGCTGCCCGGCAATGCCGCGATTCCCGCGCCTGACTCGCGGCGGCTGGCGATGGCCGAGCTGGCCGGCCGGCGCGCCGTGGACATGGCCAAGGCCGGCGGGCCGAAGCCGAGTGAGATCCTCACCCCACGCGCGTTCGACAACGCCATCCGCGCGCTGATGGCCATCGGCGGGTCGACCAACGCGGTGATCCACCTCGTGGCGCTCGCGCGGCGCGCCGGCGTGCCGCTGGCGCTGGCCCGCTTCGACGAGCTCTCGCGCACGACGCCGTTCCTGCTCAACGTGCGCCCGTCCGGCAAGTACTTGATGGAGGATTTCTTCTACGCCGGCGGGCTGCCCGTCGTGCTGAAGTCGCTGCTGCCGCTGCTGCATGGCGACGCGCTCAGCGTGAACGGCCGCACCCTCGAGGACAACGTGCGCGCGGCGAAGTGCTGGAACGAGGACGTCATCCGTCCGCTGGCGATGCCGCTGGCCGCCGAGGGCGGGCTGGCAATCCTGCAGGGCAATCTCTGCCCCGGCGGCGCCGTCATCAAGGTGTCGGCGGCCTCGGGCCACCTGCTCGCCCACCGCGGCCGCGCCGTCGTCTTCGCCGACCACGCCGACCTGCACCGCCGGATCGACGATCCCGCGCTGGCAATCGACGAGGCCTCCGTGCTGGTGCTCAAGCACGTCGGCCCCAAGGGCGCGCCGGGAATGCCGGAGTGGGGGGCGGCGCCGGTGCCCGCCCGCCTGCTCAAGCAGGGTGTGAAAGATATGGTGAGGATTTCCGATGCACGCATGAGCGGAACGTCATACGGCACCGTGGTGCTCCACGTGGCCCCGGAATCCGCTGTCGGGGGGCCCCTGGCCCTCGTGAAGGATGGCGACGAGATCGAGCTCAACGTGCCGAAGCGCACCCTGACCCTGCACGTGCCCGCCGACGAGCTCGCCCGCCGCCGCGCCGCCTGGACACCCCCGCCCCCCCACTACACCCGCGGCTACGGCCAGCTCTTCCTCGACCACATCCTCCAAGCCGACGAAGGCTGCGACTTCGACTTCCTGAGGGGAAGGACACCAGTAAGGCACGAAGACACCGCCGGCCCCAGCCACGCTTGAGCCAAGGCCTCGCGTTGCCTAAGTAAGCGGCGTGCTGGCGGAGCCAGTCACGCCTCGTGAAATAAGCGCGGAGGGCGCGCTGGCGCAGCCAGCCGCGCCCCCGCGCCTCGCGGCACGCGCGACAGCGCGCGCCATCGCTGGGGGGTCTAGGGGGGAGCGGCGCGCCCCCCCCCCCTACATTACGGACTTTGCGCGCTCTCCCGCACCGCGCCGGCCCGATAGGGGGCCGAGGCCAGCGAGACTGGCACGACCAGCCGCGGTAGCCGGGACGGTGACCAGGCCCGGCGCACCTGATCCAGAGGCGGGCGACGCGCAGACGCGACCCGCGGTGGCGTTGTGCGCGCGGAGGCGACCCTCACCGGGGCTGGCGGGGGCGCAGGCTCGGCGACCAGTGCCGACTCCTCGAGCGGCGCAGGGGCCGGAGGCGCCGGCAGGACCGCGACCACGGGCGGCAACGGAGGCAGCTCGTGGGTCGGACGCGCGATGAGTACCAGCGTCACGACGATGG
>JBKPRI010000136.1:0-7176 GCA_046734515.1 Candidatus Methylomirabilota bacterium | reverse complement strand
GGCGGGCGCTGGGGCCGCTGCTGGCCGCGGCGCTGATCCTGCTCGTGCTGCCGGCCTGCGGGCGCAAGGGCACGCCGGTAGCGCCCGAGCAGCGCCTCCCGCAGCCGGTCAACGACCTGCGCGGCGTGGTGCGCGACGGCGGCATCGAGCTGTCGTGGAGCGTGCCGCGGCGCCGCGTGGACAACACGCGCCTGATCAACCCCGGGCTTGCCCGTGTGTTCCGCATCGACGACGGCGGCCAGGGCGAGCCGCGCGCGGCGATGCTCAAGGACGATCGCGTGGCGGGCTACACGGAGGTGGCCACGATCCGGCTGGCTGACCCACCCTCGCCGCTGGTGAGCGGCGGACGGGTGACCGTCACCGACCGGCGCAACCTCGCCGTGGGCCGCCGGTACACCTACGTCGTCCTGACGGCCGACGCGCAGGGCCGTTCGAGCCCCCCCTCTCCGCGCCTGTCGCTCACCTTCGCGGCGGCGCCGGCGCCGCCCAGGGACTTCCAGGTCGAGGCCGGCGATCGCGAGGCGCGGCTGTCATGGAAGCCGCCCGCCGCGCTCACCGACGGCGGCGCCATCACCGAGCCGCTGATCTACGAGATTCTCCGCGCGCCGTCGGCCGAGGTGGCGCCGGCCCCGATCGCGCGCACGACGCCGGGCACGACGTCGATGACCGACCGCAACCTCCAGAACGACCGCACGTACTACTACGCGGTGCGCGCGATCCGTCGCGATGGCACCACGCAGGTGGAGGGCGAGCCCACCACGACGGCCGCGGTCACGCCGGCGGACGTCACGCCGCCGTCGCCGCCGACCGATCTCGTGGCGATCCCCTCCGAGGGCACGGTGCGGCTGTCGTGGACGCCGAGCACTGCGGGCGACGTGGCGACGCACGTCGTCTATCGCGGGCGCGCGGGCGGGCCGCTGGAGCGCGTGGGCGCCGTGCGCGCGCCGGGAAGCACCTTCACCGACCGCAACGTACCGCCCGGCGTCTGGCGCTACGCGGTCACCGCGCAGGATGCGGGCGCGCGCGCCAACGAGAGCCGCCCGTCCAACGAGGTGACGGTCACCGTGCCTTGACTTCCCCCGGAAAAAAGGCAACGATCACAGCCACACACGGGCCTGGTGGCCGGGGAGACGATGCCATGAGTCAGCCGACGTTCCAGGGATCGTTCGTCGCGTTGGTCACCCCGTTCCGCAACGGTCAGGTCGACGAAGCCAAGCTGCGCGAGCTCGTCGAGTTCCAGATCAGCAATGGCACCGACGGCCTGATTCCCTGCGGCACGACCGGCGAGTCGCCCACGCTCAGCCACGACGAGCACAAGCGCGTGGTGGAGATCGTCGTCGAGGCGGCGCGCAAGCGCGTGCACGTCGTGGCCGGCACGGGCTCGAACTCCACGCGCGAGGCGATCGACCTCACGAAGCACGCCGAGCGGGCGGGCGCCAGCGGCGCGCTGGTCGTCAACCCGTACTACAACAAGCCGACGCAGGAAGGCCTCTACCAGCACTTCCGGGCGGTGGCCGAGTCGGTGGCGATCCCGATCATCACGTACAACATCCAGGGCCGCACGGCGGTGAACGTCGAGACGGCCACGATGGCGCGGCTCGTCCGCGACGTGAAGAACATCGTCGGCGTCAAGGAAGCCTCCGGCAGCCTGGATCAGATGAGCCAGGTCATCGCGGCCTGCGGGCCGAACTTCTGCGTGCTCTCCGGCGACGACAACATCACGCTGCCGGTGATGGCCATCGGCGGTCACGGGGTGATCTCGGTGATCGCCAACATCCTGCCCCGCGAGACGGCCGACATGGTGCACGCGGCGCTCGAGGGGGATTTCAAGCGCGCGCGCGAGCTGCATTACCGGCTGTTCCCCATGGCGCGCGCGGCGTTCCTCGAGACGAACCCGATTCCCATCAAGGAAGCCATGGCCATGGCCGGCATGCTCGAGCCGGAGTTCCGCCTGCCGATGTGCCGCATGGGCGAGGCCAATCGCGAAACTCTCCGCGGTATCCTGCGGCAGTACGCGCTCGTCAAGTAGCCGGGGCCGGCCGTGAACCCCGCTGCACCGCCCGCCGGGGGCGTCCCGACGGCCGATCTCGTCATCGCCGGTGCCGCCGGACGCATGGGCAGCCGTATCGTCGCCCTCGCCCGCGAGACGCCTGACGTCCGCGTGGTGGCCGCGCTCGAGGCGCCCGGCCATCCCGCGCTGGGCCGCGACGCCGGCGAGACGGCGGGCATCGGCTCGCTCGGGGTAATCCTCGGCGCGGACGCCGGCGCCGCGCTCACGCGCGATCGCGTGCTCGTCGAGTTCTCCGTCCCCGAGGCCACGCTCGAGCACCTGCGCCTGGCCGTGGCCGCCGGCGCCCGCGCGGTCATCGGCACCACCGGATTCTCGGGCGCGCAGCGCGAGGAGATTGCCGCGCTCGCCCGCCGCGCCCCGATCATGATGGCGCCCAACATGTCCGTGGCCGTCACGCTGGCCTTCCGCATCCTGCCGCTCATGGCCAAGGCACTCGGCGACGACTACGACGTGGAGATCACCGAGATCCATCACCGCTTCAAGAAGGACGCGCCCAGCGGCACCGCGCTGCGCATGGCCGAGGTGGTCGCCGAGGCGCTCGGCCGCGATCTCGGCAAGGTGGGCGTCTACGGCCGCCAGGGGCTGCCGGGCGAGCGCACGCGGCAGGAGATCGCGGTGATGTCGCTGCGCTCGGGGGACGTCGTCGGCGAGCACACGGTGGCCTTCGGCGCGCTCGGCGAGCGGCTGGAGCTCACGCACCGGGCCCACACGCGGGACACCTTCGGCCGCGGCGCGCTGCGCGCCGCCCGCTGGATCCGCCAGCAACCGCCCGGACTCTACGACATGGCCGACGTGCTGGGGCTCCCCTGACCCGTGCAGATCGTTCGCTTTCGCGTGGACGACAAGACGCGCTATGGGGCCATGGACGGCGCCAGCATCATCGAGTACACCGGCACGCCGTGGAGCCTGTTCCGGCGCGGGCGGCGGCGGTATCCCCTGCGGCAGGTCGTGCTGCTGGCGCCGGTGGTGCCGGGCAAGATCGTCGGGGTCGGCCTCAACCATCACGGGCACGCGCGCGATCACGGGCGCCGCGTGCCGGACGAGCCGCCGCTCTTCTTCAAGCCGATCAGCGCGCTCATCGGTCCCGACGATCCCATCGTGGCGCCGCCGCGCTGCGCGCACCTGGAGTGCGAGGCGGCGCTCGGCGTGGTGATGAAGCGGCGCTGCCGCAACGTGCCGGCGGCGCGCGCCCGCGAGTACGTGCTGGGCTACGCGGCGCTCAACGACGTGACGGCGCGCGACATCGAGACCCGCGACGGCGACTGGACGCGGGCCAAGGCCTACGACACCTTCTGCCCGCTCGGCCCCTGCATCGCGACGGATCTCGATCCGAACACCGCCACCATCGAGACGTGGGTGAACGGCGCGCTGCGCCGGGCCGGCTCGACCAAGGAGCTGGTCCTCGGCATGGAGGACGTGATCGCGCGCGTCTCCGAGATCCTCACGCTCCTGCCGGGCGACGTGGTGGCCACCGGGACGCCGGGCGCGTCGGGACGCGTGGAGCCGGGCGACCGGGTGGAGATCCGCGTGGAGGGCGTCGGCGGCCTCCGGAACGCGATCGTGCGGCTGTGACGACCGACAAGCTCCTGCTCGAGGACGTCCGCTTCTACGGCCACCACGGCGTGAGCAAGGCGGAGCAGACCGTGGGGGTGTGGTTCTCGGTGGACGCCGAGCTGGCCGTGGATCTCAGCGCCGCCGCCGTCTCCGACGAGCTCAGCAGCACCGTGGACTACGGCGTGGTCGCCCGGCGCATCGTGGAGGTCGGCACCAAGGAGCGCGTGAACCTCATCGAGCGGCTGGCCGGGCTGATCGCCCAGACGCTGCTGCGCGAGTTCCCGGCGCGCGAGGTCCGCGTGCGCGTGCGCAAGCTCACCCCGCCGCTGCAGGGGCTGGTCGGCACGCCGGCCGTCGAGCTGGTGCGGAGCCGCTGATGGCGCGCGTGTTCCTCTCGCTCGGCTCCAACCTCGGCGATCGCGTGGCGCTGCTGCGGGCGGCGGTGGCGCGCCTGCGTGAGGGCGGCCTCGACCTCGTGGCCACCTCCCCGCTCTACGAATCGGAGCCGTGGGAGGCGGAGCCCGGCCAGACGGAGATCGAGCGCCCGTGGTTCCTGAACTGCGTCGTGGCGGTGGAGACCACGCTGTCGCCGCGCGCGCTGCTGGCGCGGGTGCAGACGATCGAGAGCGACCTGGGCCGCGCGCGGCTGCCGGGCCTCACCCCGGAGGCGCGCCGCTTCACGCCGCGCACGCTGGACATCGACATCATCTTCTACGGCGACGAGGTCATCAGCGCGCCCGACGATCTGCACGTCCCGCATCTGCTGGCCGCCGAGCGGGGCTTCGTGCTGCGGCCCCTGGCCGACATCGCGCCGGACTTCACGCATCCCACGCTCTACCGGCCCGTGAGCGAGCTGCTGGCCGAGCTGGACGACGAGCACGAGGTCCGGCGCGGCGCCTATCCCGCCGACTGGCTGGCCGATCGGCGGGAGCCCTGACGATGGCCGACGCCGACTTTCAGCGTCAGGTGCTGGTCCACATCGACGCGCTCTACAACTTCGCCATGTACCTGTCCAAGCGCCCGGCCGACGCCGAGGACCTGGTCCAGGAAACCTACCTGCGCGCGTTCAGGTTTTCTCATAGGTTCCAGCCGGGAACCCATCTACGGGCCTGGCTGTTTCAAATTCTGAGAAACACGTTCCTGACGTTTTACCGGGTCCGCGAGCGGGAAGCCCCCGTCGCGGAGGACGGGGTCCCCGAGTGGGACGCGCCCATGTTCCATGACTCCCCGGAGGACGATGGAACAACGATGGAGGCGCACACCGATCTGGAGCGGGCCATGCGCCGCCTGCCGGAGGAATTCCGCACCGTGCTCCTGCTGGCTGAGGTCGAGGGCCTGCCGCTCGAAGAAGTCGCTCGGGTCATGGCGTGCCCCGTCGGCACGGTGAAGTCCAGGATCTTCCGCGCCAAGGAGCGCCTGCGCGGCCTGCTGCGCGACTACGAGACCAAATGACCGACCGCTTCGACGATCCCTCGGACGAAACGCTGAGCCGCCGGCTCGCCGGCGAGCTGACCCGCTATGCGGCGCCGGCGCGCCTGCGCGTGGCCGTCGTCGACGCCGTGCCGCAGCCGCGCCGGCCAATGTGGCTCGGGCCGCTGGTGGCCGCCGCCGCCACTGCGATGGCGCTGATGCTCGTGGTGCTGCCCGTGCTGCCGCGCATCGTTCCGGCCGATCCCGTCCAGCGCTACGTGCGCGCGGTCGTCAGCGAGCACGCGCGCACGCTCATGTGGGGCGCGCGCCACGGCGATGTCCTGCCCGCCGCGCTGCCCTGGCTCACGGAGCAGTCGGGCGTCGGCCTGAACCAGGTCTTCGTGGGTGACGAGCGCCTGGTGCTCGTCACCGCCGAGCCGGTCTACCTGGAGCGCGAGCGCGGCGTGGCCATCCACTATCGCGATCCCGACGGCCACATGCTCACGTATATCGCGCTGCCGGCAGCCAGCCTCGCGGTCCCCGACCGCGAGCGCGTGCAGATCGGTCGCTGGCGCCCGGCGCTCCTGCGCGACAGCGGGTTCTCGGCGCTGGTGTGGAAGCAGAAGGACATGGCCTGCTTCCTCGTCTCGGACATGGTCTCGGCGGATGACGTCGAGACGTTCAAAGAATACTTCGTGCGCGTTCGCTCCACGACCGAGCCGGTTCCCGCCTACTAGCCTCGCTCTCTCCGCGTCGCGCCGCGGGGCGGGGCGGGCGCGTCGGGGACCCTGCCCAGTTCCGCGTTGTTCTAGCGGCAGCGCCTGCCGACGTTTGGCGCAGTCCTGCGACAGACGATAGAGATCGAAGCCAACGGAACTTGGGCAGGGCCTCCGCCGCGCCCGCTCCGCCCCGCTGACCATCGCAGAGACCACAGACCAGCAGCGAAACCCGACTCGGTGGGGCGCGAGGCGCATCGGCAATCGTTGAACGCTCGCTGTATCCGACGCGATCGGCCGAGGCGCGAAGCTTGTGTCGGGAGCGGCGCTACCGAGCGAGTGGGGGTTAGGGTTTGCGGGCGGTGAGGATGAGGTTGGTGAGTTCGCGGAGGGCGCCGTGGCCGCCGCCGGCTCTGGTGATGTAGAGGGCGGCGCGGCGGACTTCGGGGACGGCTTCCTTCACCGCGATGGGAAGGCCGACGAGCTTCATCGCGGGGAGATCGCCGAGGTCGTCGCCGACGTAGGCGGCGTCGCGGGGGGCGATGGCGTGGCGCGCGAGAAGGTCGCGGACGGCGGCGGCCTTGTCGGTGACGTTCTGGTGGACCTCGGCGATGCCGAGATCGCGGGCGCGGCGGGCGACGATCGTCGATTCCTTGCGGGTGACGATGGCGACGAGCAGGCCGGCCTCGCGCAGCGAGACGAGCCCCTGGCCGTCGCGGACGTCGAAGCGCTTGAGCTCGTCGCCGTTCTGGGCGTAGTAGAGGCCGCCGTCGGTCAGCACACCGTCCACGTCGGTGACGAGCGCGCGGACGGCCGACCAGCGCGGGCGGCGCGCCGGGCTCACGCGGGCACGCAGGCGTCGGCCGACACGCGGTCGCCGGCGACGGCGAAGGGCAGCGCCATCAGCGCCATCGCGACCATCAGCACCTCGCTGTCACCGAAGTTGTATTCGAAGAGGCCCCCCACCAGGAACGTCACCAGCGCCGCCAGCGAGCCGAGCACGACCACGCGATCCTCGCCGTCGCTCGCGGGCAGGCGCCGCCACACCGCGCCGGCCCGCCGGAAGAACGCGACGAAGATCCAGAGCCACGCGGCCAGCCCGACCACGCCGCGCTCGGCGGCGATCTGCAGCGGCGTGTTGTGCAGGTGGCTGGTCGAGCGCCGCATGCCCTCGGGCGGGACCATCTGGGGATACACGCGCTTGACCCCCTCCGGGCCGATGCCCGTCAGCGGGTGCGCGGCGATGATGTCGAAGCCCACCAGCATCATCGCCATACGGTCGCGGGTGGTGTCGTTGTTCGGATCGCCGATGGTCTCCACGCGCGCCCGGATCGTCGGCAGCGCGATCACGAGGCCGCCCGCCACGATCAGCAGCGCCGCCGCCGCCACGAGCCCGCGACGGCCGAGCCCGGCGATGACCGCGAC
>JBKPRI010000135.1:0-6276 GCA_046734515.1 Candidatus Methylomirabilota bacterium | reverse complement strand
CGCGTATCTTGGATGAGCGGCTACCGCTGCCCAGGATGACCCAGTCGTGCGACATGACCTGCTCGTCGACGTAGATGGGCAGCTCGGGCGGGAGCGCGAACACGGTGACGCCGCCGATCAGCATTCCGGTCAGCGCACGCGTCTCGTCGGCAGAGGCGAACGACACGCGGTTGGTGTTGAGCAGCTTCTTGACCGCGTGGTTCACGTCCAGGCGCGTGGTGGCCTTCACCACGCACGCCGCGAACTGGCGCGGCTCCTTCTTGGAGGCGACGATGATCGTGTTGGCCGCCCGGTCGAGCGGCACGCCGTAGCGCTCGCAGTAGGCGGCGGTATCGGCGAAGGCCGGATCGATCGGCTCCAGCGTGTAGGCGACGCCCAGGCCGTCGAGTACGGCCGTCACGCGCTGCTCGATTCCGGCGCTCTCGTCGCTCACGCGCGGCTCCGGCGGAACACGGCGCCGAGCGTGGGCACGGGCCGCTCCGGCAGGTCCACCGCCCGCGTGCTCGCGTATTCGATGGCGAGCGGCCCTTCCTCGGCGTCCGGCGCGATCTCTACCGCCAGGCGCATCGGCGACTCCGGCCACCGGTAGATCAGTGCCTCGCCCTCCCGCGCACGCTCCGCTTCGAGAATACCGACCCACTGCGCGTCCGCGCGCTCGATCGAGCGCGCGCGCATCCGCAGCCCCACGATCGACACGGGCGCCGGCGGATTCGCCGGCCCCGGCGGCACCGCCTCGGGACGGAGCGTCTGCGGCACGCGCGACTCGGCAAACTGCACGACGATGCCGAGCGCCTCCTTCGGATGCAGGAACGCTTCCGACCAGCTGGGATCGGAGTCGTCGAACCCCACGATGCGGTACCCCAGGTCCACCGCCCGCGCACACACCTGCGCCAGGCTCGGCACCCGGAACGTCACATGGTGAACACCCGGTCCCCGCGCCGCCAGATGCCGATGCAGAAACCCATCCTCCCCGCGCGGCTCCAGCACCTCCAAGCACCCCTCATTCGCAAACCGCCACGTCGTCCACGTATACGCTCCCGAAGGTCCGCCCGTATACGGCCGCCCACCCAACAGCCCGACCAACACTTCAGGCGCCTCACTCACCCGATGCGCCGCCATCGCAATATGATCGAACCGAATCCCCGTCATCGACCCTCCTGTAACAAAACTCCGCACAGTCTACGCGATCATTCCAGCCCAACCAGCGCCGCGAAACATGCCTGTGTCCACGCGCGTAGGGCGAGCGAAGCGAGGCCCGCTGTGCGGCCGCTCGACGACCTCACGCGTGAGCCGCGGCGCCGAGAAGGGTCCAGATGCGAGGCGGCGCGAGCACCGGAGCGAGGCGTACGCCGCGTACGCCGCAGCGAGGAGCGCAGCGCCAACGAAGCAGATGGGCCCTTATCGGCGGCGCGCCGCTCAGCGCTGGACGGACGGCGCCCACGCCGTCGTCCGCCCACCGATCGTCTCCCACCGCAGCCGCGCTCCGCTCGCCGTCCGCACCAGCGGATCATGATCCCACCGGTGGTGAAACAGCCACGTCCGCGGATACCGATCGCTATCAGCGCCGGCACCAACGGCAAGCCGGAGCACCGAACGCAGGCGTGAGCGGACGCGTGACGATTCAGCCGGCGTCAGCGTGCGCGCCGGCCGGCGCGGGTCGATCGCGGCCTGATACAGAACCTCATCGGCGATCCAGTTGCCGACGCCGGCGGCGAACGTCTGGTCGAGCAGGAGTGCCTTCATCGGCGCGGTCCGCTCATGGACGAGCGCATGGAAGCGTGCCGGCGGCGGCAGCTCGTGGAGCGCGTCGAAGCCGAGCCGCGACACCGGCGGCTCCGCGCGCGGATCGTGGCGCAGACGCACGCGGCCCAGGCGCCGGCCGTCGGCCAGCGCGAGCTCACCGCCGTCGTCGAAGGTCAGCCGGAGCTTGGCGAATCGCGGCGGCCAGCCGGGCGCGGCGGCGCCACGGGAGGACATGAGGCGCAGCGGCGCACGCCGCGGCACGTACAGGCCGCCGGTCATCCCGAAGTGCATGAGCAGCGCGGGGCCGCGATCGAGCTCGAGCCAGAGGTGCTTGCCGTGGCGCCGCGCGGCGCGCACGCGCCGGCCCACGAGGGCGGCGCGCACCCGCGGTGGCGGCGATTCGAAGACGATCGGATCCGCCGCGCACCACACGCTCACGATCCGCCGGCCCACCGCCACCCGGACGGCAAGGCGCCGCGCGGCCTCGACCTCGGGCAGCTCGGGCACGGCGGCGCGTTAGGGGACGATCTCGAGCAGCTCCACCTCGAACACGAGCGTGGCGCCCGGCTTGATCTTCGGCGGCGCGCCGCGCTCGCCGTAGGCCACGTCGGCCGGGCAGACGAGCCGGCTCTTGCCGCCGACCTTCATCTGCTGCACGCCCTCCGTCCAGCACTTGATCACCCCGTTGAGCGGGAACGTGGCCGGCTGCCCGCGCTGCACGGAGCTGTCGAACACGCTGCCGTCGGTCAGCGTGCCGTGGTAGTGGACCTTCACCTTGTCCGTGGCCTTCGGCGAGGGGCCGGTGCCGGGCTTCAGCGTGGTGATGATGACACCGGACTCGAGCTTCTTGGCGCCGGGCTCGGCGGCGGCCTTGGTCAGATAGGCCTCGCCGGACTTCTTCTCGGCGGCGGCCGCCACCGAGACGCGCTGGTTGCGCAGATCCAGGATCTTGGCCATGTACTCACGCGGCTCGGCCTTGTGGGGACGGTTGAGCGCAGCGTCGAGCATGCCGGCCTTCACCACGTCGACCTCGGCCGGCGTCAGGGCGAACGGCGCGAGCTGGCTGGCCAGCTGCACGCCGAGCGCGTACAGCACCTTGTCCTGCTCGCTCTTCAGCTCCTGGGCCCCCGCGGGCACGGCGTGAACGGCGACCAGCGCGAGCACGAACGCGATCCAGCGCATCCAGATCTCCTTTTTCATCACGTGAGCACGGCGGTCTTCCGCCGCTCGATGAGCTCGAAATCGATGGCGGCCCCGAGGCCGGGGCCGGACGGCGCGTGCACGAGCCCGCGCGCGTCGACCTCGATGTCCTCGCGCAGGCCGTACTTCTGCGCGGCGGCCGGCAGCAGCACCTCGAAGAACTCGCAGTTGCGGATCGCCATGATCACGTGGATGTTGGCGACGTTGTTCAGCGAGTTGCCGCCGTGGTGGATCTCGAAGTTCATGTGGAACGCCTCGGCCAGGTGAGCGCTCTTCACCAGCGGTGTGATGCCGCCCTTCACCGCCACGTCGCCGCGCAGGTAATCGGTGGCGCGCGCGGTGATCCAGGGCGCCAGCGCGGTGAAGCCGCCCGGCGCGTACTCGGTGGCGAGGATCGGGATCGACAGCTGCTGCTTGAGCTTCACGTAGTTATAAACATCGTCGTCGGCCAGCGGATCCTCGTACCAGTAGAACCCGAGCGCCTCCGCCACCTTTCCGACGCGCAGCGCCTCGGGATACTGGTAGGCCCACGTCGAGTCCAGCATGACCGTGTAGGCGTCGCCGACCGAACGGCGCACCGCCTCGCAGACCTTGATGTCGGTGGCGGGGTCCGTCGGCGGATGGATCTTGTAGGCCGTCCAGCCGTCCGCCTTGAAGCGCGCCGCCTCCTCGGCGTACGCCTCCGGGGAGGCCAGCACGGCGGAGGATGCGTAGGCCGGGGCGCTCTCGCGGAAGCTGCCGAGCAGGCGGTGGATCGGCATGTTGGCGATCTTGCCGCCGAGGTCCCAAAGCGCCACATCCATGGCACCGATGGTGCGAATCGTGGTACCGCGGTTCCGTTGCCACATCGCCTGCCACAGCCGCTCGCGGTCGAGCGGATCCTGGCCGAGGACGAGCGGCTTCAGCACGCGCAGCAGCGACTGGGCGTCGAGCGCGGCGCTGCGCATGGCCGAGCCCAGGAACGCGTGGCCCTCGAGGCCCCCGTCGGTGCGAAGTGTCAGCAGCCCCAGCTCGCTCTCACCGCTGAAGCGGCCGGTGTGACGCCCGTACGTCGTGGGTGGAATGCCGCCCCAGGCGAACAGCGTGAGGGTAACGTCGGTGATCTTCATGACGACCGGCGTAGCCTACCACGCCGAGGAACGCCGACCCGCGACGAGACAGGTGGCGCGCGGCTTGCAATTCGGGTCTCTCATGAACGTCCTGGCCCGGAACTGGTGGGCCCTCCTGCTCCGCGGCGTGCTCGGCATCGCGTTCGGCGCGTTCGCCATGCTGATGCCGGCGGTCGCCTTCGCCGTCATCATCGTGACGTTCGGGGCCTACGCGCTGATCGATGGCGCCTTCAACATCGTGGCGGCCGTGCGCGGCGCCCGGGAGGACCGGGACTGGTGGGCCTTGCTGCTCTCGGGCATCGCCGGCGTGCTGGCCGGTCTCGCGGCCTTCGCGGCGCCCGCCATCACGGCCCTGGTGATGCTCTACGTCATCGCCGGCTGGGCCATCGTGACGGGCGCGCTGGAGATCGCCGCCGCCGTCCGCCTGCGCCGCCACATCACCGGCGAGTCGCTGATGATGGCGAGCGGCGCGCTGTCGATTGCCTTCGGCATATTGATCCTGGTGGCGCCGGTGGCCGGAGCGCTGGCCGTCGTGCTGCTGATCGGCGCCTACGCGTTCACGTCCGGCGTGGTGCTCGTGGCGCTCGGCGTCCGGCTCCGCCGCGCCGCGCGCCGTCGCATTCCCCCACACATCCATCGAAAGGCTGCCTGATGAAGAGCAACGTCCGCCGACTCTCGATCGTCGATCCCGAGCAGCTCACCACGACCGACTTGCTGGACGAGCACGAGCGCGTGTTCGGCCCGCTGACACCGCAGGCCAAGGAGCGGATCACGCGCACGGCGTGTGCGGCCGGCTTCGACCGCTCGTGGTCGTGGGATCGGATGGACGGTCTGGCCGCCTGAGGCAGCCTCAGCTCACGCGCGCGGCAAGGGCCTCGTGGATGACCGTGCCCAGCCGGCGGGCCCTCACGGGTTTCTGAATCCAGGCGGTCACGCCGGCCACGCTGCCGCGTGACGACTCGTCAACGTAGCCCGACATCATGATGACGGGCACGTGAGCGCCGCGCTCCCGCAGCGCGCGGACGAGGCGCAACCCGCCCATGCCGGGCATCACGAGATCGGTCAGCACCAGCGCCACGGTGCCCGCGTGCGCCTCGTGCAGCTCCAGCGCCTGCTCCGCGCAGGTGGCCGCCAGCACCTTGTAGTTCAGGTCAGCCAGGATGTGGGCGAGCGCCTGTCGCACCGGCGCCTCGTCCTCGACGACCAGCAGCGTCTCGCCGCGGCCGCTCACGATGTCCGAGCCCGCCACGCCCACGACGGCCAGGGTGGCGGCGCCCTCGTCGGGGAGATGGACGGTGAAGGTGGTGCCCTCGCCCGGCCGGCTATCGACCGCGATGTGCCCACGATGCTGCGTGATGATCCCGTAGGCCTGCGAGAGGCCGAGGCCGGTGCCGCTGCCCGGCGCCTTGGTCGTGAAGAACGGCTCGAAGATCCGCTCGCGCACCTCGGGCGGCATGCCGGGGCCGGTGTCGGTGACCGTCAGCGTCACCCACGCGCCGGGGCCGGCGGCGGCCTCGCCCTCGCTCGCCGCCCGCACCTCGCGGCCCAGGCGGAAGCGTAGCTCGCCGCCGAGCGCCATCGCGTCCCGCGCGTTGACCGCGAGGTTCGTCATCACCTGGCTGAGCTGGTTGGGATCGGCCGCCACGATGAAGTCGCCGTCCGACGGCTCCAGCACGATGGCGATGGTCTCGGGCAGCGTGCGCTCCAGCAGCGCGACCGTCTGCGCCAGCAGCGGGGCGAGATTCACCGTCTCCAGCGCGGGCTCCGACTGCCGGCTGAAGTCCAGGATCTGGCGCACGAGCGCCGCCGCGCGCTCGCCCTGCTCGACGACGATGCGCAGCCGTCCGTGGACGAACGCGGTGTCGTCGTACTTGCGCTGCGCGAGCTCCGCGGAGTTGACGATCGTCATCAGGATGTTGTTGAAGTCGTGCGCGATCCCGGCCGCGAGCTGGCCGACGGCGGCCAGGCGCGCCTGGCGCTGCACGACCTGCTGCGCCTCGCGCTCGCGCGTGACGTCGCGGATCACCAGCACCGCGCCGCGCGCCTGGTCGAGCGGCTGCGCCGCCACCTGGAAGAGGCGCTCGCCCCCGGTCACCTCGCGCGGCTCCACGTGCGCCGCCAGCAGGTGGGCGAGCGACAGACCGCCCACGGCGGTCACCTCGCCGGTTGCGCCCAGTGCGGCCACGGCGGGCAGATGGGTGCGTCCGAAGGTGTTGGCAATGGC
>JBKPRI010000134.1:0-14956 GCA_046734515.1 Candidatus Methylomirabilota bacterium | reverse complement strand
AGCACGTCGACCCCGCGACGGCGCGCAAGACGCAGCCCATCGGCGGCGCTCAGCGCGGGCGGCGCGGCGACGACGGCACCGTCCACCAGGTCGGCGGCGGTCGGCGTCACCTGCGGGTACGTCCGGGCGCGGCTGGCCATCACCTATCCGGCCCTCGGATGGAAGGCGCGGTACATGCGCTTGAGCGCCGAGGTCGGCAGGTGCGTATAGATCTGGGTCGTGGAGATGTCGGCGTGGCCGAGCATGGCCTGCACCGCGCGCAGGTCGGCGCCGCCTTCGAGCAGGTGCGTGGCGAAGGAGTGGCGCAGCACGTGCGGGGACACGCGGCGCTTGAGGCCGGCGCCCGCTGCCGCCCGGCGTACGAGCGTCCACAGCGACTGGCGCGAGAGCGCGCCCCCGCGCGGATTGACGAAGAGCCGGCCGCAGTCGCGGCGGCGCGCGTCGTGCGGGCGCACGTCGCGCAGATACCGCCGCGTCCATTCGAGCGCCTCGCCGCCCACCGGCACCAGCCGCTGCTTGCCGCCCTTGCCCATGCACACCACGTAGCCGGCCGAGAGGTTCAGATCCTCCAGCGAGAGCCCCAGGCACTCGGAGGCCCGCATGCCGGTGGCATAGAGAAGCTCGAGGATCGCGCGATCGCGCACGCCGGCCGGGCGCCGGACATCGGGCGCTTCCACCAGCGCACTCGCGGACTCGGGGGAGAGCGCGCGCGGCAGCGGACGGGTCGTGCGGGGCGTGTCGAGATGCTCGGTCGGATCGCGACGCACGGCGCCGTCACGCACGAGATGGCGATAGAAGCCACGCACGGCCGACAGGCGGCGCGCCACGCTGGACGGCGCCAGGCCGCGACGACGGAGGTGCTCGATCCAGCCGACGACCTCATCAGGCCCCGCGGCCGTCGCCTCGAGGCGGCGGGCGCGGAGGTGCTTCAGATAGTCGTCGAGATCGCGCCGGTAGGCCGCCAGGGTATTTCGGGATGCTCCGCGCTCGCTCTGGAGGGCCCCGAGATACTCGGCGACCGCGGGCATCAGGGCCGGAGGTCCCCCGGCGGCGACAGCCGCCACGCGCACGAACGCCGCGCGGGGTTTTTGGAGTGCACGGCGGATTATATCAACGGGTGCGCCGCCACGGCAACATCCCCCACAGCGCGATGCGCTCGGGCGACCTCAGCGCGGCGCTGGCCGCGAGAAACACCACGGCGCCGCCGCCGATCGTGATCGCGAGCCACGTCGCCTCGCGCACCAGGCTGCCGCCGCCGCCCGCGCGCGTGAGGAGCAGGCACCAGGCCGCCATCGGAACGCACGCCGCCCCGGTGCGCAGCAGCGAGGTGGCCAGCGCTCGCCCGCCGAGACGGCCGAAGCGGCGGCGGCCGGCCCACAGCAGGCCGAGCAGGTTGACGTAGGCGCCGAACGAGGAGGCCGCGGCCAGCCCCGCGTGCCCCATCAGCGTCATGAGCACCCACGCGGCGAGCGCGTTGACGGCGATCGCCAGCGTGCCCATGCGCACGGCAGTGCCGGGCTCGGCGATGGCGTAGAACGCCTGGGCGGCGATGCGCGCGCCGGCGAAGCCGACGAGCCCCACCGCGTACCACACCAGCGCGACCGCGGTGGCGGCGGTGTCCTCGGGGCTGAAGCGTCCGCGCTCGAACAGCACGCGCGTGATGGGCGTGGCCAGCAGGACCAGTCCCACGGTGGCCGGCGCCGAGACGTAGACGGCCAGCCGCAGCGCAAAGTTCAGCGTGGCCGCCACGCCGCGTGTGTCGCCGGCAGCCGCCTGGCGGGACATCGCCGGCAGGGAGGCGGACGCCAGCGCGATGCCGAAGATGCCGAGGGGAAACTCCATCACGCGGTCGGCGTAATAGAGGAAGGAGATCGAGCCGGCCGGCAGCAGCGAGGCGAGCAGCGTGTTGACGAAGACCATCACCTGCACCGCGGCGAGGCCCACCACGGCCGGCAGCAGCAGCCGGGCCACCCGTGACAGGGCCGGGTGACGCAGCTCCCGCGAGGGCGGGACCAGCAGCCCGAGCGCGCGCAGACCGGGCAGCTGGACGAGGAGCTGGCCGACACCGCCGACGAGGACGCCGATGGCGAGCGCGACGATGGGGGGATCGACGTAGCGCGCCAGCGCGAGCACGGCGGCGATCATGCCGACGTTGAGCACGGCCGGGCCGAACGCCGCGGCGAAGAAGCGTCCCTGCGAGTTCAGCACGCCCATCGCGAAGGCCGCCAGTCCCACCAGCACCAGGTACGGGAACATGACGCGCGTGAGGCGCACCGCGAGCTCGCGCTGCGGCGGGTCGCTGAAGCCGGGCGCGATGACGGTCAGCAGCCACGGCGCGGCGACCACGCCGAGCAGCGTGACGAGGCCCAGCACGAGCAGCGCGGCGGCCAGCACGGCGCGCAGCATCCGGATCAGCTCCTCGCGCGGCCGGTTCACCGCGTAATCGGTGAAGACGGGAATCACCGCCGTCGAGAGGGCGCCCTCGGCCAGCAGCCGGCGCAGGATGTTCGGGATACGGAAGGCGACGAAGAACGCGTCGGTGACGGGGCCGGCGCCGAAGGCGAGGGCCACCACCATGTCGCGCGCGAAGCCCAGCACGCGACTGGCCAGCGTGGCGCCCCCGATGGCGCCCAGGGCGCCGACCACCTGCCGCTCGTGCGGCCGCTCGGGCGCGCTCACCTTGAAAAGCACCCGCCGATCCGGCATGATTCACGACGGTCGGCACGACCCACGTCGCACGAGCTCAGGGAAGGAGTCCCCAGGTGGCGAACACGAAGTCCGCGAAGAAGCGGATCCGTCAGAACGAGCGCAGGCGTCTGCGCAATCGCGCGGTGCGCTCGCAGGTCCGCTCGGCGGTCAAGGACGCGCGCGTCAGCCAGGGCGCCGAGGTCGGCACGACCGTCGCCGAGGCCATCCGCGCGCTGGACCGGGCCGTCAGCAAGGGTGTGATCCACCGCAACACGGCCGCCCGCAAGAAGTCGGCGCTCGCCCGCCGTCTCGCCGCCGCCCGCTAGCGTCATCCCCGCTCGCACGCCGCGCGCCCCGTCGGCTCCCCGCGCCCGAGGCGCGTCAGGAGCTCGATGGTCGCGGCGGTCAGGCACTCGCCGGTGCGCGGCCCGTACAGCGTGGAGCACGTGACGTACCCCGGCTCCGGGAAGTCGGCGGCGGTGACGAAGTAGCCGAGGTAGTCGTTCGCGACGCCGGCCACCAGCGTCCGCGTGAAACGGGCCCGGCCCGCGTTCTTGATGGCCAGGCCGAGCTTCGTCTGCAGCTCGCCGGGAAAGCTCACCAGCGCCGTGTCGCCCACGGCGATCGCGGTGAGCGCGGTGCGCCGCGGAAAGACCGAGCCCAGCGGCAGCCGTAGCGCGGCCGGCGCCCAGCCGCCCACGCAGTTCTTCACCGGCAGCCGCGGCGCCGGCAGCGTCACCTCGCGGCCGGCCACGACGAGCGTGGGCGACCCCACCGGCGCCGCCATCTCCCAGCCGCGCCGCGCGGCGGCGGCCAGCTCGACACCGATGTCGTGCGATGCGCGGTCGCCGTGATGCGCGGGGCTCACGTCGCCCACCGCGCCGTTGACGAAGAGCGCGGGCACGCCCAGCTCGCGCTCGAGCGCCGTCGAGGTCTCGCCCATGACGTCGGCCGACAGGCGCAGGTTGCTCGCGCCGAGCATCGTGCCGTGGATGGCGTAGTTCCACACGAGCGCCACGCGCCCGCCGCTCGGCCGCGTGAGGCGCAGCACCAGCAGCGAGGCGTCGAGAGGCTGGCGCAAGCGGCTCACGGTGAACGACGGCGCCGTCACCTCTCCGGCCGCCACGCGCGCGGGCGCGCGCGCCGCGTCGGCCTGGCGGACGGCCGCCACGACCGAGTCGATGAGCGCGTCCCGCACGTTGCGATCGAGGCGGTCGAGGACGAGCCAGCCCAGGAGTGCGGAGTCGACGTAGGCGCCGGGGCCCGAGTGGGTGTGGGAGGCCGCCAGCATCAGCGTGGCGGGCCGCACACCGGCGGCAGCCAGTCGGCGCACCACGTCGGCCGTGAAGGCCTGATCCACCGCGAGGAGGTCCACGGCCACGAGCGCCACGCGGACGCCGGCCGACTCCAGCACGAGCGCGCGCGCCGCCAGCGGGTCACGCTCCCCGGGGGACGGCCTGAACCAGAACGCGTGGGGATGGCGGCCCAGGATGTCGGGGATCAGCAGGCGGCGCGCGAGCGAGCCGTAACCGGCCAGGGGCGCGCCGGCGGGCACCCGTAGCGCAACGCGCGCCGCGCCGGCCTCGAGGCAGTCGTGACACGGCTGCGCGGCCGCGGCGCCGGGAAGGATCGCGAGCAGCGCGAAGGCGAGGAGACGCGCCAGACGCCGTCCGCCGCTCACCTCGCCCCGCACAGGTCCGCGACGAGGGCGGTCAGCTCGGCGCGCGGCTGCCCGCCCGACTTGCACCGCCACTCCGCCTCCCAGCAGCGCGCGAGCTGGCGCGTGAGCGCGGCGCCGCCGGCGCCGGCCACACGCGCCATGATCGCCTCCACGACGGGCGGCGGCGTCGGGCGCACCGCGCGTGCGATCTCCATGGCCGACTGGCCGGCGGCGGCGAGGTCGCGCACGGTGAGCGCCTGGCGCACGCCGCGCGTGAGCAGCGCGAGCAGGCGGATCGGCTCCTCGGTGGCGAGCAGGCGATCGAGGGTGAGGAGCGCGAGGCGGGCGTCGCGCCGCTCGACCGCCCGCGTGAGGTCGAAGACATCGCTGACCAGGTGCTCGCCGACGATCGCGGTCACCTCGCGGGCGTCGACCTTGCGGTTCTCGGGTCCGCCGAGCAGCGCGGCCTTGCGGGCCTCGCCGAGCAGCCGGGCGCCGTCCTCGCCCACCCACTGCACGAGCTGGCGGGCGGCGTCGTCGGTGACGACGAGCCCGTCGGCGGCGGCCCGCTGCTTCAGCCAGTCCTCCATCGCCCGCCCCTTGCGCGCGGGCAGCGCGACCACGGCAGCGGCGGGCAGCGCGCCGAGCAGCCAGTGGTCGCGGCGGTCGCGCGAGGCGGCCAGCCCTTCGTCGGCGAGCAGCAGCAGCGCCGTGCTCGGATTCGGGTCGCGCGCGTACGCCGTGAGCTCGTCGGCGCCGCGGCTGTTCAGCGCCTGCGCCCGCCGCACGATCACCAGGCGCCGGCTCGTCATGAACGGCAGCGTCATGGCCGAGCGCACGACCGTCTCGACGCTCACCTCGCCTCCCTCCAGCACCTCGCGGCCGAGCGCGACCTCGGAGGCGTCGGTGAAGAGGCCCTTCAGCACCAGACCGAGGGCGTCGTCCAGCAGCTGCTCGTCGGCGCCGTGCAGCAGCGCGAGGGGAGGCGGCTGACCGCGCTGGGCGGCCTGGAGGAATGCGGCGTAGTCCACGCGGATGACCCGCGGGCTAGAAGCGGGTGATGGCCAGCGCCACGATGGCGCGCCCGATCTCGGTTGCCGCGACCCGCAGCGCCGTCTCCTCGCGCGAGATGGTCTGCGAGACCTGGCCCTGCACGCGGAAGTCCGCCTGCTCCTGGACCTGGTTCTGCTCGAACAGCACGGCGTTACGCTTGACGTCGCGCATCTTGAGGTTCACGGTCACCACCACCCGGTAGAGGCGGACGTTGGCGTCCTTGTCGAACGCGATGGACGCCACGCTGTAGCTAGTGATCTCGCCGTCGAGCACCGCGTCGGCCTGGCTCGAGCCCACCACGCGCAGGCGTCCGTTGGTGGAGAACCCCTCCACCACCGCCCGGGTGATCAGGCTCTCCACGCCGGGCTCGCGAGTGCTGTTGCGGAAGATCGGCACCGAGATCGTCTGGATGTGCGAGGGCAGCGTGCCGCCGATGGTGTAGCCGCAGCCGCCCGCCAGCAGGGCCGTCACGAGCGCGAGGGCGGCGCCCGCCCTCACGAGCGCGTCACGACGTTGACCAGCCGGTTCGGGACGACGACCACGCGCTCGACCGCGCGGCCCTGGAGCCATGGCTGCACCTTGGCGTCGGCGAGCGCGAGCTGCTGGATGGTCGCCTCGGGCGCGCCGATGTCGACGGTGAGGCGGCTGCGCACCTTGCCGTCGACCTGCAGGATCACGGTGACCTCCTTGCGGGCCAGCGCGGCGGTGTCGGCGACGGGCCACGACTGCTTGAAGAGCGAGGTGTCGTGGCCGAGCTGCGTCCACAGCTCCTCGGTCACGTGCGGCGAGAACGGGCCGAGCAGCAGCAGGATCGTCTCCACCGCCTCCCGCAGCAGCGCCGCGCGCTCGCTCCCGGCGACGGCGCCCTCGCCCGCGGCCGATGCGGACTCGAAGCCATAGACCGCGTTGACGAGCTCCATGATGGCGCTGATCGCGGTATTGAAGTGGAAGTCCCGCTCGATATCGTCGGTGACGCGCTTGATCGTCTCGTGGATCGTGCGCCGGAACGCGCGACCCGTCTCCGAGGCCGGCGCGGCCTTCGCGGGGGCGCTCGTCAGCGTGTCCAGGTTGCCGATGACGAAGCGCCAGACGCGATTGAGAAAGCGGCTGGCGCCCTCGACGCCGTGATCGTTCCAGTCGAGATCCTTCTCGGGCGGCGCCGCGAAGAGCGAGAAGAGGCGCGCGGTGTCGGCCCCGAAGGTGCGGATGAGGTCGTCGGGGTCGACCACGTTGCCCTTGGACTTCGACATCTTGGCGCCGTCCTTGATGACCATGCCCTGGCTGAGGAGCGCCTTGAACGGCTCGTCCACCTTGGTGAGCCCGAGGTCGCGCAGCACCTTGGTGTAGAAGCGCGCGTAGAGGAGATGGAGCACGGCGTGCTCGATGCCGCCGATGTACTGATCGACCGGCATCCAGTAGTCGGCCGCCGCCGAGTCGAACATCCCCTGCTCGTAGCGCGGTGAGGTGTAGCGCAGGAAGTACCACGAGGAGTCGACGAACGTGTCCATCGTGTCGGTTTCGCGCCGGGCCTTGCCGCCGCACTTCGGGCACGTCGTGTTCACGAACGTGGCGACCTCGGCCAGCGGCGAGCCGCCCTTGCCCGAGAGCTGCACGTCGCGGGGCAGCACCACCGGGAGGTGCTCCTCCGTCTCGGGCACCATGCCGTCCTTCTCGCAGTAGACGACCGGAATGGGCGCGCCCCAGTAGCGCTGGCGGCTGATACCCCAGTCGCGCAGGCGGTAGTTCACCTTGGCGGTGCCGAGTCCCTTGGCGACGAGCCAGTCGATCGCCTTGCGCTTGGCCTCGGCGATCCCGAGCCCGTCGAGGAACCCAGAGTTGATCTTGACACCGTCGCCCGTGTACGCCCCTCCCGGCCAGCCGGGCGGCCGCTTCACCGTCTCGATGATCGCCAGCCCGTGCTGCTCGGCGAACTGCCAGTCGCGCTCGTCCTCGCCCGGCACGGCCATGATGGCGCCGGTGCCGTACGTCATGAGGACGTAGTCGGCGATGAACAGCGGGATCTGGGCCTGGTTGAACGGGTTCACGACCTTGGCGCTCAGGCGCAGGCCGCGCTTGGGGCGGTCCTCCGCTGTGCGCTCGACCTCGGACTGCTTGGCCACCTCGGCGCGGAACGCGCTCACGCGCGCGCGCTCGCCGTCGTCGGCGACGAGGGAGTCCACCAGCGGGTGCTCGGGCGCCAGCACGGCGTACGTCATGCCGAAGGCGGTGTCCGGGCGCGTGGTGAAGATGCGGATCGTGAGCTGCGGGCGGCCGGCCACCGGCAGTTCGAACTCGGCGCCCTCGCTCTTGCCGATCCAGTTGCGCTGCATCGTCATCACGCGCTCGGGCCAGCCCGGCAGCCGGTCGCACCACGCCAGCAGCTCCTCGGCGTAGTCGGTGATCTTGAAGAACCAGCCGTCGATCTCGCGCTTGGTGACTTCCGAGTCGCAGCGCCAGCAGCGGCCCGCCTCCACCTGCTCGTTGGCGAGCACGGTCTGGCACGACGGGCACCAGTTGACCATCGTGCGCTTGCGATAGGCCAGGCCGCGCTCGAGCATCTTGATGAAGATGAGCTGCTGCCACTTGTAGTAGGAGGGATCGCAGGTCGCCACCTCGCGGTCCCAGTCGTACGAGATGCCCATCTTGCGGAGCTGCGCCTTCATGTTGGCGATGTTCTCGTACGTCCAGATGGCCGGCTGCACGCCGTGCTCGATGGCGGCGTTCTCGGCGGGCAGGCCGAAGGCGTCCCAGCCCATCGGGTGGAGCACGTTGAAGCCGCGCATCCACTTGTAGCGGGCGAGCAGGTCGCCGATCGCATAGACGCGCACGTGACCCATGTGGATCCGGCCCGACGGGTACGGAAACATCTCCAGGCAGTAGAACTTCGGCCGGGTGGGGTCCTCGGTGACGCGGAACTGCCGGCGTTCCTCCCAGCGGGTCTGCCACTTCGCTTCGATCTCGGAGAAGGGATAGCGATCGGACGACATGATTGGCGCGATTCTAACCAGACTTACGTGACACAGGCAAGAAAGCTGAGCGGAGGCGGCCGCTGCTGCGCCGCCCCCGCCGCCCATTGCCCCTTACTTCTTGACGCCGAGATCCGCCAGGGCCTCGTTCGCCTTGGCCATCGACTCCGTGTGCTTACCGCCGTCGTGCAGCTTCTGGGCCTCGTCCAGCTTCGCCACCGCGCCCTTCACCTTCGGGTCGTCGGCCTTCATCTTGGCGGCCGCGTCGCGACCCTCCTTGATGATCTTCGGGCAGGAGCTGGCCATCGCCGCGCCGGCCGTGAACACGAGGCTCACCGCCACCGCCATCGCCACCATTGCCTTCTTCATTCGTACTCACCACCTTTGAGCGCCAGGAATGCCCGGCAGGGTTCGGCGCTTGCCCCCCTAACCGCCGAGCGGCCGGGCGGGTTCCTCCGCGGCCGTCACGTCCGGCGCCGGCGGGCTGCCTGCCGGCGGATGAAAGTGCTCGTGGATCTTCTGCGCGAGCTTCGGCGTCACCTTCGGCACCGCGGCCAGCTCGGCCACCGAGGCCTCGCGCACGCGGCGCGCGGAACCCAGCGTCTTGAGCAGGCTCGTGCGGATCGTCGGCCCCACGCCGGGGATCGCGTCCAGCACCGACTGGATGGTACGACGACTGCGCAGCTTCTTGTGGTAGGTGATCGCGAAGCGGTGCGCCTCGTCGCGGATGCGCTGCAGCGTGTGCAAGGCGGGCGACGTCGGGTCGAGCGCCAGCGGCTGCAGGCTCTCGCCGACGTAGACCTCCTCCTGCTGCTTGGCGAGCGAGGCCACCGGAATCCAGTCGAGCCCCAGCTCCTGCAGCACCGACAGGCCGACGTTGAGCTGGCCGCGCCCGCCGTCGATCAGCACGAGATCGGGCAGCGCGGTGCCCTGCTCGAGCGCGCGGCCGAAGCGGCGGCTCAGCACCTCGCGCAGGGAGGCGAAATCGTCGGCCCCGGCCACGGTGCGGATGCGGAAGCGCTTGTAGTCGTCCTTCTTGAGATCGCCGTTCTCCCACACGACCATCGAGCCGACCTGCTCGGTGCCCTGGATGTTGGAGATGTCGTAGCCCTCGATGCGGTTCGGCGCCGACGGTAGGTTGAGCGCGCGCTGCAGCTCCTCCAGCACGTACTGCTGGCGGTTGTCGCGGGAGAGAAGGTGGTTCTGCAGCGCGATGGCGGCGTTGGCCTCGGCCATGGCCACGAACTCGCGCCGCGAGCCGCGCTGCGGCGCCGCCAGCTGCACCCGGCGACCGGCCAGCCCCGACAGCCATTCGACGACCAGCGCCGCGTCGGGGATGTCGTCGGAGAGCAGCAGCTCGGGCGCCGGGATCACCGCCTTGCCGTAGAACTGCCGGACGAAGGCCGACAGGATCTCGCCGTCGGACCAGCCGGCAACCTTGTCGAAGAAGAACGCCTCCTGGCCGACCAGCCGGCCCTTGCGCACGAAAAACAGCTCGACGCAGGCCTCCGCGCCCTGGCGCACCACACCGACGACGTCCTGGTCGACTTCCTCGGTGGAGATGATCTTCTGGCGCTCCAGCACCTTCTTGAGCGACTGGATCTGGTCGCGCAGCACCGCCGCGCGCTCGAACTTCTCCTCGGCGGCGGCGGTCTCCATCTCGTGCGTGAGCCGGGCCAGCAGGTCCTCGTTCTTGCCCTCGAGGAACCGCTCGACGTCGCGCACGGTCCCCGCGTAGCCCTCGCGCGTCTCCCAGCCCGTGCACGGCGCGTTGCAGCGGTGGATCGCGTACTGGATGCAGGGACGCTCGAGGCGGCCGTCGATGACGATCGAGCAGGTGCGCAGCGGGAAGAGCTGCCGCGTGAGGCGCAGCGTCTCGCGCATCGCGGTGGCCGGATAGAACGGGCCGTAGTACGTGGCGCCGTCGTTGGCCACGCGCCGGGCCACCAGCAGCCGCGGGAACTCCTCGTCGGTGGTGAGCTTGAGGAACGGGTAGTGCTTGTCGTCGCGGAGGATGATGTTGTAGCGCGGCCGGTGCTTGCGCACCAGGTTCGCCTCCAGCATCAGCGCCTCGAGCTCGTTGTCGGTCACGATGTACTCGAGATCGGCGATCTGCCGCACCAGCGAGTCGGTCTTGGCGTCGTGGGGGCGCGACTCCTGGAAGTACGAGCGCACCCGGCTGCGCAGCGAGGCCGCCTTGCCGACGTAGATCACCTGCGCCTTGGCGTCCTTGTAGAGGTAGACGCCCGGCCGGTCCGGCAACCGCCCGAGCTTCTCGTCGAGCGTCGAGCTCATGCTGCTAGCTTACTTGCTGACGCTTGAGCGCGCGGACGCGGTCGCGCAGCTCGGCCGCCTGCTCGAAGTCGAGGCGGCGCGCGGCGTCCCGCATGGCCGCCTCCATCTCGGCCACCCGCTTGGCGAGCTCGGCGGCCGAGGCGAAGCGCTCGGGTGCGGGCGCCTCCACCTCGACCGTGTAGTAGTCCCGCTCGTATACCGTCTGCAGCAGCTCGTGGATCGAGGTGCGGATCGATTCCGGCGTGATGCCGTGCTCGATGTTGTAGCGGCCCTGGATCTCGCGGCGCCGCTCCGTCTCCCGCAGCGCCGAGGCCATCGAGTCCGTCACCTGGTCGGCGTACATGATGACCTCGCCGTTGACGTTGCGCGCGGCCCGCCCCGCCGTCTGGATGAGCGACGTCCCCGAGCGCAGGTAGCCTTCCTTGTCGGCGTCGAGGATCGCCACCAGGGAGACCTCGGGGATGTCCAGGCCCTCCCGCAGCAGGTTGATGCCGATGAGCGCGTCGAACTTGCCCAGGCGCAGGTCGCGGATCAGGGCCACGCGGTCGAGCGTGTCGATGTCCGAGTGCAGGTAGCGCACCCGCAGGCCGAGCTGCTGGTAATACTCCGTGAGGTCCTCGGCCATCCGCTTGGTGAGCGTGGTCACCAGGACGCGCTCCTCCTTCTCGGCGCGCGCGCGGATCTCGTGCAGCAGGTCGTCGACCTGGTCCCCGGCCGGCCGCACGCTGATCTTGGGATCCATCAGCCCGGTCGGACGGATCACCTGCTCGGCGACCGCATCCCCCGCCAGCTTCAGCTCGTAGTCGCCGGGCGTGGCCGAGACGTACACGGTCTGCCCGGTCAGCCGCGTGAACTCCTCGAAGGTGAGCGGACGGTTGTCGAACGCCGAGGGCAGCCGGAAGCCGTACTCGACCAGCGCCTCCTTGCGCGAGCGGTCGCCGTAGTACATCCCGCGCACCTGCGGCACCGCCACGTGACTCTCGTCGATCACGATCAACGCGTCCTGCGGCAGGTAGTCGATGAGGACCGGCGGCGACTCGCCGGGCCGCCGCCCGGTGAGGTGGCGCGAGTAGTTCTCGATGCCGTGGCAGTAGCCGAGCTCGCGCAGCATCTCCATGTCGAACAGCGTGCGCTGCTCCAGGCGCTGCGCCTCCAGGAGCCGGTTCTTCTGGCGCAGGAAGGCCAGCCGCTCGCCCAGCTCCTCCTGCACGGTGCCCATGGCGCGGTCGAGCTGCTCGGCCGGGGTGACGTAGTGGCTGGCCGGATAGATGTGCGTCTCGGGCAGCCGCTCGAGCACCTGGCCCTTGAGCGGGTCCATCCGGTGGATGCCGTCGATGACGTCGCCGAACAGCTCGATCCGCAGCGCCACCGACTCCTCGTTGGCCGGGAACACCTCGACGACGTCGCCGCGCACGCGGAACGTGCCGCGGTGGAAGTCGTAGTCGTTGCGCTCGTACTGCTGGGCCACCAGCCGCCGGATGATCTGGTCGCGATCGATCTCCTGGCCTTCCCGCAGCGCCAGGTGCATCTCCTTGTACGTCTCGGGCGCGCCGATGCCGTAGATGCACGAGACCGAGGCCACCACGATGACGTCGCGCCGCTCCAGCAGCGAGCGCGTGGCCGAGTGGCGCATGCGGTCGATCTCGTCGTTCACCAGCGCGTCCTTCTCGATGTAGGTGTCCGACTGCGGGATGTACGCCTCGGGCTGGTAGTAGTCGTAGTACGACACGAAGTACTCGACCGCGTTGGACGGGAAGAACGCCTTGAACTCGCTGAAGAGCTGCGCGGCCAGCGTCTTGTTGGGCGAGAGCACCAGCGTGGGGCGGTTCACGCCCGCCACCAGGTTGGCGATCGTGTAGGTCTTGCCCGAGCCGGTGACGCCGCGCAGGACGCTGTGGCGCCGGCCGTCGCGTACGAAGCGCGTGAGGTCGGCGATGGCCTGCGGCTGGTCGCCGCGGGGGGCGTAGTCGGACGTCAGGCGAAACATCACGTCAGTGTGCCCGAGAACGGGCGGTCAGGAAAGCGTGGGAACGGCGACCAGGTACTTCCGCCAGGAATCCAGCAGCGAGTGCGCGTGCGGATGCCGCAGCATGTGGGTCGAGAACACGAACTTCGGATGCACCGGCTCGCGCAGCAGGCGCATCCCCGACTCTTCCAGCAGCCGGTTGCCCTTCTTCAAGTTACAGCGCAGGCAGGCCGCCACCACGTTGGTCCAGGAGGTGTCGCCGCCGCGCGAGCGCGGCAGCACGTGGTCGACCGTGAGACGCTCGCCCCGGCGATTGCAGTACTGGCAGGTGTAGCCGTCGCGCCGCAGGATGTTCTTCTTGTTGAAGGCCACCCGGTCCAGGAACGGCTTGCGTATGAACACGGCCAGCCGGATGACGGCCGGGAGTGAAAAGACGCGGGACGGTGACCGGATGACCCGGGGGGAGGCCTCCACCGCCTCGGCCTTGCCGGCCAGCAGGAGTGTCACCGCCCGGCGGGCGTTGGTGAAATGCAGCGGCTCGTACGTCGCATTGAGCACGAGTACTGCGATCTCATCCATCTTGACGACCTAGGATAGACGGAGCCGCCGAGCCTGTCAATTCGCGGACTTCAGCGGCGGGCCAGGCTCCTCAGCAGGAACGCCAGGTTGGCGGGACGCTCGGCCAGCCGCCGCATGAAGTAGCCGTACCAGTCCTCGCCGTAGGGCACCAGGACCCGAACGGTCAGACCGTCGGTGCGCAGCCGGGCATGAAGCTCGGGGCGGATGCCGAGCAACATCTGGATCTCGAAGCCGTCGGGGCCGATGCCGAGCGCGCGCGCCCGCTCGCGCGCGTGGGCCTGCATGCGGTCGTCGTGCGTCGCGAAGCCCGGGTAGACGCCGCGGCCGTCCGCGCGCGCCTGCAGCAGCCGCGTGGCCAGACGGCTGTAGCCCCGATCGACGTCGGCCTTGTCGGGATAGGCCACCGCGGGCGGCTCGCGATAGGCGCCCTTGCAGAGCCGCACCGTGGCGCCGAGCTCGATCAGGCGCTCGACGTCGCGCGGCGTGCGCCGCAAGGCCGACTGCACGACGCAGGCGAGGTTGCCAAACCGTGGGCGCAGCGCGGCGTACAGGTCCAGTGTCCGCTCGGTGTACGCCGAGCCTTCCATGTCGATCCACACGAGGCGGCCCACGGCCAGTCCCCGCTCCGCGACCCGGGCGACGTTGGCGCGACACACCTCGGGCGAGATGTCGATGCCGAGCTGCGTGAGCTTCAGCGAGGGCACGGCGTCGAGGGTGCGCGCGTGGATCGCGTCCAGCAGGCTGACGTATTCCTGCGCGGCGGCGAGCGCCCCGGTCTCGCTCGCCACGTGCTCGCCCAGGAACGTCACCGCTCCCTTCAGCCCCTGCGCGTTCAGCCTCGCCACCGCCGTGAGCGCGTCCTCGGCGGTGGTGCCGGCCACGAAGCGACGAACCAGGCGGCGCGTCAGGCCGAGGCGGTCCATGGCGTCGCCGACAGCACGCCGCTCGGCGAGCGCGAGCAGAGCGGATCTCAGGAGCACAGCGATATCAAGATACCCTCGCGCAGTCCCCAGTCGCTGACGACCATCCGATCGACGCCCACCAGGTCCAGCGTGGCGAGCACGATCGCGGTGCCCGGCACGATGAGGTCGGCGCGCCCGGGCTCCAGGCACGGCAGCGCCGCGCGCTCGACGACGGTCAGCGCGCCCAGGCGTTCGAGCTGCGCCTCGATGGCCGGCCGCGTGAGCGTGTGGCCCTGCACGCGAGGCGGATCGTAGGCCGCGAGACCGAGGTCGAGCGCCGCCAGGGTCGTCGCGGTGCCCGCCGTGCCCACCAGACGGGCGAGACGGGCCGTGCGGATCGCCGCGGGGATCCCGGCGGCCACCCGGCGCGCCACTTCGTCGAGCAGCGCGCGGAATCGCGCCGGCTCCACGCGCTCGGGAAATGGATGACGCTCGGTGAGGTCGACGACGCCGAGGCGCAGGCTCACGGCGGCGGCCGGCGCGCCGCCGCGCGCCAGGATGTACTCCGTGCTGCCGCCGCCGATGTCGAAGACCAATGTGTCGCCTTCGGCTCCGGGCGTGTCGCCTTCGGCCGGCTCGGGAAGGCCGGCGAGCACACCGGCGAGCGTGAGTGAGGCTTCCCGCTCGCCGCTGATCACCGTGATCGTCTCGCCGGCGGCGCGCTCGAGCGCGGCGGCAAACTCGCCGCCGTTCGCCGCCTCGCGCACCGCGCTGGTGGCCACGATCGCCACCCGCTCGGCGCCGCGCCGCCGCGCTCGCGCCACGTACTCGGTCACCGCCGCCGAGG
>JBKPRI010000133.1:0-6757 GCA_046734515.1 Candidatus Methylomirabilota bacterium | reverse complement strand
GTGCGCCGAGTAGATGCTGACGGCCGAGGCGATGGCCCGCGTATCGGCCTGCGCCTTGGCGATGCGCGCCCGCGCCTGCACGTTGGCGTAGAGCGGCACGGCGATCGCGGCCAGGATGCCGATGATCGCCACGACGATGAGCAGCTCGATCAGCGTGAAGCCGCGCTTGTTTCCGATCAGTGCGATCCGCATGACTCCTCCTTCGGTCCTCTGAGTGTGGATGAACCCAACCGCCCAGCGTGGCGGTCTAGACGGCGGGTGGAGCCCGCGGCGATGCCGGGTTAACGCATCTTCGATGCCACGGCCGGCCGCGGCAGGCGCGTGAGCGAAATCAGCCGATTACCCCGTGCCGTATCGCCGATGTGGTGCGTTTCGTCACGCCGCCGGTGCGATACCGACCAATTTCGTCAGTGACGGTGGGATTTACTCCCGAAGCTTCGCCAGGCGCCGCCGCGCTTCCGCGAGCTTTCCGGCCAGCGCCTCGACTTCCCTGGCCGTCTGCTCGGCAGCCGCCTTCTTCTCGCGTGCACTCCGCTCGCGCTCCTCGGCCTTGCGTGCGCGCTCCTGACGAACCGCGTCCCGGCGCGCATGCCGCTCGGCCTCGCGTTCCCGGACCTCGGTCGCTTTCGCCTCCTGCCGGCCGCCGGTGAGCACGTTCAGGCGGCGGGGCTTCTCGCCGGCAAACACCTCGAAGCCGGGCGCCGCGAGCTCGCCTGTGAGCCGGCCATGCCGGAGGTCCTCGGCGTGCCGGGGGTCGACGGCGGCGCCCTGGAGCGTGTTGGAGATCCGGCGCAGGGCCTGCGGCCCCGCCGTGAGTCCGTGCTCGGCGAGGGCGTCGCGCGCGACGTCCAGCACGGCGTCGAGCGCGGTGCGCTGACGCTGCACGGCCTCGGCCACGTTGCGCGGATCACGGAGCTGCGTGCGTCGCACCTGGGCCACGGCATCGATGAAGGCGTCCAGGCGCTTGCGATCGGACCGGGCGACCTGATTGACCGCCCACAGCGTGGCGGCCGGCCGGCGCAGCTGCCGCAGGGCCTCCGCCGCGTCGTGATGGCCGGATTTCGCCAGCGCGGCGACCCGCGCGTTGCGGGCCCGCGTGAACTCCTTGGGCGGGACGGCGTACACCTCTTCGAGCGCGGTCGCGGGAATCGTGGCCACGGGCCCAGCGTACCTAGAAGTTTGCCTCGGCGCCCGTCAGTCCGCGGATGAAGTGGTCGAGATAGAGCAGGTAGAGCAGGGCCAGCGGCAGCCCGACGATCAGCCCGGCCCCCATCAGGGCGCCCCAGTAGAAGATGTCGCCGCGGACCAGCGTGGAGGCGATGGCCACCGTCACCGTCTTCTGGTCGCGCGGGCCGACGTAGACCACCGCATAGAGCACCTCGTTCATCGCGAAGGTGACGGGAAAGATCGTGGCGATCAGGAGGCCCGGCCGGCTCAGCGGCAAGATGACGCGGAGGATGCCGCTGATGAGCCCGCAGCCGTCGACCCAGGCCGCCTCTTCCAGCTCGCGCGGCAGTGTCTTGAAGAATCCCATGAGCAGCCACGTACAGAACGGAATCGTGAAGGTCGGATAGACGAGCGCCAGCGCCCACCACGAATCGAACAGCCCCAGGGTGCCGACGACGCGCGCCAGCGGCAGGAAGAGGATGATCGGCGGGACCAAATAGGTGATGAAGATCCCGATGCCGAGCGTCTCGGCGCCGGGCAGGCGCAGCCGCGCGAGCGCATACCCGGCGGGGACCGCGGTCAGCAGCGTGACGATCACCACGAAGCCGGTGAGCATGACGCTGTTCATCAGGGACGGCACGAAGTAGTTGCTGTGGAAGAACAGCAGCTCGAAGTTCTTGAGCGTGGGCGGCAGGTTGAACCAGAAGGGGATCGCATCCATCCGGTAGAGATCCGCCTCGTCCTTGAAGGCGGTGATGAGCATCCAGAGAACCGGAAAGAGGGCGATGGCGAGGAACGGCGCGATCCCCGCATAGATCAGCACGTGACGCCGGATCTCTCGCCGTGTCCGTGTCCGCCCGGGCATGGCTCATGGTACGTCGATCGGGGCCGCCATGTTTGCCCTGCGGGGCCCCCCGGCGATCGGCTACCATAGGCAGGTCGCGAGGAGGATGGATGGCCGCATACGTCGTGGTCGACATCGAGGTCACCGATCCGGTCGCGTTCGAGGAATATCGCAAAGGGGTGCCGGCCACCGTCGCCCAGTACGGAGGCCGATTCATCGTGCGCGGCGGCAAGTCCGAGACGCTCGAGGGCGGCTGGGATCCGAAGCGCCTCGTCGTCCTCGAGTTCCCCAGCACCGCCGCGGTCAAGCGCTGGTATTTCTCGGAAGAGTACAAGCCGCTGCTCGCCATGCGGTTGAAGGCGTCGAAGGGAAGCCTGGTCATGGTCGAGGGCGTCTAGCATTGCGGTCGGCCCTGGCCGTCGTGCTGTGCGCGTGGGTGTTGTGGAGCGAAACCCCGCCGGGCTCTGGACGCTGGCGACTCGCCGACGCCATGCAGGTGGCGTTCGAGAACAAGGCCGAGTGCGACCGAGCCGTGCGCGATCTGCACAACGCCCGCGCGCTCTCCGCCGACGAGGCGGCCACCAAAGGTGATCCCGTGGCGCCGGTCTTCTGGGTTTGCCTGCCCGAGTCCGTCGATCCGCGCGGCCCGAGGGCGGGCGCGTCCAGCCGCTGACGCGAATTTTTTTCCCACTGCGAGGGGCGCCGCGTTCCCAGCCCGCGGAACCCGTTTGACCCCTCGCGCGGGACCCGTCGTGGAAACTGCCGTCGTCACTGGGCTGATTTATCGGCAGGCTCGCAGGCAAGGCTTGTGCAGGGCCTGACGGCGGCATGAACATGAACGGAGCTCTCGCCGGCTGTCAGGTCTTGATCGTTGAGGACGACGGCGACTCGCGCAACGCCATGCGCGAGACGCTGGAAGTGGCCGGAGCCGAGGTGACGACCGCGCCCAGCGCGGGCGACGCCCTCGCCGCGCTGGCCGTCCGTCGCTTCGACGTGGTCGTCAGTGACCTCGCCATGCCGCAGCAGAGCGGCTTCTGGCTGATCGCCAAGATCCGTCAGCTCTACCCCGACCGCCCCATCCCCGTGCTGGCGGTGACCGGCCACCCGTTCCCCGCCGATGGCGTGCGCCGCGCGGGCTTCGATGCGGTGATGCAGAAGCCGCCGGACCCGGACGCGCTGTGCGCCCAGGTCGCCGCGCTGGCGCGCGCCCACGACGGCGCACGATCCTGATGGTCAAGGTTCTCATCATCGAGGACGACGCCGACACGCGGGAAGTCCTGCAGCTCTCGCTCGAGCTGGAGGGGCAGCCCGTGGCGGTCGCGGCCAACGGGGCCGAGGGGGTTGCGCTGGCCGAGACCCTCCGTCCCGACGTCGTCTTCGTGGACCTCAAGCTTCCGGACCTCGATGGCTTCGAAGTGGCGCAGCGCCTCCGTGCCTTGCTCGGTCAGAGCGTCCGGCTCGTGGCGCTGACTGGTTTCGGCCGCGATGCCGACCGCGAGGCCACGGCGGCGGCCGGCTTCGACGGGCACCTCACGAAGCCCGTCGGCGCGGAGGCAATCCTGGCGCTGCTCGCCGCCTGAGCCGCGCGGCGCCGCCGCGCGGTTGCGCCTCGTGGGGCGATCTGCCACCATCACCGGGTCGATGCCTCGCATGGCCCTGCCCGCCGCCGTCCTGCGCGACACGCAGGTGCTCCCGGTGGCGATGTTTCTCGGCAGCTTCGCGTGGTCGTTCGTCTACGTGAGCCTGCCGTTCCACATCCAGCACGTCTCGACCTGGGATGCGACCTCCACGTTGCGCTGGACCGGCTGGATTCTCGGCATCTCGCCGCTGGCCACCGTCGCCACCGCGCCATTCTGGGGACGCATCGCGGGCCGTCGCGATCCCAAGGGCTTCTTCGTGGCGACCCAGTACTTCCAGGGCGTGGCCTTTCTCGGCATGGCGCTGTCGCGCACGCTGCCCGAGATGTTCCTCGCGCGGCTCGTGCTCGGCCTCATGGGCGCCGGCTCCACGTTCGCGTTCATCAGCGCCGGCCGGGCGAGCGAGCCCGGAGAGGTCCGCCGTCAGATCGCCGCCATGCAGTCCGGCATGACCGTGGGGCAGGTGATCGGGCCGCTGTGCGGGGCCATTGCCGCCGCGCGCATGGGCTTCCGCGAGTCGTTCGCGCTCGGCGCCGTGGTGCTCTTCGCGTGCGGCCTCCTGGTGCAGTGGGGAGTGGGCGTCTCCGCGGCGCCGGAGCCGCGCGAGCGGCCGGCCCGCCGCGCGTACTGGCGCGAGACGATCCTGGTCTCGCTGCTGATCCTCGGCGCGTCCACGCAGATCTTCTTCCTCACGTCGATCCTGCCGCAGGTGATGGCCGAGCTGGGCGTGCCGCGCGAGCGCACGCTGGAGATCGGCGGCATCATCATCTTCGCCTCGGGCGCGGCGGCCGCACTCGGCTCGATGATCGCGCCGCGGCTGGCCGAGGTGCTGCCGGAGCGCCGCCTGGTGGCCAGCTTGCTGGCCGGCTCCTCACTGTCCGTGGCCGCGCTCGTGGTCGCCCACGGCGTGTGGGGGTACGGCATCCTGCGCTTCCTGCAGGTGCTCTGCATCGCGCCGGTCTTTCCCATCGTCGTTGCGCGCATCGCGCACACGGCGGGCGGCGAGGCGATCGGCATCATCAACGCGGCCCGCATCGGCGCGTCGTTCGTGGGCCCCGTCCTGGCCACCTCGCTGCTGGCGTCCAGCACGTCGACCGTCCTCTACGTGGTGCTCGCGCTCATCGGCGCCGCCTGCGTTCCGCTGTCCGCCATGCGCGCCCACGTGCCGGCCGCCGCGCGATGAGATGGCCGTGAGCCGGCCGCTCGTCGACATCCGGCTGGACGCGCTGTCCACGCGCGGGGGGAAGCCTCCGGGGCTCGATCAGATCTCCGTGCACGTGCGCTACGGCGAGTTCTTCACGTTCCTGGGGCCGCCTCACTCGGGGAAGACCGACGTGCTCAAGGCCGTCGCCGGGTTCATGCCGGTGAGCCATGGGCGCATCCTCGTCGACGGCCAGGACATCGCGGGCCTGGCGCCGGGCCGCCGCTCGACGGGTTACGTCTTCCAGGATGGCGCGCTATGGGCGCACATGACGGTGCGCCAGCACGTCGCCTTCGGGCTCGAGCAGCAGGCGATGAGCGCGGCCGACATCGAGCGCCAGGTCGGGCTGGTGCTCGGCCGGCTCGGCCTGGCCGGCTGCGCCGACAAGCGGCCGCCCGCGCTCGACCTCGGCGAGCGCCGGCGGCTGGCCCTCGCGCGCGCGCTCGCCGTCGAGCCGCGCGTGCTGCTGCTCGACGAGCCGTTCGGCGCGCTCGACGCGAACGTCCGCGCCGAGCTGCGCGCCTGGCTGCGGCGGCTGCACGACCGCGTGCCGGTGACGACGGTGCTCGTCACGCACGACCAGGAGGAGGCCATGGAGGTCGCCGACCGCATCGCCGTGCTGCGCGAGGGGCGCCTCGAGCAGGTCGGCGCGCCGCGCGAGCTCTACGAGCGGCCGGCGAACGACTTCGTGATGGGCTTCCTCGGACCGGTGTCGCAGCTCGACGGCGCGCTCGTGCGCCCGCATGACCTCATCGTGCTCGACCGCCCCGAGGACGGCGCAGCCGAAGCGATGGTCATGCGCGTCGTGCACCTCGGCTTCGAGGTCCGTGCCGAGCTCGTGCTCGCCGACGGCGACGAGGTCAGCGTGCAGCTCACGCGCACCGAGGCCGACGCGCTCGAGCTCAAGGCGGGCGAGATCGTGTGGGTCAGCGGGTCGTCCACGCCTCGGGGTCTCTCGCGAGCCGCTTGACCTCGGTCGGCAACTTGCCGGACGCGAGGTCGGCGATCGTCGTGCGCTCGACGACCGCGCGCAGGTTCGCTCGCAGCGCGATCCACACCGTCTGGAGGCTCTCGGCGGCGCCGCCGTACTCGACGTCCTCCGGGCGCTCACCGCGGATGCCGACCAGCGGCCCGTCCACCGCGCGCATGACGTCGGCGATCGTGATCTCGTCGGCGGGACGGGCGAGCCAGTAGCCGCCGTCGGCGCCGCGCTGGCTGCGCAGCAGGCGCGCCTGGCGCAGGTCGGAGAGGATGTTCTCGAGGAACTTCGGCGGGATGTTCTGGGCGCTCGACATCGCCTCGCGCTTCACGGGGCCGCCGCCCGCGGCCGCGAGCTCGGCCGCGGCGCGCAGCGCGTAGTCGGCCTTGGCGCTGACCCTCATGCCGCGCCGCCGGCGCTCGCGACAAGCGGCCCGCTGCGCGGCGGGACCTGGCGCGAGAGGACGATGTAGCTCGTGCAGCGCCGGATGGCCGGCGTGGCCAGCAGGTCGTTGACCAGCTCCTGCAGGTGCTCGGTGTCGCGGGCGACCACGCGGCAGATGAGGTCCTGCGGCCCGCTGACGGCGTCGGCCTCGAGGACCTCGGGCGCCGCGGCGAGGCGCTCGACGGCCTCGGCGAGGCGCCCCTGGGTGAGCTCGATGAGCATGAAGGCGGAGATGGCATAGCCCATCGCGGACGGATCGACCTCGGGGCCGTAGCCGGTGACGATGCCTCGCGCCTCGAGCTTGGCCAGACGCGCCTGCACCGTCCCGCGCGCGACGCCGAGGCGCCGGGCGACCTCGAGCAGGCCGACGCGCGGGTTCTCGCGCAGCTCGGCGATCAGGCGTGCATCCAACTCGTCGATCTCGCTGGTCATGTTGACCAGAGATCCTCCCAGAACGGTGTACCGAACTGCAAAGAACGACCAGC
>JBKPRI010000132.1:0-22556 GCA_046734515.1 Candidatus Methylomirabilota bacterium | reverse complement strand
CCCATGGATCGCGTGCACAGGCCAGGCGTGTGCCCTGGCCCATCACGGTCCATGCAATCCGGTCACAGGCCTCAAGCGTCATGCCGCCATATGCGACGTCGTCTTCCACGTAACCCTCGGCGGGGCTTCCAACCCAGTCGGCGAATCCAGTTCCGCGATCGACGAGTAGAACCCAGGGTCCTGGCTGCGACGGTGGCCTCCTGGCCACGGGGTCGGGCAACCGCGCCAGTCCCGCCTGGGCTCGGGCACGGTTGATCTCCGCGTGGCGCCCGTTCTCCGGCACGCCGAGCTCGCTGCTGGTCACCACCTGGCATTCCCCGGGGCCGACGCTGACCTCGAGACTCCTCACCCAGCGCTGGCGAACGCCTGCCGTACCGCCGAGCACGCACAGATGCGTGCTCCCCGCCGCCGGCATCGGACGCAGCTCGAGATCGACGACGACCACCGCATTGTGAAGGCGCAGGACGGAATTCGTGGTCCGAACCTCGTGCACGTCGCCGGGCTGTAGCAGTCGCACCGGGGCCTCGTAGACGACGGTCCCCCGCTCCAGCGTCAGCCCCGTGGGATTCCCGCCAGCGATCGTCACGATCGAGCCGTCGCGCAGGGAGACCCAGGCGCCGGTACCAAGTCGCAGCCGGACGAGGGAACCGTTGCCTGCGGTGATCCGGTCACCGCTGCGGAGTGTGTGCCTCGTGGTCAGTGGCGCCGCCCGGGATGTTCCTTCGCGCATGACGGTCGCCGTCCCCTCGACCGCCGTGACCGTGCCGATCGCCGGCTCCCTCGGATCCGCGGCAGCCACGACACAGCAAACGAGGATCGAGAAGATCACCCAGGCGACGAACGCGATCGCGGGACAGCACGAGATGAGGCTGGGACGACCCAGCATGGCGCCGCTACGCGCGCGCCAGGCCGATCTCGGGGGCCACGCCCTCCAGCGCCTGGACGATGAACGCGATGTGGGGGTCCAGCTCGACGCCCAGCTCGGCGGCGCCGCGGTAGACGTCGTCGCGGTTGACCGTGCGCGCGAAACCCTTGTCCTTGAGCTTCTTCTTCACGGACGCGGGCTCGAGGCCGGTGATGACCTTGCCGGGGCGCACGAGCGCGCAGGCGTGGACGAAGCCGGTCAGCTCGTCGCAGGCGTAGAGCGCCTTGTCCAGACGCGAGGCGCGCGGCATGCCCGAGTAGTCGGCGTGGGCCAGGATGGCGTAGACGATGTCGCGCTCGACGCCGCGGGCCATGAGGATCTCGGCGCCCTTCACCGGATGGTGGGGCGCGCGCGGGTGCATCTCGTAGTCGAAGTCGTGGAGCATGCCGGCCAGGCCCCAGCGCTCGGGATCCTCGCCGAAGTGGGCGGCATAGGCGCGCATCGAGGTCTCGACGGCGCGGGCGTGCTTGCGAAGGCCGTCGCCCTTGGTGAACTCGGTCAGGAGCGCCCAGCCGTCGTGGCGGGTCACGGGCGAGTCACGCGCTCAGGCGCGCAGCGTGTTCTGGCTCCGCCACTTGTCGATGGATTTCTTGGAGAACACCCAGCCGCCGTCCTGCTGCAGGCACGGGATGCGGCGCTCGGTGGCCAGCGCCCGCAGCGATGATTCGTCGATGCCGAGGTACGTGGCGGTCTCTCGCAGGTCCAGCATGTCCTTGGGCGTCACGGTGCGTCCTCCTTGTCACGGATGCCGTCGCGATCCACCTGCTTGCGCAGGCTGTCCAGATCGGCTTCGAGCCCGCGGATCTGCTCGACGAGCTGCTCGATCGCGCGGCTGACCGGGTCGGGCAGGTCGGTCATGTTCATGTCGATGCCGCCCACCCGCTGACCGTCCTTGAATGTTACCCGGCCCGGCACGCCGACGACAACGGCGTTCGGCGGGACATCGCGGACCACCACCGAGCCGGCGCCCACGCGGCTGTTCTCACCGATCGTGATGGCGCCGATGATCTTGGCTCCCGAGCCCACGGTCACGTTGTCGCGCAGCGTGGGGTGACGCTTCTCGCGCCGCGTGCTCGTGCCGCCCAGGGTCACGCCCTGCAGCAGGCTCACGTTGTTGCCCACTTCCGCCGTCTCGCCGATGACGATGCCCATGCCGTGGTCGATGAAGACTCCGCGCCCCATCTTGGCGGCGGGATGGATCTCGATGCCGGTCACGAAGCGTGACAGGTGGGAGACGAAACGAGCGGCCGTCGTCCAGCCGCGGCGCCAGAGCCGGTTGGCCACGCGGTGAAACGCCAGCGCATGCACGCCCGGGTACGAGATCAGCACCTCGAAGCGCGAGCGGGCGGCCGGGTCGCGCTCCATCACGGTGGCGATGTCGCGGCGGATCGCGTCGAACATCAAGCCTCTCCTCCCCGCCGGCGGAGCGCGTCGAGCGCGGCGGCTCGCAAAGCGCCGGCCACGACGTCGGCGGCGTGCTTGCGATCGTCCGGCAACCCGTCCACCGCGTCCTCGACCTCCTGGGGCTTCAGGTTCAGGAGCTCCTCGACCGCCCGGCCCACCACCTTCTCGCTGACCGCGCTGGCCGCCGCGATGGTGGGCCCGCAGCCGTACGTCTGGAACCGCGCCTCGCTCACCCGCCCGTCGCGCACGCGCAGGAAGAACCGCGCCAGGTCGCCGCAGCCCTCGTACTCGTCCACGCCCGTGCCGTCGGGCTCTCGCATCAGCCCGGCGTTGCGCGGGTTCAGGAAGTGGTCGAGCAGCGTGGGGCTGTACCGCACTACGCCCCCACCGGCATCGCCGCGCGCAGCTTGCGCACGATGGGCTCCACCGACTCGATCACGTAGTCGATGTCCTCGGCGGTCGTCGAGCGACCCAGCGACGAGCGCACCGCGCCCATCGCCCACGGGATCGGCAGCCCCATGGCCACCAGCACGTACGACGGCTCCACGCTGCCTGCCGTGCAGGCCGAGCCGGCCGACACGCCGATGCCTTTCAGATCCAGACCGAGAACGATGGATTCGGACTCGACGCCGCGATACGAGACGTTGACGGTGCCGGGCAGCCGCTGCGTCGGGTGGCCGTTCAGGCGCACGTCGGGCACGCGGGCGCGGATGCCCTCCCAGAGCCGATCGCGCAGTGCCGTCAGGCGCTCGCCTTCCGCCTTCAGCTCGCGGCCCCGGATCTCCACGGCCTTGCCGAAGCCGACGATGCCGGCCACGTTCTCGGTGCCCGCCCGCCGGCGTCGCTCGTGCTCGCCCCCATGTTGCAGCGACTGCAGCTTGGTGCCCTTGCGGACCCAGAAGCCGGCCACGCCCTTGGGGCCGTAGATCTTGTGGCCCGAGAACGACAGCATGTCGATTCCGCAGGCGTTGACGTCGAAGTCGATCTTGCCGAACGTCTGCACGGCGTCCACGTGGAACGGGATGCCGCGCTCGCGGGCCAGCGCGCCGATGGCGGCGACCGGCTGGATGGTGCCGGCCTCGCTGTTGGCGTGCATGATCGAGATGCCGATCGTGTCGGACCGCAGCGCGCGCTTGACGTCGTCGGGGTCGACCATGCCGTACTCGTCGACGCCGACGTAGGTGACGGCGAAGCCCTGCGTCTCCAGCCACTCGGCGGCGCGCAGGACCGCGTGGTGCTCGATCTTCGACGTGATGAGGTGGCCCGTGCCCCGCGCGAAGGCCAGGCCCTTCAGCGCCATGTTGTCCGACTCGGTGCCGCCCGAGGTGAACACGACCTCGTCGGCGGGAACCCGGAGGAATGTCGCGACGCGCTCGCGGGCGAGGTCGAGGCCGGCCCGCGCCTCGCGGCCGAAGCCGTGCACGCTGGACGGGTTGCCGAATCGCTCGCTGAAGTACGGCAGCATCTCGGCGACGACGTCGGGATGGACCGGCGTCGACGCGTTGTGATCGAGGTATATGCGACGGCTCATGCGTTGCTCTCCCTCATTGCCGATGTTACGCTGCGCGTGCCGTGGATCTCGCCAGGAAGAAATTCGGTCTGCTGCTCTCGACCGGCCCTGATCACGCCAACCTCGAGACGGCCATGGGCCTGTCCCAGGCGGCGCTCGATCGCGGCGCGCAGCTCTACCTCTACCTGATCGACGACGGCGTGCGGGCGCTCGACGACCCGCGCGTCGGCGCGCTGGCCGATCGGGGCGCCCGGCTGTTCGTGTGTGCGTACGGCTGCCAGAAGCGCGGCGTGCCGCTGCGCGACCCGGAGCGGGTGACGTACTGCGGCCTGGTCGTGTTGACCGACCTGATCAACGGCACCGACCGCTTCATCGCGCTGAACTGACGTGCCGGACCCCCAGCCCGTCGTCGTCGTGATCGGCATCGATCCCCGGACCTCGGGCCGCGCCTTCGAGGCCATGCGCATCGGCGTCGGCGTGGTGGCCGGCGAGAACGAGGTCACCTTCGTGCTGCGCGGGCCGGCCGTGCACCTGCTCGATGCCGACACCGACGAGCTCGTGGACGGCGACGACATCGCCAAGTTCCGCGAGAACCTCAAGCGGCTGGAGGTGCCGTTCCACGTCGAGGAGACCGCCGTCCCCACCAATCCCGACTGGAACGAGAGCGGCCATCCGGTGGTGCTCGTGTCGCGGGCGGACATCGGGGCGCTGCTGCGCCAGGCCCGCCGCTTCATCGTGTTCTGATGGCCCGCGTCCTCCACCTGCTCAAGCCCGGGGATACCGCGCTGGCGCTCGAGATGATCACCCATCAGAACGCCGCGGGCGATCTCGTCACGCTGGCGCTGTTGCCCGGCGCCACTGCGGCCGTGCCACCCGGCATCCCCGCCCGGCGTGTTCCCGAGGAGCTCTCCTGGGAGGGTCTGCTCGAAGAGATCTTCGAGGCCGACCAGGTCATTGCGTGGTGAGCGTCTAACGATTGCGGTATTCATCGAGCCAGGCCATCTGGATCTTTTCTAGTGTCGACTCGCTGGAGGACTTGGGGTCGTCGGCGAAGTCGGAGAGCTCGGTCACCCACTTGTGGAGGTCGGTGAAGCGCACGGTCAGCGGGTCGGTCTCCGGGAACTTCTCGCTCAGCGCGATCCCGATGTCCTCGGCGTCCCGCCACAGCAGGCTCACGACTCCGGCACCTCCACCACCACGTCACCGCGCACGATCGCCTGGCAGCCCAGGCGGGAGCGGATCGTCAGCCCCACGGCGGTGTCCAGCCGATCCTCCTCGTCCTCCTGCATCTCGCTGAGGTTCTCGGCGCCCTCCTTCACGATCACGTGGCACGTCGTGCACGCGCAGGAGCCGCCGCAGTTGTGCTCGAGGTGAATGTCGTTGGCCAGCGCGATGTCGAGCAGCGAGCCCGGCTTGCCGTGATCGGCCAGCGGATACTTCGCGTCGTCCACCTCGACGGTCTTGTTGAGCGGCAGGAACGTCACCTTGTGCGTGGCCACTACTCCCCCCTCGCTCCCCGGTCCATGATCTCCTCGGCACGCTTCGTCCCCAGCGCGCCCTTGAGGGCAGCGTCCATCATGGCCTCGGCGAGGTGCTCGGTGGCGTGGTTCAGGTCGGTGGTGCGCTCGCGGATGGTGTCGCGGTCGTGGCCCTCGCGCGCCGCACGGAGCGCAGCCACCGCGGTCTCGATGCGCTGCCGCTCGTCGGCGGCCAGCAGCGGCCCGGCCTGCCGCAGCGCGCGGGCCACGTGCGTGAGGACGGTGTCGGCCTCGTTGCGCGTCTCGATGAGCAAGCGCGTCTCCACGTCGGCCTCGGCGTAGGTGAACGAGTCCTCGACCATGCGCTCCACGTCGGCGTCGCTGAGGCCGTAGGTCGGCTTCACCTCGATCGACGCGGCCTTGCCGGTGCGCTGCTCCTTGGCCTGCACCTGGAGGATGCCGTTGGCGTCGATCAGGAACGTGACCTCGATCTTGGGCATGCCGGCCGGCATCGGATCGATGCCGCGCAGCTCGAAGCGGGCCAGCGAGCGATTGTCCTTGGCCAGCTCGCGCTCCCCCTGCACGACGTGCATGTCGACCACGGTCTGGCCATCCACGGACGTGGTGAACATCTCGCGCGCGCTCGTCGGGATCGTCGTGTTGCGCGGGATGAGAATCGACACGATGCCGCCCAGCGTCTCGATCCCGAGCGACAGCGGCGTGACGTCGAGCAGCAGCATGTCCTTGATCCCGCCGGCCAGGATCTGGGCCTGCACCGCGGCGCCCAGCGCCACCACCTCGTCGGGGTTGAGCTGGCTGTGCGGCGGCTTGCCGAACAGCTCTTGCACACGCCGCCGCACGAGCGGCACCCGCGTGGAGCCGCCGACCAGCACCACCTGGTCGATGTCGTTCGGTGTGAGGCCCGCATCGGCCAGGGCCTTGCGGCACGGGCCGAGCGTACGGGTCACCAGCGACTCCAGCAGCCGCTCGACTTCCGCCCGCGTGATCACGCGGTGATAGGTGAAGCCGGCCAGCGGCAGCGTCAGCGTGGTGCGCTCCTCGGACGACAGGCGGATCTTGGCGGCCTCGGCGGCCAGCCGCAGCTCCTGCATGACCTCGTTGTCGTTCGCGAGATCGATGCAGTCGCGGTCGAGCTCGGCATGGTGCCGGGCCTGGATGTCCTCCAGCAGCCACAGCAGCAGCACGCGGTCGAAGTCGTCGCCGCCGAGGTGCGTGTCACCGTTGGTCGCGAGCACCTCGAAGATGCCGTCCTTCACGCGCAGGATCGAGATGTCGAACGTCCCGCCGCCGAGATCGTAGACCGCGATCACACCCTGCCCCAGCCGGTGCAGGCCGTACGCCAGCGAGGCCGCGGTGGGCTCATTGACGATGCGGACCACGTCGAGCCCGGCGATGCGCCCGGCGTCCTTGGTGGCCTGCCGCTGGCTGTCGTTGAAGTACGCCGGGACGGTCACGACGGCCTTCTCGATCGGCTCGCCGAAGTGCGCCTCGGCGCGCTCCTTGAGCGCGCGGAGCACGATGGCGGAGACCTCCGGCGGCGTCACCTCGCGCCCACCGACCGCCAGCTTCACGACCCCCTCGCCCGCCAACACCTTGAACGGGAAGTAGCGCAGCTCGTCTTTCACGTCGTCCCAGCCCCGGCCCATCAGGCGCTTGACGGAGTACACCGTGTCGGTCGGCCGGCGAGCGAGCTGGCGGCGCGCGGCCTCACCGACCACGAGCCCCTCGGGCGTGAAGCCGACGATGGACGGCAGCAGGCGGCGCCCATCGGCGTCCGCGATGACGACCGGCAGCCCGCTACGCTCATCGACGTAGGCCACCAGGCTGTTCGTCGTCCCGAGGTCGATCCCCACGATCCGGGCCATCAGTGCCGGGCCTCCTGCTCGCGACCTTCGAGCGCAGCCGCAAGATCGTCGACCACGGTGCGGAGGTAGGCCCGCGTGGCCAGGGCTTCCTTGAGGGCGTTCAGCGCGACGGGGCGCTCGGCGGGCGCGGCGGCGTCCCAGGCCTGACTCAGCGGCCCGACGATGCGCGCCTCGGTCTCGGCCATGCGCGCCTCGAGGCCTTCGCGCTGCTCGTTCAGCGTGGCGCGCGCGGTGTCGTCCAGCGGGCCGGCCTTGGCCTCCTCGAGCGCTTCCTGGATCTCGAACATCTCGGCCAGGAGTGCCGGCGGCGCCTTGGGCTTGATGGCGGGGGATCCTGGCAGGGTTCCCCCTTCCCCTCCGGTGAGCCGGATGAGGTACTCGACGCGGGCGAGCGGATCGCGCAGGGCGCGGTAGGCCGCGTTCACGCGGGCGGACTCCTCCAGCGCGCGGGCCTGGTCGTCCGCGGACGCCGAGCCGTGGAAGTCGGGATGCCACTGCCGCGACAGCTCGTAGAACCGCCGCTGCAGCGCCGCCCCGTCGATCGCGAGCCGGCGCTCGAGACCGAAGATGTCGAAGAAGTCACTCACCATATCCCTCTCATGGCTAAAACACGAACGGGCCCTCGCCCGGGCCCGTTCGATGTGCGCGCCGGGCCCGGCTACGCCGAGAACGAGGTCCCACAACCACAGCTCGATTTGGCCTGGGGATTGACGAACGTGAAGCCACCCGTCAGCCCCTGGGTCACGTAGTCGAGCGTGGTGCCGTTCAGGTAGATGTAGCTCTTCTTGTCCACGACGACCTTGATGCCGTCGATCACGAACTCCTTGTCGTGCGGGCCCTGCTCCGTATCGAACTCCAGGCTGTAGCTCATGCCCGAGCAGCCCCCGCCCTTGACGCCCATCCGGAGAAAGACGTTCTCCGGGAGGTTCTGGGACTCCTTGAGCTGCTTCACCTGCTTCTGCGCGTTCTCCGAAAGCGCCACGGCCATTGCGTGTCGTCCTCCCGTTATTTCGATGCGACCGGCGCCGCCGCCGATGCGTTCTTTTCCTTGTAGTCGGCCAGCGCTGCCTTGATCGCGTCCTCGGCCAGCACCGAGCAGTGGATCTTCACCGGAGGCAGCTTCAGCTCGTTCACGATGTCGGTGTTCTTGATCTTGGCCGCCTCATCGACCGTCTTGCCCTTGAGCCACTCGGTGGCCAGGCTGGACGACGCGATCGCGCTGCCGCAGCCGAACGTCTTGAACTTGGCGTCCTCGATGACGCCCGTCTCGAGGTTCACCTTGATCTGCAGCTTCATGACGTCGCCGCATTCCGGCGCGCCGACCAGGCCCGTACCCACGCCGGGCGTGTCCTTGCCGAAGGACCCCACGTTGCGCGGGTTGTTGTAGTGATCGACTACCTTGTCGCTGTATGCCATCCCCGATCCCCCCTTACTCGGCCTTCCACTTGATCGACTTCAGGTCGATGCCTTCCTTGGCCAGCTCGTAGAGCGGCGACATGTCGCGCAGCCGCTTGATCACCTCGATGGTGCGCTGACCGACGTACTCGACTTCCTCGTCGGTGTTGAACCGATGCAGGCTGAAGCGGATCGACGAGTGGGCCAGCTCGGCGCTGGCGCCCAGCGCGGCGATCACGTACGAGGGCTCCAGGGTCGAGGACGTGCACGCGGAGCCGGACGACAGCGCCGTCTCCTTGTTCAGCCCCATCAGGACCGACTCGCCCTCGACGTAGGCGAACGAGATGTTGAGGTTGCCGGCCAGCCGCCGGTCGGGACGGCCGTTCAGGAATGCCTCGTCCACGCTCGACAGGATCATGTCCTGAAGGCGGTCGCGCATCTTACCGATGCGGGCGTTCTCCGCGGCCATGCTCTCCTGGGCGATCTCGGCCGCGCGACCGAAGCCCACGCAGAGCGGGACCGGTAGCGTGCCGGAGCGCATGCCGCGCTCATGGCCGCCGCCGTCGAAGAGCGGGGCCAGACGCACGCGCGGGCCCTTGCGCCGCACGTAGAGCGCGCCGACACCCTTGGGCCCATAGATCAGGTGCGCCGTGCAGGAGAGCAGATCGATGCCCATCGCCTCGACGTCGATCGGGGTCTTCCCGAGCGCCTGGGTGGCGTCGGTGTGGAAGATGATCCCCTTCTCCTTGGCCAGCTTCCCGATCGCGGCAATGTCCTGGATGGTGCCGATCTCGTTGTTGGCGAACATCACCGAGATGAGGATGGTCTTGTCGGTGATGGCCTTGCGGATCTCCTCGACGTCGATGACGCCGTCCGGCTGCACCGGCACGTACGTCACCTCGAAGCCCTGGCGCTCGAGCCGCTTGCACACGTCGATGCCGGCACGCTGCTCGATCACCGTGGTGACGATGTGGTTGCCCTTCTCGCGGTACATCTCGGCCACGCCCTTGAGCGCGAGGTTGATGGCTTCGGTGCCGCCCGAGGTGAAGACGAGCTCCTTGGGATCGCGGGCGCCGATCAGCTTGGCCAGGCGGCCACGCGCCACGTCGACCGCGGCCTCAGCTTCCCATCCGAAGGGGTGGTTGCGGCTCGCGGGGTGCCCGAACTTCTCGGTGAAGTATGGGAGCATCGCCTCGACCACGCGCGGGTCGCACGGCGTGGTCGACTGCGCGTCCATGAAGATCGGAAACTTCAGAGGCATCCTGTTCCCTCTAGGCCTTGAGTGTGAGGAGCTCGGGCACGTCGTCCGTGGTCAGCTCGGCCAGACTCATCTGGTCGAGCAGCTGCGTGATCGCCAGCTGCAGCTTCGTCACCGGCCGCCGCAGGCTGCAGCGCTCCATCTGCGCGCACGTGGCGTCTTCCAGGCAGGAGACGATGTTGATCGGCCCCTCGAGTGCCCGGACCACCTCGCCCACGCTGATCTCACCCGGCCGGCGCGACAGTACGTATCCGCCCTTGGGACCGTTCTGGCTGACGATCAGGCCCTGCTTGGCCAGCTTCTGGAGGATCTTCGCGAGCAACTCCTGTGGAATCGAGAACTCCTCCGCGATACGCTTGGCGCTGACGGCACCCTCGTCATGAATGGCGATGTAGTGGATCGCCATGAGGCCGTAATCGGCGCGCTTGGTGAAGCGGAGCATTCTCATTCCCTCCAGAACCGGCTACGCATGACCCCGATCCTTTTGATCGGCGACCTAATCAGTCGGATTCTCACACCAGACGGGTCACTTGTCAACGGAAAGGGCTTTCATGACTGAGAAATCGGACTTCGATTCTCCGCTCCTACGGACCGCTCTGGCGCAGCTCGACTCCACGGCCGACCGCCTCCAGCTGGCCCAGGACGTCCACGAGCGCCTGCGCCACCCGCGGCGTGCCCTGGTGGTGTCGATCCCGATCCGGATGGACGACGGAAGTACTGCAGTATTCATGGGTTACCGCGTGCACCATAACAACGTTCTTGGGCCGACCAAGGGCGGTCTTCGCTACGCCCCCGACGTGGACCTGGGCGAGGTCAGCGCGCTGGCCATGCTGATGTCCTGGAAGTGCGCGCTGATGAGCCTGCCCTATGGGGGCGCCAAGGGCGGCGTCCGCGTGGACCCCCGAAAGCTGTCCCTGCAGGAGAAGGAGAACCTCACCCGGCGCTACACCGCCGAGATCATGCTCTTCATCGGGCCCGACCTTGACATCCCTGCCCCGGACATGGGGACCGACGAGCAGACGATGGCCTGGATGATGGACACCTACTCGATGACCCAGGGCCGGACGGTTCCTGGCGTGGTCACCGGCAAGCCGCTGATCATCGGCGGCTCGGCCGGCCGGCGCGAGGCAACCGGCCGCGGCATCGTCTACGCGCTCTACCAGGCAGCCCGCCACCTCGGGCAGGAGATCAAGGGACGGAAGGTCATCGTCCAGGGTTTCGGCAACGTCGGCGGCGTGGCCGCTCGGCTGCTGTGGCGCGAGGGATGCGTGATCGTCGGCGTGAGCGACGTGAAGGGCGGCATCTGGAATCCCCACGGGATCGACATTCGCCAGCTCGAGGCCCACGTGGCCGCGACTGGAGGCGTGGCGGGATTTCCCGGCACCGAGCCCGTCTCCAACGAGGACATCCTCACGCAGCCATGCGACGTGCTGATCCCGGCCGCGGTCGGCTCGGTCATTCACCAGGGCAACGCCGACCGCATCAAGGCCACGCTCGTCGCCGAGGGCGCCAACGGCCCGACGACGCCGGAAGGCGACGTGATCTTGCGAGACCGCGGCGTCACCGTCATCCCGGACATCCTCGCCAACGCCGGCGGTGTCGTTGTCTCCTACTTCGAGTGGGTGCAGGGCCTGCAGTACTACTTCTGGCGCGAGAGCGAGATCACCTCACGCCTGCAAGAAGTGATGACCCGCGCCTTCAACCGCGTATGGGCTCTCGCCAGCAAGGAAGGCACCGATCTCCGCACCGCCGCCCTCATGGAAGGCGTCCGCCGCGTGGCCGAAGGCTACAAAGTCCGCGGCCTCTACCCCTAGGTCAGGGAGGCGCTACCGCCATGCCGCCCGCAAGCCCGCGGCGACGGACTCGGGAGCGGTCTCGTTGATGAAGATGCCGCCCAGGCGGTTGACGCGCTCGGGATGCGCGACGATCTCGATGTGCCAGTGGTAGTCGTCGCGAATGGTGGCCCAGTCGCCCTGGAGGATTCGCGAGCGGAGGTTCGGCGCCGTGTGCAGGGCCATCTCGTAGCCGGGGTCGTCGAAGGCCCGGCTGATCGCGCTGTAAGCATCCACCAGCAGCCGCGCGAGATCACGCGCGGAGTCAGCCGTCAGCGAATCCTCGTACGAGCACGCGTGCTGGCGCGGCACGATCCACAGCTCGATGGGCGCGCGCGCCGCGTACGGCACCAGCGCGGCGAACCGCGGCGTCAGCTTGACGATGCGCTCCTCCGCCGCAATCTCCTGGCGCAGGATGTCGCAGTAGAGGCACCGCCGCTTGTACTGGTAGTATTCGCGCGCCTCGCGCAGCTCGCGCCGCGTCTCGTCGAACACGATGGGGATGGCCGTCACCCGCGAATACGGGTGATGGATGGCCACGCCCGGCTTGCGATGGCGGCGGGAGATCAGGATGTCGCGGATCTGCCCGTCGCGCTTGAGGTCGAGCAAGCGATCGCGGTACATCCACAGCACGTCCTGCATCTGGTCGGCGGACATGGTCGCCGGCGTCTCGTCGTGACGCGGCGTCTCGATGATGAGCTCGCTGGCGCCCCGCGGCGTGATCATGTCGAACATGCCGACGCCCTCGCGGGCCAGCTCCCACTCGATGCGGAAGTAGGCGTCGTGCTCGGGCACCACCCGCACCGTCCAGTCGGCATTGTTCGCGGGCAGGCCTTCCTTGCGATAGGCGGCGATCTCGCCGCCGGAGAGCGACTCGCTGCCAGGACAGTACGGACACGATCCCTCATCCGGGTCCTGGCCCTTGGGTCGGATGAGCACCCACTGGCCACGGGTCGGGTCCTTGCGCAGCTCGTCCACGAGGCTAGTCTTTGATCTGGCTCTTGAGCTTCCTCAGATGCTGGCGGGCGACGTCCACCCAGTCCTTTTCCGAGGGCAGCTGCGAGGCGAGCGCGATGTATCGCTCCCACTGAGCGACCGCTTCCTTGGGATCGACCTTCTCGTAGACCAGCGCCAGGTTGTACATCGCCCCGGTGTGCTTGCCGTCGAGATCGATCACGCGCTTGTACTCTTCCATGGCCTCCTTGTAGAGGCCCTTGTCCTCGTACACCTCGCCGAGGCCCATGCGCGCCTCGACCGAGGCGGGGTCCAGTTCGATCGCCTTCTTGTACGCGGTGACGGACTCGTAATACAACCCCTTCTCCGCGTAATAGATCTTGCCGAGGCTCATGTGCACGCGTGGATTGATCGGGTTGTAGTTCAACGCCTTGGTGTAGGCGCCGACCGCCCCGTCCACGTCCCCCTTGGCTGCCTTGGCCTCGCCAAGCCCCACCCAGGCCTCGGCATAGAACGGGCGAAGCAGGATGGCCTTGTCGTAGGCTTCCACCGCCTGATCGAACAGCCGGCGCGGCGCGGCCAGGAAGAGATCACCGAGCGCCTTGTGCGACTCGGGGTACGTCGGGTCGAGCTGGATGGACGCGCGGAACTGCGCGGCGGCCTTCCAGCGGTTGCCGAGCTCCTGGTGCACGATGCCCATCGTGTAGTGGGCGACGACGAAGTTCGGATCGACCTCGATCGCGCGCGCGAGGAGGTCCGCCGCCGCCTCGTTACCGTCCTGCCCCGGCTTCTGGCTCATTGCCATGGTGCCGCGCGCGTAATGCTCGAAGGCCTTCAGCGAGCGCGTCGGCATCGCGGCCTTCTCGATCTTGCGCATCTCGGGCTCGGTCACGGGGACCTTCAGCGTGCGCGCGTAGATGCCGGGCAGCGTGGCCAGCCGCGCGAGGAGGTCGGCCGGCGCCGCGATGATCGGATCCAGCGCGATCGGCTCGCCGCCGCCGCTCTTGATCTCGAGCAGCCGCGGCTGAATGACGTAGTCGCCGTCCTTGCGCTCGACCCGGCCGAAGAGCGCGGCGTCGACGTGCAGGGCCCGGGCGGTCTGCACGACGACCGGCTCGCCCCACACCTCCACGCGTCCGACGCTGCGCATCCGCGCGCGGTCGACCTGCACGAACGCCGGATGCTGCGCGAGGCCGAGACCGAGGATCTCTTCGACCCCCTCCCCCACCCAGCGCTCCTCGGGATCGAGCGCGCTGGCGTCGAAGGGCACGATCATCACGGCGCGTGGCTTGGTGGCGGCCTCGGCGCCGCTCCAGGCCAGGGCCAGCATCGCGGTCGCTGCGAGCACGAGCGTCCACCGTCCAGCGCGTCCGGGGTCACGCATCATGTGCCCTCCTCCGTCTTCGCGCCGGCCTCGCGGCGTCGACGCCGCTTGAACGGGGACAACGCCGCGCCGAGGCGGGCGAACCCGCCCGGCCCGAGGCGCCGGAGCGCCACGTCGGGAATGAGCAGGAACGCGGCGGCCCCGACCAGCCACGGCCAGATCTCCACGCCGATCCGCGATTGGCGCCGGCCCTTGAGAAACGCGTCCTTCGGAGCCTCCAGCGCACCGCCGCCCGTGAGCTCGGCCAGCTCGCGTAGCAGCGTCTCATCCACGCCGAGATCACGCAGCTCCTGCGCATACGGTACCACCAGACCCGCGAGCTGAGAGCCAATGACCCGCTCCCCCTTCCGCTGGGCCATGCCGACGAGGTAGACCCCTTCGTCAGGGGCCGGGAAGCGGCCGCGATAGCGCCCGGGCCCGACCTGCTCGAGGTCGATCACCGTGCGCTCGCGGTTCGGCGCCACCACGCCGACCTGCGAGTCCAGGAAGTTGATGAACTCGCCCTTGGCATCCACGGCATCCACCAGCACCTCGCCGGTGGTGTCGATGCGCTGCACCGCGGCGGTCGTCTCGCTGCGCGAGCCGCTGCGCAGCGTCCAGCGCGTGAGCTGCGCCCAGAACTTGTTGAAGTCGCGCCAGCGCAGCCAGAGGACACCCCACTTGGACTTGGCGTCGGAGGTGAAGGCGGCGGCGCGGCCCAGACCGAAGCGCCAGGTGGCGAGCACCGGGTCCTCCTGGTGGCTCATCAGCACCAGGTCGGCCGTCGGCTTGAGCGAGGTGGCCACGTAGCCGCCGAGCGGCGGCACGTTCTTCCAGTCGATCTCCTGCATCGCCTCGTGGGCCGGCGACGTGAGCTGCGGCTTGAAGGGCTGCTCGATCAGCGAGGCCTTGGAGGCCAGCTGCGTCTCCAGCGTGAAGATGCGCGGGATCGTCTGCGAGTCCTCGGTGTAGTAGAAGCGGCCCTTGCCCCACTTGGCGATGTCGACCATGAGCTGGACGTCGGCGTCCTTGCCGATGGCCACGGTGGAGACCGTGATCTTGTCCTTCGACATGCGGCGCAGCAGGCCCTGGAAATCGCCGCGCGTCATCTGGCCGTCGGAGAGGAAGATCACGTGCTTGAGCAGCGCGGGGCGCTCGAAGAGAACGGCGTACGACTCCTTCAGCGCGGGATAGCCGTCGGTCCCGCCGCCCGCCTTGATGGTGGCGATCGCATGGTGGATGGCGGACTTGTCCTTGGCCGGCCGCACCTGGGCGTCCCAGACGAACTCGGTGTCCCAGGACATCACGCCGACCTCGTTACGCTCGTCGAGCAGATCCACTACGAGGTGGGCCGCCTCCTTGGCGAGATCCAGCTTGGTGATCTTCTCGTCGGTCGACATCGCCATGGAGCCCGAGCGATCGATGGACAGCACCACCGCGAGACTGGGGATCTCGACCTTCTGTTTCACCTCCATGGTGACGGGCAGCGCTTCCTCGATGGGCGTGCGGTAGTACCCGCCGAGCCCGAAGCTCTCCTCGCCGCCGACCATCATGAGCCCGCCGCCGTGGTCGCGAACGTAGTCCCGGATCTGCGTCATCTGCGGCCGCGTGAGCTTCAGCGAGGAGACGTTCGACAGGACCACGCCGTCGTATTTCTGGAGCCCCGCGAGGTCCTTCGGGATGCCCGCCGGCTCCACCACGGTGACGTCGATGTTCTGCGAGCGGAGCGCGGCGGCCAGCGACTGCGCGTGCGAGCGATCCTTGTCGGCCAGCAGCACCTGCGGCCGCCCGCGCACCACCACCGTGCCGACCGCGCGGTTGTTCTCCTCGATGGTGTCGCCCTCGACCTCGATGGCCGCCTGGTAGACGTGGATGCCGGACTGGTCGAGCGACTGCCGGTACGCGAACACGTTCTTGCCGGCGGTGAGCCGCACGATCTGCGAGCCCAGGAACTCGCCGTTACGGAACAGCGAGATGCGTCCCTGCGTCTCCTTGAGGCTCCAGGCCACCAGCTTGGCCTGGAACGGCTCGCCGTACTTCACCTCCTGCGGCAGCACCATCGACTCCGCCACCACTTCCTGCGAGAAGGTCAGCGGCGCCGCCACATAATAGATGTCGGTGCCCGCGTTCTTGGCGGCCTGCGCGCCGGCGAGCGCGTTGCCGGCGTTCTGGCGGCCGTCCGTCAGCATCACGATCCGGTTGGCGTGACCCGGCGGCAGCGTGGCCAGCGCCAGCTGGATCGCCTGGAAGACGTTGGTGCCGCGGCCGCCCACCTGCGCCTTCGGCCGGTCGACCATGGGGCGGGTGGAGAGCGGCTGGTCCACCACGGCTTCCTCGCCGAACACGACCACGCTGTGACGGTCGCCGCTGCGCAGGCTCCGCACGGAGTCGGCCATGAACCGATAGGCGCGCTCGCGCGCGGCCAGGCTCACGCTGTCGGAGAGGTCCATCAGGAACACGACGTTCTGGCGATCGACCCAGCGCGGCAGCGTCGGTCGCGCCAGCGTGAGGAGCAGCACGACGACCAGCGCCCCGCGCAGCGCGAGGGCCCAGCGATCGCCCGCACTGCTCGGAAGCGCCATCCGCCCACCGCTCTGACGACGCCAGTAGAGGATGCCCTCCAGCAGAAGCAGCGCGATGGCGAGTCCCACGAAGAACGCCCACAGCTCGCGCTGGACCGGCTGCGCCGTGCCGCCCGCGGGTCCCACGCCGGTCGGCGTGGGCAGCGGCCGCGGCGCCAGGTTCGACTCGTCGGCGTCCATGAGATTGACGGCCACGCGGAGATCGCCGCGCGCGGTCGAGAGCGTGTAGAGGCCGACCTCGTCCGTCTCGGTGAAGCTGATCGCGCCGCGCGTGATCGGCGCCTTGACGGTGCGCCCGCTCGGTGTGGTCACCGTGCCGGAGGTGACGCCGTGGGCGACCGGCAGCAGGATCGGCTGACCGGCGGCGACCTGCAGGCTCGACTGATCGAGCGCGGCGGGGTGGAGCCAGCGCAGTGTGTTCGACAGGATCAGCGGGAAGGCCACGCGCAGCGGGAAGTCCGTCTTGAACAGGTCGAAGCCGACGATGATGGCCTTGCGGTCGGGCTCCTCGAGCGCATAGATCAGCGGCCCGCCCACCGCCTCGACCAGCGGGCGCCCGGCCGCGAGCGGCCGCAGGCGCATGGCGTCCTCGATGGCGACCTTGGCGAACTCCACGTGGCGCATCACGGGGTGGGCGCGGTCCCAGTCCATGATGGTCGGCTGCTCGATGCGCCCCAGCACCTCGATGGGCACGTCGGGCGGCACCGTGTTGACGAACACGAAGCGCCCGGCCCCGACGCGCGGGGGCGTGGAGGAATCGACGACCACCACGTCGGCGTCGCCCATGCCCCCCTGGTACTGGTCGGGCGTCTTCACGTCGAGCGCGACCTGTGGATCGGTCTTGAGCACCTTCTCGAGGAAGAGGTTGCCGGGGCTGACCAGCGTCACCGCGATCTTGCGGGGCGGGGGCAGCACCGCCCACGCCACGTTGTCGGCGGCGAGGTCGTCGTTGATGTGCAGGCGCGCGGCCACGGCGCCGCCGCCGTTGTGCGTGAAGGGCAGCACCACGGAGCGCCGCACGCTCGGCTCCAGCGTGACGGACTTCTCGGCCAGCGAGCGGCCGTCGACCTCCAGCGAGAACTCGAAGGTCTGCGCCTCGGACGTGTAGTTCACGAGCGAGACGAAGGCCTGGTAGTCGAACGAGCCCGCGTAGCTCTTGCGCACCGACAAGTTGGTGATGCCGACGTTGTTGCTGCGGCGGCCCACGCCGACCCAGCGCACGCGCGGGTCGCTGGTCTCCGGCGACGCCGCCAGCGAGTAGGCGCCATCGGTGAACACGTGAATCTCCGCGCCCGAGTCGGCGCCCACCAGCGCCCGCGCGGTCCGCACCGCCTCGACCAGCCGGTTCGGCAGGTCGCGCGCGTAGGCCGCGCGGATGGCGCCCAGCGCGCGATCGTGATCGCGTGACAGCGCCGCCGTCACGGTCGGTTGCACGCCGGCCTCGACCACCATCACCTCGGCGGCCTCGCCCAGGCGCCGCACGAGCCCAGCGGCCTCGGCGCGCGCGACGTCGAAGCGCGAGGGCGAGACGTCGCGCGCCTTCATGGACGCCGAGACGTCGAGGACGATGACCACCTTGCGTGCGCCCTCGCCCATGACGGTCACCGCCGGGCGGGCCAGCGCCAGGGCCAGGGCGAGCAGGGCCAGAACTTGCAGGATCAGCAGCGGATCGCGCTGCAGGCGCTGGAAGAACGTCGAGGCCTCGCGGTCGCGGAGGATCGCCTCCCACAGCATGAGGCTCGACACCCGGCGCTCCCGCCGGCGCACCTTGAGGAAGTAGAGCAGAACCAGCGGCAGCGACAGGCCGAAGATCGCGAAGGCCAGCGGTGAGAGGAAGCTCATCCGAGGATCCGCCCGCGCAGCTGCGCCACCACGAAGGCCTCCACCGGCGTGTCGGTGATCACGCGGTGGTAGCCGATCTCGTGCGTGCGGCAGAAGGCCTCGGCCCGCTCGAGGAACGCACGCAGCCGCTCACGGTAATCGCGCAGCGCCTCGCCGTCCACGGTGAGATCGCGGACCTCGCCCGTCTCGCTGTCGGTCAAGCGCAGGTCGCCGCCCATCGTCGGGTTCATCTCCTCCGGATCGAGCAGGTGCACGATGTGCACGTCGAACCGGCGCTCCAGCAGCGCTCGCACGCCGCGCTCGTAGCCGGTGGGATCGAGCAGGTCCGAGACCAGCACGACCAGACCGGGCTCACGCACGCGCTGGGCGTAATTCGCGAGGCCCTCGTCCAGGCGGGTGGTGCCGGCCGGCTCCACCCTGGAGAGGAAATCCATCATCGGCAACACGTGCCCGCGGCCACGCGTCGGCGGCCACCCCTCGGCCACACGCTCGCGCAGGACGCCGAGCCCGACGCGCTCGAAGTTCACCAGCCCCACGAAGCCGAGCGCCGCGGCCAGGCGCACACCGTAGTAGAGCTTCGACGGCGCGCCGAAACCCATCGAAGCCGAGGCGTCGACGAGCAGGTGCAGGCACAGGTCTTCCTCGTCGACGAACAGCTTGACGTGGAGGCGATCGAGCCGCCCGTAGATGTTCCAGTCCACGTAGCGCAGGTCGTCGCCGTGGCCGTACGCGCGGTAGTCGGCGAACTCGACGGAGTGACCGCGGCGGGGGCTCCGCCGCTCGCCCTTGATGCTGCCGCGGAACGTGCGCCGCGACAGCAGGGAGAGGCGCTCGAGCTGCGCCAGGAACTCAGGCGTGAAGAAGCTCGCGCGGGCCGCTGTGGTGGGCACCGGCTATCTCTCGTCGAGCGCCTGGAAGTAGTCCTTGATCTGCGAGTGGAAGTCGCGCGGCACCGACTCACGGCTGATCGCGTCTTCCATCATCTTGCGGTACTGGCCGATCACGCCCAGGTACTGCAGCCGGGAGCCCATCTGGCCGCCGCGCCCGGTCAGGTTCGTGTCATAGCCTTCCTTGCGTCCGCGCCGCGTCTCGCCCTCGACGCCGACGTCATAGGGATTGGCGCGCAGGCGGCCGGTGGCCTCGCCCTTGGGCGAATTGCTGCGGCCCTTGCCGGGCAGCAGCCCCTCCCCTTCCCCGAAGTCCTGGTCCTCGGGCCCGCCGCCCTCGCCGCCCCCGCGCCGGTCGCGGCTGTTGGCGCCGCTGCGACTGGACTCGCGGCCGCCCTTGAGGTTCTTGCCCGAGCGCCCGGCCTCGTCCTGCGCGCGCATCTTGTCGAGGGCGCGTTGCATGGCCTCCATGGCGCGGTCGGTCTGGCCGCCTTCCATCGCTTCCATGCCCTCGGCCGCGTCGCCCTGCCAGTTGGCGCCGCCCTTGCGCCCGAGCCGTTCCATCTCCTCGAGGAGCTCCTTGAGCTTCTGCGGCGAGATGTCCTTGCCGAGGCCGCTGGTGAGCGACTTGGACTTCTTGTAGACCATCTTGTACTGGCTGGCCGTGAAGTCGGACTGGAGGTCCGGCAGCCGGTCGGCCTGCTCGAGCATCTTGAGCCGCTCGTCACCCTTCTTGAGGAAGCTCTGGAAGTCCGGCCGCTGCGAGGACAGCGAGGTGTCCTTGAAGATCGCCGACAGGTCGCCGCTCATCGCGCCGCCGGTGCCGCCTGCCCGCGTGGCGACGTCGCGCTCCTCGAACGAGGGCGACTTCAGCTTGTCCTTGGCGAGCGGCTTGGCCTTGTCGTCCATCAGCGGCGTGTCCGCGCGCGTCTCGGTCGGCTCCTCGCCGGCCGAGGCGGAGAAGTCGGGCAGGCGTCCCGACGGCAGCGGCACGGGCGGGGCCAGGGCCAGCACCACGGCGAGCGCCAGCGGGATGGGCAGGAAGCGGCCGTCCCGCGGGACCACGCGGCGCGCGGCCATGCGCGCCTCGAGCTGCTCCACGCGCGCCACCGCGTCGGCGATGAGCGAGTCGATCATCGGCGTGCGCTCGGGCCGCGCCGCGCACTCCAGCGCGGTGGTCACGCGGTCTTCGAGCGCCCACGCCCGGTCGGCGAGGCGCGCGGCATCCGCGCCGGGCGTGCGGCGCAGGGCGCCCCAGAGCGCACCACCCACGAGGCCGGCCACGAACACCGCGACGGCGAGCGGCAGCGCCAGCGCAGCGAGCGGCTGCTTGAAGACGAGCAGGAGCACCGAGACCAGGCTCGCCCAGAACGCGCCCTTGAGGGCGTAGTGCTCGACACGGCGGCGCCGCACCTGCGCGGTCACGCGCCGAACGAGACGATCGAGCGTTTCCGGATTCGCCATCGTGTCCTCCCGGCTCAGCGGAGAAATGCGTCCTTGGATCGCACGGCGACCGCCTCGGCGCTCTCCACGATCTGGCCGACGAGGTTGTCGACGTCGATGCCCTCCGCCTCCCCTTCGAAATTCAGGATGATGCGATGACGCAGGGCGGGCGCGGCCAGCGCCCGCAGATCCTCCACGCTCACGTTGAAGCGCCCCTCGGCCAGCGCGCGCACCTTGGCGGCCAGCACCAGGGCCTGGGCGCCGCGGGGGCTCGCGCCGTAGCGCACGAAGCGCCGGGTGGCCTCCGGTGAGTGCTCCCACAGCGGATGCGTGGCCATGACGATCGTCGAGGCCATGTCGCGCACGTGGGCGGCGATCGGCACCTCGCGAATCAGCTCGCGGAAGGCCATCACCTTGGCGCCGCTCATCACCCGGTTCACGGTCACCGCATGCGCCTGCGTGGTGCGGTCGATGATCGCATTCAGCTCCTCGATCGCCGGATAGCGCACGCGCAGCTTGAGCAGGAAGCGGTCGAGCTGCGCCTCCGGCAGCGGATACGTGCCTTCCATCTCGATCGGGTTCTGCGTGGCCAGCACGAAGAACGGTCCCGGCAGCGGGCGCGAGACCCCGCCCACCGTCACCGCCGCCTCCTGCATCCCCTCGAGGAGCGCCGATTGCGTCTTCGGCGTGGCGCGGTTGATCTCGTCGGCGAGGAGGATGTGCGCGAAGATCGGCCCCTGCTGGAACTGGAAGTGCTTCCGGCCGTCGGCGTCCTCCACGATGATGTTGGTGCCGATGATGTCGGCCGGCATCAGGTCCGGCGTGAACTGGATGCGCGAGAAGGACAGCTCCAATCCCTCGGCGAGCGTCTTGATCAGCAGCGTCTTGCCGAGGCCCGGCACACCTTCCAGCAACACGTGACCGCCGGCGAACATGCCGGTGAGCACGTGATTGATGACGTCGCGGTGCCCGACGATGACTTTCTCGACCTCGGCGCGCAGTAATTCGAACGAGGCAACAAAGTCCTGGACGCGGGCGTCCTGGGTCATCTGGACTCCTCTCTGCTCAGGATGACGACGCGGCAGGCTACCGAGCCGAAACGGGGGGTCATTCCGCCGCCATTATAAGGGCCTCCGGCAAGCCGCTGCCAGGGGACTCGGCCGGCGCGTCATCGCGCCCACGGCGGGTGCAAGGGGTGAGCCACGCGACGCGTGTCTGTTCGCGCCGTTGGCGGCGATCCGCGCGTATGGCGCGCTCAGGCGGCGGGCAATGCCCGGTGAAAAGGCAGCAGTCACGCCGTGACCCGCGCCCGACCACGATAGACCTCCAGGTAGCCCTCGATCTCGCGCGCGGGCGGGTACTCGCGCGCCACGCGCGCACGGCCGGCCGCGCCCAGGCGTGCCCGCAGCGCGCCGTCACGGACGAGCCGCTCCGCCTGCACCCGCAACGCGGCCGGTCCGTCGTACAGCAGCCCGGTCACGCCTTCCTTGACGAGCGCACGGTTGCCGGCAATGTCGGCGGCGAGGACGGCGCGCCCGCGCGCCAGCGCCTCGAGCACCGAGTTCGCCATGCCGCCCTCGGAGAGGGAGCAGTTGAGCACCACGTCCGACTGGTGAAGGAGCGAGCCGATCTCGGCGTGCGGCACGGCGCCGAGGTGACGCGCCCAAGGCCGAGCCTCGAGCGCGTGGGTCAGACGCGCGCCCTCCTCGGCGTCGAGCACGGGGCCGACATAGAGGAGGCGGATCTCCGGTCGGCGCGCGACGAGTCGATCGAAGGCGGGCAGCGGCAGGAGCGGCC
>JBKPRI010000131.1:0-4461 GCA_046734515.1 Candidatus Methylomirabilota bacterium | reverse complement strand
GAGGTGTAGTACATGCCGACCACGGTCTTGCCGGCGATCTTCGTCAGGTCCGAGGAGTCCATGCCGTCGGGGCCCATGAACTTGGCCTTGATGCCCTTCTCGCTGGCCTGCTTGAAGAACGGCGCGCCCTGGTCGTAGATGCCGCCGAAGTAGATGAGGTCGGGGTTCTTGGCCTTGATCGGGGTGAGGATCGGGTCGAAGTTCGACTTCTCCTCGGTGCCCTCGAAGCCGGCCACGTTGAGGCCCTTCTTCTTCGCGTCGTCGCGGAAGAACTCGGCGACGCCCTGACCGTACGTGGTCTTGTCGTGAACGATGTAGACGCTCTTGGCCTTCACGGTCCCGGCCGCGAACTCCGAGCCCACCACGCCCTGCACGTCGTCACGTCCGCAGACGCGGTTGACGTTGCCGTAGTTGCGGTCGGTGACCGTCGGGTTCGTGTTGGCGGGCGAGATCATCGCGAGGTTCGTTTCCTTGTACACCTCGGAGGAGGGGATCGCGACGCCGGAGTTGAGATGGCCGATGACGGCGAGGATGTCCTTGTCGGCGATGATGTTCTTCGCGTTGGCGACGCCGACGTCGGGCTTGGCCTGGTCATCGAACGGCACGAGCTCGACCTTGAAGCCGGCCTTCTCCAGGTTGCCCTTGAACTTGTCGATCGCGAGCTGCGCGCCGAGCTTGATGCCTTCGCCGAGCGCCGCCTGGCCGCCGGAGAGCGGGCTCTGCGTGGCGATCTTGATGGTGCCCTTGCCCTGGGCCTCGATCTGAGAGGCCCCGCCGACGAGGGCGACGGCCAGCGCCAGGGTGAGAACCAGGGCGCTGCGGATGGAGACGAGCTTCATGAGAAGCCTCCTTGATCGTCGAATCAGGGATTTACGCTGCGCCGATTATAGCGGCGGTGCTCAGGCGGTCAAGCCCCGCGCACCGCGAATGAGCGCGATGAAGCGCTCGGCCGCTGCGCGCGGATCGGCCGCCGCGCACACGGCCGAGATGACCGCCACGCCGTCGGCGCCGGCGGCGATCACCTCGCCGACATTGGCGTGGGTGATGCCGCCGATCCCTACGAGGGGAACACGGATCTCGCCGCGAAGTTTCCGCAGCAGATCGGTGCCGACGAGCTCGAACTCGGCCTTGCTGCGCGTCGGGAACATCGAGCCGACGGCGATGTAGTCCGCGCCGTCGGCCTGCGCGGCGCGGGCCTGGGTCACGCTGTGCGTGGAGACCCCGAGGACCATGCCCGGCCGCAGCAGCGGGCGCACCGCGCGCGCGGGCAGGTCGTCCTGGCCCACGTGGACCCCATCGGCGCCGGCGGCGACGGCGAGATCGACCCGGTCATTCACGATGAACGTCGCGCCTGCGGCCGCGCAGCGCGCGCGCAGGCGCTCGGCCAGCGGCAGCGCGCGCCCGGATGGCCACTCTTTCTCGCGCAGCTGGATCAGGCGGCTGCCCCCCGCCAGGGCGGCGTCGAGAATGTCCACGAGATCGCGGCCGCCGGCCGCCGCGCGGTCGAGGACCACGTAGAGCGAGGGATCCATCAGCCCCCGCTGGTGAGGCGAGCGCCGTCGACGCTGCTGAAGCCGCCCGCCACGAAGGCGGGATCGGCCAGGACCTTCAGCTGGAAGGGGATGGTGGTCTTCACACCCTCCACGATCGTCTCGGCCAGCGCCCGCTTCATGCGCTCGATCGCCTCGGCGCGGTCGCGGCCGTGCACGATCACCTTGGCCAGCAGCGAATCATAGAAGGGCGGCACCATGTACGGCGCCATGAGGTGGCTGTCCACGCGCACCCCGTAGCCGCCGGGCGGAACCCACGCCGTCACTCGGCCGGCGCTCGGCGCGAAGGTGACGGGGTCCTCGGCGTTCACGCGGCACTCGATGGCGTGCCCCTCGAAGCGGATGGCATCCTGCCGGTAGCCCAGCGGCTCACCGGCCGCGACGCGCAGCTGCTCGCGGATGAGGTCGATACCGGTGACCATCTCGGTGACCGGGTGCTCGACCTGGATGCGCGTGTTCATCTCGATGAAGTAGAACTCACCCGTGCGGGCGTCGACCAGGAACTCTACCGTTCCGGCGCTCACGTAGTTGACGGCCGCGGCGGCGGCCAGGGCCGCCTTGTGCAGCCCCGCGCGCGTCTCCGGCGCGAGGACCGGCGCCGGGGACTCCTCGACCAGCTTCTGGTGACGCCGCTGGACCGAGCAGTCGCGCTCGCCGAGGTGCACGCGCATGCCGTTCTTGTCGCCGAGGACCTGGACCTCGACGTGGCGCGCCTCTTCGATGAACTTCTCGCAGTAGATCTCCGAGGAGCCGAAGGCCGCGCCCGCCTCGGCCTGGCAGGCCGCGAACGTCTGCGCGACTTCCGTGCGGGCACGCACCACGCGCATGCCGCGGCCGCCGCCGCCGGCCGCCGCCTTGAAGATGACCGGAAAGCCGGCCGCCTCGGCGACGTCGCCAGCCTCGCTCTCGTCCTTGAGCGGAAGCTCGCTGCCCGGGACCACGGGGACGCCGGCCTGCTTGGCGATCACCCGTGCCTGGGCCTTGTCGCCCATCAGGCGGATGGCCTCGGGCGAGGGGCCCACGAAGGTGAGGCCGCACGCGCGGCAGATCTCGGCGAAGGCGGGGTTCTCGGCCAGGAAGCCGTAACCCGGATGGATCGCCTCACTGTCGGTGACCACCGCGGCGGAGATGATGCCCGCGATGTTCAGATAGCTGCCGCGCGCGTCGTCGGGCCCCACGCAGATGGACTCGTCGGCCAGCCGCACGGGCAGCGACTGCGCGTCGGCGGTGGAGTGGGCGATGACCGTGCGGATGCCGAGCTCGCGACACGTCCGGATGATCCGGAGCGCGATCTCGCCGCGGTTGGCGATGAGGAGCTTGTGGAACATGCCGTCAGCCGCCCAGCACGCGGCGCCACTGCTCCTCGAGCTCGGCCAGGCGCAGGCCGTACACCGCGGGCACCGCGGCCTCGATCGGCTCGCCGCGGCCCAGGCGCGCCATGAGGTCGCGCATGGCCGGCATCCCGCCGCGATCGAGCAGGTCGTGCACGACCCACAGCGCAACCTCGTAGGCGGTGCGGGCGCGGGTGGGATCGCCGTCGGCCAGCAGCGCCTCGAGCCCGGTCAGCGTCGGCCGGCCCGGCACGCGCAGCAGCGGATCGACGGGCGCGCCCTCGAGCGCCTGGGCCAGGCCCTCGTGCAGCCAGCGCGGCGCGCGCCCCCGCGTGAGGTCGTGGATGACGGCGTGCGCGTACTCGTGGACCAGAATTCGCTCGAGCTCGCGCCGCCGCGGCGACGGGCTGCCGGCGGGCAGCCGGATCTTCCCGTCGAAGAGCCCGGTGACCCAGGCATGCACGCGGGCGACTTCCTGGAACTGGCCGGCGTCGTAGAGCACCACCGTCACCCGCTCGCGTGGGGCCTCGCCCAGCCGCGCCACCACGCGCTCGCGGGCAGCCGCCAGGAGCGCCATCAGCGCGCGGCGCGCCTCGGGCTCGTCGCCGGCGCGCCACTTCACCACGAAGTGGGGTGTGACCTCACGCTGCAGCCCCGCCTCGGCGCGCGCCTCACGCTCGATCTTGGCCAGGAGCGCGCGAGCGGGCTCGTGGTCGGGATCGCGGATGAGCACGCTACGCAGGTGCTCGAGCGCGCGCCCGGCGTCGTCACGGCGATCGTAGAGCTGGGCGAGCAGCAGGCGCACCTCCGGGTCGGCCTCGACGGCGGCGGCGGCTTCGAGCGGGGCCAGCGCCTCGTCCGCGCGGCCGGCGTGCACGGAGGCCAGGCCGAGGCCGCGCAGGAGCGCCGGCGCGTCGGGGTTCTGGTCCAGGCCCTGGCGGAAGAGCAGGATCGCCTCGTCGGGCCGGCCCTTCTTGAGCGTGTCCCAGCCCCAGCCCTCGAAGCAGCGCGCCACGTCGTCTCGCCGCGCAGCGCTCGCCGGGTCGTCCTCCGAGGCGCGGCTGAAGCGCTCGCAGGCGCGCGGGAACTGCCCGGCGGCGTAGAGCCGGATGGCTTCGTCGGTCAGCGCGGCCAGCTGCGGGCCGCCCGTCGGCGCCAGCCGCGGCGCGTCCTCGATGACCGGTGCCGCCATCCGTGCGGACGTCACCCACCAGGCGCCGGCCAGCACGCAGGCCAGCGCGGCGGGGACGACGAGGGCGCGGCGCGCCGAGGAGCGGATCACGCGCAGGCTCTCAGCGTTGGGGATCGATGAGGAACAGCGGCTGACCGTACTCCACGGCCTGCCCGTTCTCGACGAGGATCTTGGCGATGCGCCCGCCCACCTTGGACTCGATCTCGTTCATCAGCTTCATCGCCTCGATGATGCAGAGGACCTGGCTCTCCTTCACCACGTCGCCCTCGTTGACGAACGGGTCGGCCGTCGGGGACGGCGCGCGGTAGAAGGTGCCCACCATGGGCGCTTCGAGCGTGACGAGCGCGGGCGACAGGGCGTCGACGACCAGCGGCCGTTCGGCCGGCGT
>JBKPRI010000130.1:0-5824 GCA_046734515.1 Candidatus Methylomirabilota bacterium | reverse complement strand
ATGTCACACCTTCCCGTTCGCCGCGAGGTGCACGGCCTCGCGGATGCGCTGGTACGTCCCGCACCGGCAGATGTTGACCATGGCGTCGTCGATGTCCTTGTCCTTCGGCTTCGGCGTGCGCTTGAGCAGCGCCGCGGCGGCCATGATCTGGCCGGACTGGCAGTAGCCGCACTGGGGCACGTCGAGCGCCGCCCACGCCTTCTGCACTGGATGCGTGGCGTTGGGCGACAGGCCTTCGATCGTGACGATCTTGTCGGTGGGCTTCACGCTGCCGACGGGCAGGGAGCACGAGCGCACGAGCCCGCCGTTGAGATGCACGGAGCACGCGCCGCACTGCGCGACGCCGCAGCCGTACTTGGTGCCGGTCAGCCCCACCTGTTCGCGGAGGACCCACAGCAGCGGCGTGTCGGCTTCCACCTGTACGTCACGGATCCGGCCATTGATGTTCAGCTTTGCCATGAACGCCCTCCAGGGTCGGTCTGCGAGTGGACGTACACTACCCGATCACCGCCCGCCCGTCACGGCCAGCGTGTGACCCGTGACGTAGCTGGCCTCGTCGGAGGCCAGGAAGAGGACGGCGTGCGCGACTTCGTGAGGCAGGCCCAGCCGCTTCAGCGGCGTCATGTGGTTGGGGCTGTACTCCACCGTCTCGTTCAGCTTCTTGAGGCCCGGGCCGAACCGCTCGGTGTCGATGGGGCCGGGCGCCACCGCGTTCACGTTGATCCCGTACTCGGCCAGCTCGAGCGCCACGTCACGCACGAAGCCGTGCACGCCGGCCTTGGCGGCGGAATAGGCCGAGCCGCCCGCGTAGTACGCGGTCCACGGCGTCCCCTCGCGGGCGCCGGAGGACATGCAGATGATGCGGCCGGAGCGCTGCCGCATCATGTGCACCACCGCCGCGCGGGTGCAGAGGAACGTCGGGCGCAGGTTGAGGCGCAGCACGAAGTCCCAGTCCTCGACCTTCATCTCCCAGATCTTGGCGTTGCGGCTGCCGCCCACGTCGTTCACGAGGATGTCGATGCGCCCGAATCGCTCGACACCCGTGGCGATCAGGCGCTGCGCGGGGGCTTCCTCGGTGAGGTCACCGGCCACCGCCACCGCGGCGCCGCCGGCCGCGGTGATCGCCGTCGCCGTCTTGTCCAGTCCCCCGGCGTCGAGGTCGCCGAGGACCACGCGCGCGCCCTCGCGCGCGAGTAGCATTGCGATTTCACGCCCCAGCCCATTCGCGGCTCCGGTGACCACGGCGATCCGATCCCGCACTCCCGGCATCGTGAGTCCTCCTGTACACTGCAGTCCCGCGAATCATCGCACGGCGAGGAGGCCAGGCATGACGATGAGCCAGAGCGACAAGGCCGCGCGCTTCCGCGCGCTCCACCAGGGACCGCGCGCCTTCGTGATCGCCAACCCGTGGGACGCCGGCTCGGCGCGCGTGTTGACCGCGCTCGGCTTTCCGGCGCTGGCGACGTCGAGCGGCGCCAAGGCCGGCGTGCTCGGCCGGCGCGACGGCAAGGTGACGCGCGAGGAGTCACTGGCCAACGCGCGCATGATCGTCGAGGCCACCGACCTGCCGGTGTCCGCCGATCTCGAGAAGTGCTTCGGCGACGCGCCCGCGGTGGTGGCGGAGACCATCCGCCTGGCCGCCGGCGTGGGACTGGTGGGCGGCTCGGTCGAGGACGCCACCGGCGAGAAGGACCGCCCGCTCTTCGACATCGGCCAGGCCACCGAGCGCGTGGCGGCGGCCGCCCAGGCTGCGCGCGCGGTGCCGTCGGGCTTCGTGCTGACCGCGCGCACCGAGAGCTTCCTGCGCGGCAACCCGAATCTCGACGACGTCATCAAGCGGCTACAGGCCTTCGAGAAGGCCGGCGCCGACGTGCTGATGGCGCCGGGCCTGCCCGACCTCGCCGCCGTGCGCGCCGTCTGCTCGGCGGTGTCGAAGCCCGTCAACTTCATGGCCGGCATCAAGGGCAAGTCGTTCACCGTGGCGGAGCTGGAAGCGGCCGGCGTGCGGCGCATCAGTCTGGCCACCTCGCTCTATCGCATCGCCATGACCGGGCTCGTCGAGGCCGCGCGCGAGGTGAAGGACAAGGGAACCTTCGGATATCTCGACCGCTCCATCCCGTCGCCCGATCTCGCCGCGTTCATGGAGGGCTGAGCGCACCACCGGTGGGGGCGGCGCGCGCCGCCGCATGGATGTATGGGCGCGGTCGGGCGACCGACACCATACATCTGGTACCCCGGCGCGCGTGACCAGATGTATCGGGAATTGACGCTGCGCCGGTTCGGCTGAATTCTCGAGGCAGGAGGATTCACGCCGATGGTGACCGTGAAGGATCTGGACGCGTTCTTCGTCGAGGGGTGGAACACGCACGATGTCGACCGGCTGATGACGTTCATGGCCGACGACTGCGTGTTCGAGAGCACGGCGGGGACCGAGGCGTGCGGCGCGCGCCACGCCGGGCGCGAGCGGGTGCGCGAGGCGTTCGCGAAGGTCTTCGCGAATTTCCCCGACGCCGCCTTCCGCGACGCCCGTCACTTCGTGGCCGGCGAGCGCGGCGCCTCCGAGTGGCTCTTCACGGGGACCAGCCGCGAGGGCAAGAAGGTCGAAGTCAACGGCTGCGACCTGTTCACCTTCCGCGACGGCAAGATCGCCGTGAAGAACTCGTTCTTCAAGACGCGGACGAGCTGATCAGGCCGTCTTCAGCGCCTCGTACACGCTCGACTCGAAGCGGCCGTACAGCTTGACCACGCGCGCATCGGCGAAGGGCAGGATCTGCGTCATGATCAGCCCGGTCACCTTCCGCGCGGGGTCGAGCCAGTAGTAGGTGTTGAAGAGGCCGCCCCAGCTCACCGTGCCGGCGCTGCGGCCGTTCGGCCCCGCGTCGAGATTCAGCATGTAGCCGAGCCCCCAGCGGATCGGCGCGCCCGGGAAGAAGTCGACGTCGTTGGAGATCGGCGGCATCTCGGTCTTGAGCACGCCGCAGGGGATCGTCCCGGTGGCGTTCTTGTGCATCTCGGCGACGGTCTCGGCCTTGAGCAGCCGGACCCCGTTGAAGCTGCCGCCATGCAGCAGCGTCTGCAAGAACGTCAGGTAATCGCGCGGCGTGGAGTAGAGCGGGCCGCCACCCGACCAGAACTCCGGCGCGGCCGGGATGGTCTCGAGCGGCTGGAGCGTGAGACTGCCGTCGGTCGCGCGCGTGTACAGCCGCGCCTGGCGTGCGCGCTGCTCGGCCGTGGGCTGAAACCCGCTGTCCTTCATGCCGAGCGGCGTGAAGATCTTGTCGCGGAAGTAAGCATCGAGCGGCTGCCCGCTGGCCGACTCGACGAGACGGCCCACCCAGTCGGTGTTGATGCCGTAGAGCCAGCGGTCACCCGGATCGAAGACGAGCGGCATGCGGATGGTGACGAGCTTGCCCGTCGCCCGCGGCGGCAGCCCGGCCGTCTTCACGTAGCGGTTGATGCTCGGATCCCACTGCTCGTAGCCGAAGCCGGCGGTGTGCGTCAGCAGGTGGCGCAGCGTGATCGGCCGCCGGGCCGCCCGCAGCTTCGGCGCGCCGGCCGCATCGAAGCCCTCCAGCACCTGCGGAGAGCCGAGCGTGGGATCGATGTTCGGCACGGGACCGTCGAGCGTCAGCTTGCCCTGTTCGACGAGCTGCATCGCCGCCACCGACGTGATGGCCTTCGTCATCGACGCGATGCGGAACACGGTGTCGGTCGTCATGGCCGGCGCGCCGAGCTCCGACGAGCGCGCGCCGGCGCCGCCCTCGTAGATCACGCCCTTGTCGGTGGCCGCCATCGCCACCACGCCGGGCACCTCGCGCCCGTCCACGGCCTGGCGGAGCACGCCGTCGATCTGGCGCGCGGCCTGGGCCTCGGCGCGACTCGCCCCGAGTCCCATCGAAGCGGCGGTGCCGGCAGCGAGCGCGGCTTTCAGGACGTCACGGCGGGTGGAGGGCATAACCTTCATCTCCCTTGATATGAGGGGCACCACGGGCGATCTGGTGGGAGGGAGACTACAATGCGGGCCCGGGAGGATCAACCATGGCCAAGGGCCTGCTGCTCGCGGCGATGAACATCGGCCGCGCCGCCGAGGACGAGTTCCACGACTGGTACGACGCCGAGCACGTCCCCGAGCGCGAGCGCGTTCCCGGCTTCCTCCTCTGCCGGCGCTGGCTCGGCGCCGCCGATCCCCGCGTGTCGGTCGCGACGTACGACCTCGAGCGCGTGGGCGTGCTGCAGACGCCGGGCTACCTCGCCATCGGCGGTGACAACCTCTCGCCGTGGTCCAAGCGCGTGACCGCGCGCGTCGAGCGCGTGATGCGCTACGAGGGCGAGCAGATCCTGCCCGGCGAGGCGCTCCCGCCCGCCGAGTGCGGCGGCCTGCTGCTGAACGCGATGAACATCGCGCCCGAGCGCGAGGCCGAGTTCAACGAGTGGTACGACAAGGAGCACATTCCCGCGCTGGCCGCCGTGCCCGGCGTGCTGTGCGCGCGGCGCTTCCGCGGCACCGGCAACCGGAAGTACGTGGCGCTCTATCACCTCGACGATCCGGCCGTGGTGGAGTCCGCCGAGTGGAAGACGGCGCGCGAGAGCGACTGGACCACGCGGCTCAAGCCGCACTTCCGCGAGCACCTGCGACTCGTGCTGCGGCGCTACCGGAGGGCGTCGTGAGCCGCGCGGTGCGCGCCGCGCTGCTGGCGGTGCTGCTCGCCGCCTCCGTGGGCCACGCCGCCGACCTCGACCGCGAGGCCGTCGACTTCAAGACGCCGGCGGAGATCACGTGGGTGCGCAACGCGGCCGGCACCAACGAGCAGGCGGTGCTCTTCGGCGATCCAAGCAAGCCGGGCCCGTACGTGGTGCGTCTCAAATGGCTGCCCGGCAACATGAGCCGGCCGCACTTCCATCCCAACGACCGGTTCTTCGTGGTGATCTCCGGCACGTGGTGGATGGGGACCGGCACCACGTTCGATCCCAACGCCACGGTGCCCGCGCCCGCGGGCAGCTACGTCATCCACTACGCGGGCAAGGTGCACTACGACGGCGCCAAGGACGAGGAGACGATCATCCAGGTCTGGGGGATGGGCCCCGCCACGTCGACCCCGGCGGAGAAGCGCTGAGCGAAGAGCCGCGCGAGCCCGGCGCGCCGCCGGTCGTGGTGCGCGTCGCCACGAGCCGGGCGCGCGCGGAGGAATGGGCCGTCGTCCTGGCCGCGCTCGACGTGCCGTGCGGGCTGCGCGAGGAGCCGGACGGCTGGACCGTGCTGGTGGCGCCGGCCGACGCGGTCACCGCGCTGGATGCGCTCGAGTCGTACGAGCGCGAGAACGCGGTCGAGCGCGTCGAGGTCCCTGCCGCGGCGCCGCCGCCGCGCCCCCTCACCTTCGCCGGCGTCTACGTCGCGCTGTTCCTTCTCGCCGTGTTCGCGCTCAGCGGTCCGCGAGAGGGGCGCAGCGTCTGGTTCGAGCGGGGGAGCGCTGACGCCGCCCGGATTGCGGCCGGCGAGTGGTGGCGCGCGGTGACCGCGCTCACGCTGCACGCCGACGCGCCGCACGTGCTCGGCAACGCCATCGCCGCCGCGCTGCTCGTCAGCCTGGTGTGCCAGGCGCTGGGGCTCGGTGTCGGGCTCTGGCTGGTGCTCCTCGCCGGCACGGCGGGCAATCTGACGACGGCGCTCGTGCAGCGCCGTGAGTTCGTCTCGGTCGGCGCCTCCACCGCTGTCTTCGGCGCCATCGGCATCCTCGCCGCGCTGCGCGTCGTCACGCCGGAGCGCCTGCGGCTCGGCGCCCGGCGGCCGTGGGTGATCCTCGCCGCCACGCTGGTGCTGCTGGTG
>JBKPRI010000129.1:0-6866 GCA_046734515.1 Candidatus Methylomirabilota bacterium | reverse complement strand
CCTCGCCCCAGTCGCGCTCGGCGCCGCTGGCGGGCGGTGTGTACGCGCGGATGGCCGCCAGCGCCTCCGGCGCGTGACCGGCCTCCAGCGCCCACCAGGCCCGGCGAAGCTGGGCCGTGGCCAGCAGCGGGTGGGCGCCGCCATCCACGAATCGCTTGAGGTCGGCCTCGGCGCGGCCGGGCTCGCCGACCCGGCCGAGCGCGTCACCGTGCCAGAAGAGGATGTCGCGCGCGAGCGCCGTGGGCGCGCCGCGCTCGAGCAGCTGCGTCCACGTCTGCACGGCGTCGCCGTAGCGGCCCAGCGCGTACTGCGCCAGCGCGAGGCCGTGGCGCGCCCACGGCTCGATCGGCGCCGGCACGGCGGTGCTGAGGACCATGCTGAACGCATCGCGCGCGCGCGACGCGTCGCCGATGCGCAGCGCCGTCCAGCCGCTCGAGAGCAGCGCCCACGGCCGCAGCTCGGTGCGCGTGGCATCTTGCACCACCTGGCGGAAGGCCCAGTCGGCCTGCTCGATCCGGCCCAGCCGGTAGTACGTCTCGCCGAGCCAGTAGCGGGCCTCGCGCAGCACGTCACGATCCGTGGTCTTGATCGCGCTCTCGAGCGCCTTGGCGGCGTCCTCGTACTCACCGCGCTGAAAGCGGGCGCGGCCGCACTCGAGCGACTCGGTGGCGACGCCGGTCCACGCGCCGATGCACGGAAGCGCGCGCGGCGGCGTGACGAACGCCGCCGGCTTCTCGGCGGTCGGCACCACGAGGGCGGCGGGCGGGAGCGCCGGCAGATCGACGGGCGGCGGCGACAGCGGCGCGTCCGCGAGCACCGGCGGCTTGTCGAGGGGCGCGGCCACGAATCCGATCAGCGGCGCCAGGTCCGGCGGCGGCGGTGTGAGCGGCAGCGGCGTGGCGGCAGCGAGGCCGACCCAGAGCGCGAGCAGCACGAGCGCGCGGCTCACGATTTCTTGCTCGGCGGCTTGTCGGCCGGCTTGATGGGCTTGACGCCGTTGCCGTTGGTCTTGGGCATCTGCCGCTTCACCTCGGCGACGCGATCGCGCGCCCAGTCCCGCAGCGTCGTGTCCGGGCTCTTGGTGGCCACCGTCTCGTAGGCCGCGAGCGCCGCCTTCCATTCTTTCTGCTCCTCACGGGCGAGGCCCAGACCGGCCAGGGCCCGGAAGCGCGAGCTGATCTCGACGTCCGGGATGGCGCCGACGGCCTCGAACGCCTTGGCCGCCTGGGGGAAGTGCCGCTGCTTGAGCTCCGCCTCGCCGACGAGGAGCCAGCCCTCGGCCTTGACGCCTTCGTCGTCGCTCTGTGCGGCGATGGCGCCGAACGTGGCGGCGTCCTTCCAGTTCTTCTGCTTGAAGGCGGCGGCGGCCAGGTCGCTCGCCATCTTCCGTGTGCGCTCGTCCTGAGGAAACTCCGCGCGCAGCTTGCGCCACGCGGCGTCGTGTTCCGCACGCATCCCCAGGCCGGCGGCGATGGTAGCGGCCTCGTAGTAGCCCTCCGCGGTGGGCGGATCCTGGCTCATGAACGTCTTGTAGGCGGCGAGGCGCTGGCTGCGATCCCCGTACTTGGCCAGGCCCTGCGCGAGCAGTCGCCGGGCCTCGGGCGCCTGCTCGTGATTCGGATTGGCGGTCACGAACGCCGAGAGATCCGACAGGCCTCCCTGGCGATCACCGTTGTTGTACTTCACCCAGCCGAGCAGGTACTGCGCGTCGGGGATCAGCTTGGCGCCCGGGAACTTCGTCGGGAAGGCGGTCAGCAGCGGCAGCGCCTCGCTGACGCGCTTGGCCTCGACGAGCGCCCGCGCGAGCTGCAGCGTGGCCGCCGGCGCCAGCGCGTGATCGGGCCACGTCGAGAGGAACTCGCGGAACGCCGCGATGGCCGGCTCGGGATGCTTGAGCTCGAGCTCGCTCCACGCCAGGCCGTAGAACGCCTCCGGCGCCAGCGGCCCGGCCGCGTCGGTACGCACGATCTCTTCGTAGGCCGTGCGCGCCTCGGTGTAGCGCTTCAGGCGGAACTGGGCCTCGGCCTGCCAGAACTTCGCCTCCTGCACCTCGGCCGTGGCCTTCAGCGCGGTCTGCGCCCGCCCGAGCGCCTCGAGCGCGGACTCCGCGTCGTTGAGCCGCAGCCGGGCCTGGCCCAGCATCAGCAGCGCGCGCGGCTGCCGCGCGTCGCTCGGATACTGGGTGACGAATCGCTCGAGCGCCCGCCGCGCCACCGGAAAGAAGCGGTCCGCCATCGCCTTCTCGCCGACGAGGAACAGCCGATCGGCCTCCTCGAGCGCAGAGACGGAGACAACCGCAGGTGGCAGCAGTACGGCGAGAGCGAGGGCCGCGACGATCGCCAGCCGGCGCTTCATGCCATCGAGCGTAGCACGTCCATGGTACGGTCATGGCGTGCTCCGTGTGTGTGCGTTCGACCTCGATCACACTCTCGTCAACACCCCGCTGGACCTGGCTGCCATGGCCGTGGACATGCGGGCGCTCCTGGAGACGCACTGCGGGCCACTGCCGGCCCGGCCGGACCGCTACCGGGTCGGCGAGCTCATCGGCTGGTGCCAGGCCAACGCGCCCGATGTCGAGAAGCCGCTGTGGGAGGTCGCGCTCGACCACGAGCGGCGGGCGATGGCCGTCGCCACGCTGGAGGCCGGCGCCCGTGAGGCGATCGAGGGGGCGCGCGCCGCCGGCTTCGTCACGGCCGTGTGGACCAACAACGCACGCGACATCACGGCGGAGGCGCTGGCGCGCTTCGATCTGCTGGGCGTGCTGGACCTCGTCGTCACGCGCGACGAGATGCGCGCGCTCAAGCCCGATCCCGACGGCTGGCGTCTCGTCGTCGAGCGCTTCGGCGTCCCTCACGACGCCGTCGTCGTCGGCGACTCGTGGGTGGATGGCGTCGCCGCCGCCCGCGCCGGCGTCCCCTTCATCGCCTACCGCCTCAAGGAGCCCGACCTCGTCCGCTGGGAGATCACCCCCATCGCCCGCCTCACCGACCTCGCCGCGCTCCCCGTCTGGCTCCGCGCCCGGACCTGACGCGTGCAACTATTCGACGATCCCGCGAGCGCGACCGGGCCGGAGGCCTCCGGGCCGCTGGCCGACCGCATGCGTCCGCAGTCCATCGACGAGATCGTGGGCCAGGAGCACCTGCTGGGCCCCGGGCGCGTGCTGCGGGCGGCGATCGAGAGCGGCGAGCTGCACTCGATGATCCTGTGGGGGCCGCCGGGCTCGGGCAAGACCACGCTGGCCTCGCTGATGGCGCGCGTGGCCGGCGCGCGCTTCGTGGCGTTCTCCGCTGTGCTGTCCGGCGTGAAGGAGATCCGCCAGGTCGTCGGCGAGGCGGACCTCGAGCGCCAGCGCCGGCGGCGCCGCACGATCCTCTTCGTGGACGAGATCCACCGCTTCAACCGCGCGCAGCAGGACGCGTTCCTGCCTCACGTCGAGAAGGGCACGATCGTGCTCGTCGGCGCCACCACGGAGAACCCGTCGTTCGAGGTGAACTCCGCCCTCCTGTCGCGCTGCCGCGTGTACGTGCTGCGCGCCCTGACCGAGGACGACCTGGTGGAGATCATGCGGCGCGCGCTGGCCGACCGCGAGCGCGGACTGGCCGATCTCGGGCCCGACGTCAGTGACGAGGCCCTGCGGCTCATCGCCCGGCTGGCCAATGGCGACGCGCGCTCGGCGCTCAACATCCTGGAGCTCGCCGTCCAGCTCACGAAGCCGGCGGCCGGCAAGCGCACCGTGACCGAGGCGGGCATTCGCGAGGCGGCGCAGCGCAAGACGCTGCTCTACGACAAGTCGGGCGAGGAGCACTACAACCTCATCTCCGCGCTCCACAAGTCGCTGCGCGACTCCGATCCGGATGCCTCGCTCTACTGGATGACGCGCATGCTCGACTCCGGCGAGGATCCGCTCTACGTCGCCCGCCGCCTCGTGCGCTTCGCGTCCGAGGACATCGGCAACGCGGACCCCCGCGCGCTGACGCTCACGCTCGCCGCCAAGGAGGCCTACGACTTTCTCGGCTCGCCCGAGGGCGAGCTGGCACTGGCGCAGGCCACGCTCTACCTGGCCCTGGCGCCGAAGTCGAACGCTGCCTACGTGGCATACAACGAGGCCAGGGCGGACGTGCAGGAGCGGCCGTCGGAGCCGGTGCCTCTCCACATCAGGAACGCGCCGACCGGATTGATGAAAGATCTTGGCTATGGCGCCGGGTACCAGTACGCCCACGACGCGCCCGACGCGCGCGTGACGCAGGAGCATCTGCCGGAGTCCCTGCGCGGCCGGCAGTACTATCGCCCCAGCGAACGCGGCCTGGAAGCGGAGTTCGGGCGCCGTCTCGCCGAGTGGCGCCGCTGGCGGCAGGAGCATCCACCGAAGGGTTAGTCCCTGGCACCTGGTTTGCCTCCGTGATCTCACGGAGGACCGTGTCATGAAGCGCTCCCTCGTCGCTCTCGCCATCCTCGGGCTCTCGGCCACCACCGCCGTGGCAGCGCCCGGTGACCCCCGCGTGCTGCAGGGCACGCTCGAGTGGCCCGCCACCGTCGCCAACGAGCCCTTCGTCGTCATGCGCGGTGAGGACAGCCGGCTGTATTACGCCGACATCAGCGTCGCCCAGCGGCGCACGCCCGATCCGCTGACCGCCGGCACACGCATGACCGTCCTCGGCGTGGAGGGCGCGCGGCCCCACGAGATCGCCGCCATCGCCCTCGGCGCCGGCGATGCCGCCGCGCTCGGTCTGACGCCGACCGGCCCGACGGCCTCGGCGCCGGCAGCACCGTCGGCCTCGATCCCGTCCGCCGCGATCGCGGGGCCGCCCGCCGAGCCCATGTGGCGCGTGGACGGCACCGTGCAGTCGGTCGCCGGCGGCCGGGTCACGCTGCGCAAGTCCGACGCCCGCACGGTGAGCGTGGACGTCTCGCAGCTCAGCGACCAGACGCTGGCCGCGCTTCGCCCCGGTGACCGCGTGTCGCTCTTCGGCGTGCCCCGCAAGGACCAGCGCCTGGTGGCCAACGGCTACATCCAGAGCGAGGCTGCCGCGCCCTCGGCCTCGCCCGGCTCGACGCGCTGAGACCGTAGCGCGTAGCGCTCACGGGCGGCGGAGCGGGACTGCTACAATCCGCTCATGCCGCGCGTGGGCGTGATATTCGGCGGGCGCTCCGGCGAGCACGAAGTCTCGCTGGCCTCCGCCGCCTCGATCATTGCCGCCCTCGAGCGGCGCGGCCACGACGTCGTCCCCATCGGCATCGCGCGTGACGGACGCTGGGTCGTCGGCGGCGATCCGATGCGCGCGCTCGCCGAGCAGGCGCGCCTGGCGGCGCCGGGCGGCGGCGACGCCGGCTCCGTCAAGAAAGCCCTGGCCGATCGCGCCGAGGGCGTCCGTGCTGCCGTCTCCACCTCGCTGGCCCGCTCGGAGCCTGCCGGCAGCGTGCCCGCCGAGCTGCGCCAAGGCCTGGACGTGGTCTTCATCGCGCTGCACGGGCCGTACGGTGAGGACGGCACGATCCAGGGGTTGCTCGAGGTGGCCGACGTGCCGTACGTGGGCGCCGGCGTGCTGGCCTCCGCCGTCGGGATGGACAAGGCCACCATGAAGACGATCTTCCGCGCGCACGCGCTGCCGATCGTCGAGCACGTGGTGGTGCTGCGCCGCGACTGGCGCGTGCGGCGCGACACGGTCGCGCGCGATGTGCTGGCCGCCGTCGGGGTGCCGTGCTTCGTCAAGCCGTGCAACCTGGGCTCGAGCGTCGGCATCAGCAAGGTCGCCACCGCCGCGCAGCTGCCGGCCGCCCTCGACGAGGCCGCGCGCCACGATCGCAAGATCGTCGTCGAGCGCGCGATCCCGCGCGTGCGCGAGGTCGAGGTCAGCGTGCTCGGCAACGACGACCCCGAGACGTCCCTGCCCGGCGAGATCGTGTACGAGAGCGAGTGGTACGACTACGCCACGAAGTACGCCGAGGGTGAGGCGCGCCTGGTGTGCCCGGCCCCGATCTCCCCCGCCCTCACCGCGCGCGTGCGCGAGCTGGCGGTGGCCGCCTTCCGGGCCGTCGACTGCGCGGGCATGGCGCGCGTCGATTTCTTCCTCGACGGCGCCACGCTGCTGGTGAACGAGATCAACACCATCCCCGGGTTCACCTCCACGAGTGGCTACGCGAAGATGTGGGAGGCGACCGGGCTCGCCTACCCGGACCTCGTGCAGCGGCTCGTCGAGCTCGCCCTGGAGCGCCACCGGGACAAGTGACGGGACAGGTCGCCGTCATCATCGCCGGCGGCGGCACCGGCGGGCACACGAGCCCGGGGCTGGCCGTGGCCACGCTGCTGCGCGCGCGCGGGATCTCGCACGCCTGGATCGGCAGCCGCGACGGCGTGGAGGCGCGGCGCGCGGCCGAGGAGTCGATTCCCTACCACGCGATCCCGACGGGCAAGCTCCGCCGCTACTGGGCCTGGCGCAACGTCAGCGACCTCGCCGTGAACGTGCCCGCCGGCATCGTGCGGGCGCGCGCGCTCGTGCGGCAGCTCGCCCCGCGCGTGGTGCTGGCCACCGGCGGCTTCGTCGCGCTACCGGTCGTGCTGGGCGCTGCGCTGGCGCGCGTGCCGGTGGTCGTGCACGAGCAGACGTCGGTGCCGGGCCTGGCCAACCGCATCGCCGCGCGCCTGGCCCGCAGGGTGGCCGTGACGTTCGCCGGCAGCGAGGCGCACTTCCCCGCCGATCGCGTCGTGCTCACCGGCAACCCGCTGCGGCCCGACCTGCGCACGGGCACGCGGGCGGACGCGATCGGCCGCTTCGGCCTCGACCCGGCGCTGCCGCTCGTGTACGTCACCGGCGGGGCGCTGGGCGCGCGCGCCATCAACCGTGCGATCGGCGAGATCGTGCCCGGCC
>JBKPRI010000128.1:0-11525 GCA_046734515.1 Candidatus Methylomirabilota bacterium | reverse complement strand
GTGGGTCCACTCGTGCTTCTTCGGGCTCACCTGGGGCGCGCGCGGTCCGATGATCACGGCGAAGACCGCCGACCTCTTCCAGGGCCGGCACCTCGGCGCGATTCTCGGCGTGATCTCGATCGGCACCGGCGTCGGCGCGGCCGTCGGCGCGTGGGCGAGCGGACTGATCTTCGACCTCTCGGGCAGCTACCGGCTGGCGTTCATCCTCTCGATCGTGTCGTACCTGGCCGGCTGCGTCGCCTTCTGGTTTCTCCGCCGGCCGGCGATCGTGCGGGGGTGAGTCGCCGCCGTCTTCGCGTGCCGTTTCGGGTGCGCACTGTCAGCACACCGACAGCCGCGACCGCCGGCCGGCCTGCTCCGCGTCCTGGAAGTCGGCGTCAGCATGGTCCATTGCCCATTTGGTACGGCCTCTGCACCGATGCGCCGCGCAGTGTCCGCCGCGCCGATGCGGTGGAGACGAGAGGAGGACTCCCGTGCAGAAGAACACGTGGAAGTTCGGAATCGCGCTGTGTGGCGCGGTGCTCGCACTGTCGCTGTCGTCTGCCAGCGCGTGGGCGCAGACGGCCAAGCTCACGCCGGGCGACCAGAAGATCGTGCAGGCACTCTTCGAGGCGCAGAAGACGGCGAAGCCCGGAACGCAGCCGCTGACGCGCGAGCAGATCGTGGCCATGAAGTCGCAGCAGGGCTGGGGCGAAGCCTTCAAGGACATGAAGAGCAAGGGGCTGGTGACGCAGAAGAACCTCGGCCAGGTCGTCTCGGAGTTCGAGCGGCGTCAAGCGACGACGGCGAAGGTCGATCAGAAGCAAGACAAGACCGACAAGCCGGAGAAGCCGGCCAAACCCGAGCGCATGGAGAAGCCCGAGCGGGCCGAGAAGCCCGGACGCTGATCCCCGCAGCCAGGCCACGGCGCGGCGGACGCCCGCCGCGCCGTGGTCGTCACCGCGCATCCTCTCGGAGCAAATGCGCTCCGGCATTCCCGTAAAGAGGCGGCACATGCGTGACCGCGTGCTTCTCGTCCTCCTGGTCCTGGCGCTCGTGACCGTCCCCCCGGCGTGCGCCGAGGACCGGCCATGGCTGGGGCTATCATCGTCGGTGAACTACCTGGTCGGTGACTACGGCACGGACAAGGACACCACGATCGTGTACGTGCCGTTCACGCTCGGCGTGAGTCCGATCGACCGCCTGTGGCTCAGCGTCACCGTCCCGTTCCTCTACCAGGACACGCAGAACGTCGTCATCACCGGCGGCGGCGTGGCATCACGCGGCAAGCAGAAGGGCAAGCTGGCGAAGCCCTCCGGCTCGACATCCGAGGAGGGGCTCGGCGATGTGCTGGGCAGGGCGGCGTTCGTCGTCCTGCGCGAGGACGCCGTGCTGCCCGAGATCGCGCCCTACGTGAAGGTGAAGTTTCCGACGGCCGATCGGGACCGCGGGCTCGGTACCGGCGAGTTCGACGAGACCCTCGGCGTGGATGTGAGCAAGAACCTCATCGGTGATCTCTACGGGTATCTGACGCTCTCGTACACCTTCATCGGGGATCCGCCCGGCTCGGATCTCCGAGACTCGTTCGGCTGGAGCATCGGCGTGGCCTACGGCATCGTTCCGGCCGTCTCCGTCTTCGCATTCCTCGAGGGCGCGACGTCCGTGGCCCCCGGCCAGGACGGTCCGCTGGAGGTGCGCGTGGGGGGCGAGGTGCGGCTCACCCGGTTGCTGAAGCTCACGGGCTCGGTGTCCCGCGGCCTGTCCGACGGCTCGGCCGACTGGGGGGTCTCCGCCGGCCTCGCCCTTCGGTTCTGAGCCGCGTCCTTAGACGGCTGGACGGCTAGAGCCCGGCGGCTACAGGAAACGGGCGCCCGAATATCCCCGGGGCGGCCAGCTCAGCCCGAGGGCGCGGACAACGGCGCCATCCCCGTCGCCGGGAACGGTGATCCACATGGCCGTCGGGCCTTGCCGGACCTTGTAGAGAACCCACTCGCCGGCGTCGTACACGCACTCAGCCGCGAATGGCGCGGTCAGATCGATCGTCGCGACGGCAACCGTTTGCTCGTCCCGCTGCACGAGACGCCGCGCATCCAGTGTCACTGGCCGCCGTGCCGCGCGTTGCTGAACGATGGCGAGGTATGCCGTGTGGCCGACACCGAACACGAGGACGATCACCAGCATCGCGCCGTTCCAGGCGACGTCGAATCCTCGCCAGGCGACGGTCACGATGAACAGCCCGGCGAACACCAGCGCGATGACGTGCTGGCGGCGGCGTGTCAAGCCCACGGCCGGGCACCGCTCAGGTGGTCGTGGTGGCCCGTGCCCGCGCGCGGTAGTTTTCGAGGTTGCCGCCCGACTTCAGCTTGCCCGGCAGCGGGTGGCCCACGACCTTCTCGGCGAGCTGGCCGGCGGCGATCATCGCGTCGAGGTCCACGCCGGTCTCCACGCCCATCTCCTGGCAGAGGAACACGACGTCCTCGGTGGTGACGTTACCGGCGGCGCCCTTGTGGGCCGCGAACGGACAGCCGCCCATGCCGGCCACGGCGCTGTCGAAGCAGTCCACGCCGACCTCGAGCGCGGCGACCACGTTGGCGACCGCGAGCGCGCGCGTGTCGTGCAGGTGGAGCTTGATCGGCGTGCTGGGCCAGCGCTCGCGCACGGCGCCGACCAGGCGCTTGATCTGCAGCGGGTTGGCCCAGCCCATCGTGTCGGCCAGCCCGATGCCGCCCAGGCGTGAGCCGCACGCGTTGGCCTTCTGCTCGGTCTTCTGGAGCACGGTGACGACGTGCTTCGGTGAGACGTCACCTTCGTAGTTGCAGCCGAACGCGGCCATCACGCCGACGTCGAGCCAGTCCATCCCGAGCTTCTGGTAGCGCTCGGCCCAGCCCGGCAGCTCCTCGAGCCGCTCGTCCACGCTGCGGTTGGTGTTCTTGCGCATGAACGTGTCGCTGCCGGCCACGCTGAACATCGGGCGCAGCGCCAGCGTGTCCTTGTGCTTGGCGGCGCGCTCGAGGCCGGCCTCGTTGAGCCAGATGGCCTCGTAGGCCACGCCGGGGACGCGCTTGATGCCGGCCACCATCTGGTCGGCGTCGGCCATCTGCGGCACCCACTTGGGACTCACGAACGAGGTGAACTCGATGGACTTGAGGCCGGTGCCGGACAGCGCGTCCACCAGCGAGATCTTGTCCTCGAGGCTGATGGCGCCCTTCTCGAACTGAAAGCCCTCGCGCGGGCCGACTTCCTTGATCTTGACGGACTTCGGCAGATCGCTCATGCGATGACCCTCCGCGACGCCAGCGCGTCGATGTCGTCCTTCGTGAGCCCGAACTCCAGCAGCACCTCTCGAGTATGCTCTCCCAGTCCCGGCGCCGCGCGGCGCAGCTCGAACTCGTACGCCGTGCTCCGCACCGGCATCTTCGGGAGCTTGGCGGTGCCGCGCCCGGGCAGGGGCGTGTCCATGAATTGATTGGCCGCGTGCAAATGGGGATCGCCCAGCACCTGGTCCGGCCGCCGCAGCGGCGCGAACGGAATGCGCGTGCGCTCCAGCCGTTCGGCCAGCTCGCTGCTGGAGTACTTCCGGATCTCCTCGCCGATGCGCCCGGGCAGCCAGTTGCGGGCGGCCACGCGCTTGGCGTTGTCGTTCAAGGTCTCGTCGGCGAGCAGCTCGCTCAGCCCGAACTCCTTGCAGAAGCGCTCCCAGTGCGCGTTGGACGTGATGCCGATGAACACCTGCTCGCCGTCGCTCGCCTCGAACAGCTGGTAGATGCCCCAGCCCATGCGCGTGCCCTGCCGCATCTCCGGCATTGGCACCGACGGCTCGCCCGTGGCCGCGTGGTTCGCGAGCCATTGCCCGACCCAGTAGACCGTCGTCTCGTAGAGCCCGGCCGTGATCTTCTGTCCCACGCCCGTGCGCTCGCGCTGGTGCAGCGCCGCCAGCACCGCGACGATCCCGTACGCCGCCGCGCCCACGTCCACCACGGAGGCGCCCGCGCGCATCGGCTTGCCCCGGGGCCCGGTCATGAACGCGAGCCCGCCCGCCATTTGCGCCAGCTCGTCGAGGAACGGCCGGGCCTCCGACGGCCCGGGGAGGAAGCCCTTGAGGGCCATATAGATGATGCGGGGGTTGGCCTTCGACAGGACGTCGTAGCCGAGCCCCATGCCCTCCACGGCGCCGTAGGCGAAGTTGTCGATGACGATGTCGGACGCCTTCGCCATTCGCAGGAAGAGCTCGCGCCCTTCCGCCGAGCCCTTGAGGTCGACGGCGATGCTGCGCTTGTTGCGGTTGAAGAAGTGGAAGTTGGCCCAGTTCCCCGCTGGCATTCCGCGCGTCTGATCACCCTCCGCCGGCTTCTCGATCTTGATGACGTCCGCGCCGAGGTCGGCGAGCAGGAGACCGGCCGACGGCCCGGCGATGATGTGCCCGAGCTCGAGCACGCGGACGTCGGCCAGCGGCAGGCCGGCAGCGCTCACTATTTGACCCGTTCGTACCGCGCGCTGCCGGTGCGATAGCTTGGATCGTTGGGCAAGATCGTGATCGTGGTCTTGCCGCCATCTTCGGCCAGGTTCGCCATGCCCGCCGTCCGTGACGATCGGTACATCAGCTTGCCGTCCTGGAGATAGAACTGACCCTCGGACTGCGTGCCACGAGTCGTCGCGGCCTTGTAGCTGCCGTCCTCCTGGACGATCATCGTGGCGCGCTCGTCGCCAACCTCGGCGGTGACCCAGCCGTTCCAGCTTCCGGCCAGCTCCTTGACGTCCTTGATCTGCTTGTCCGCGGCCAAGGCCTGAAACGGCAGCAGCGCGAATACCGCGGCGAGAACTAGCACCACATTGATCTTCATCGCTGATCTCCTTTTACGTCAGCTCAACCTCGGCGCTCATCGCGATGGTGCCCTCGGGGGTGACGGCCCACAGCTCGGCGGCCTTGCCGTCGCCCGTCGGGCGGCCGCGTAACTCGAACGGCGCGGTGTCGAACAGCGGCGCGCGGGCCTGGGTAGTGTAGCCGCGGATCGCGCGGCCGGGGTTGCTGTCGCGGGCGAAGTCGATCAGCAGCGTGGTGGTCAGCGGGCCGTGGACCACGAGGCCGGGATAGCCCTCGATGTCCATTGCCCACGGGCGGTCGTAGTGGATGCGGTGGCTGTTGAACGTCAGCGCGGAGAAGCGGAAGAGCAGGACGGGATTCGTGGTGACGCTGCGCCGCCAGGGCACCTCCGCGGGCGCGGGATCGCGGCGCGGCGCCTGGTTCTTGTCGCCCGCCTTGACCTCTTCGCGAAAGACCGTGCGGCGCTCCTCCTCGACGGCGAGCGCGCCATCGCCGCCGAAGATCCGGCTCAGCACGGTGGCGAACACGAGGGTGCCGGTGGCACCGCTCTTCACCGAGATGTCGGCCAGCTCGGTCTCTCGGCGCACCGCTTCGCCCAGCCGCAAGGGGCGATGGTAACGCTGACGCTCGCCGGCGAACATGCGGCGCGGCAGCGGCATCCGGGGGACCACGCCGCTGTCGCCGGGGGCGCCGTCCGGGCGCAGCTCCGTCGGGCCGAAGCGCGGCAGGAAGTAGAGCGTAAGCCACGCGGGCGGCAGCGCGTCACCGTCCTTCAGCTCGGGCTCCGGCCGCGCCAGCGCCAGCCGCAGCAGGTTGGCGGGCCCCGCGTGCAGGACGTCCTTGGCCACCTGCTTGCGGCCGATGTGCGTCTTCAGCTCGTCGAGATTCACGGTGCTCATGCCAGGAACTCCTTCAAGATGCCGAGGAACTCGTCCAGCCGGTCGTGGTGGAGCCAGTGCCCGGCGTGCTCGACGCCGACCACGCGCGCGTGCTTGAAGTGCGCGGCGCGGCCATCCTCCATGGGATCGCTCGCCCAGCGGCTCTCCTTGCCCCACAGCAGCAGGGTGGGGCAGGCGATGCGCCCCCACAGCGTCACGATGTCGCGCGCGGGCATGTCGTAGGGCGGGAAGGCGCGCACGTAGTTGTCGAACTTCCAGGAGTACGTCCCGTCCTCGTTCTGGTTGACGCCGTGCTCCGTGAGATGGCGCGCCCGCTCCGCGGTGAGGTGCGGGTTCTCCTCCTGCATCCGTTTGAATGCGTCCTCGATCGAGGCATAGCGCCGCGGCAACCGGCCCGAGAGCATGCGCTGCTCCTTGATCCACGCGTCCAGGCGATCCACGATGGTCCGCGCGCGGTACTCGGCCAGCCGCGCGGGCGCAGGCCCAATGCCCTCGATGGCCACGAGGCGCTTGACCGTGTCGGGATAGAGCCCGGCGTAGCGCAGGCTGATCACGCCGCCGAGCGAGTGCGAGACGATCGTCACCGGCGCCAGCCGCTGCTGGTGGATCAGCTGGGCGAGGTCGTAGATGTAGCCGGCGATCGTGTAGTTGCCGTCGGTGGACCACTGGCTGTCGCCGTGGCCGCGCAGGTCGGGCGCGATGATGTGCCAGTCCTCCCGCAGGGCCTCGGCCGTCCAGTCCCAGTTGCGGCAGTGATCGCGCCCGCCGTGGACGAGCAGGAGTGGCGGCTTGTCCGGGTTTCCCCAGTCCACGTAGTGCAGCCGCAGGCGCTGGGAAAAGAACGTGTGGGAAGAGGGGCCGGGTCTCGCGTCAGCCATCGCTCGCGTATGCTAGCATCCCGCGCGACAGGGAGGACTCCATGGGAACGTTCCGGCTCTACACCGGCCCCGACGGGCAGGGGCGCATCGAGACGATCGACATCGACAAGAAAGCGGACTGGCTCAAGGGACTGCCGACCACGCAGATCTCGTTCAGCGTGTGGCCGGTCGGCCGCTTTCTCGACTGGCACCCGGCGCCGCGCCGCCAGTTCGTGATCATCCTGCAGGGGCAGCTCGAGATCGGCCTGGGCGACGGCTCCAAGCACGTGTTCGGCCCCGGGGACGCGCGGCTGGTCGAGGACACGACCGGCCAGGGCCACACCACGCGCGTCGTCAGCCAGGTCCCGGTCGTGACCGCCACCATCCCGCTCGCGCAGCAGTAACGGAGAAAAGACCCATGGCCAAGAAGATCCTGTTCGCGCCCAAGCAGCCCGAGGTGATCGTCACCATGGCCAAGGCCATGACGCCGGCCGGCTACGAGCTGGTGATGGCCGATCCGGGCACGCCGGAGTTCATCCAGGCCGCCGGCGACGCCGAGTACTACCTCGGGCTCGCCCGCCGCATGGGCGGCGAGTTCTTCCGCTCGGCGCCCAATCTCAAGCTGGTTCAGCTGCTCAGCGCCGGCTACGACCACGTAGATGTCGAGGCGGCGCGCAAGGCCAAGGTGCCCGTGTCCAACAACGGGGGCGCCAACGCGCTGGCGGTGGCCGAGCACACGATCATGCTGATCCTGGCCGTGCTCAAGCGGGTGGTGCAGTTCCACAACTCGGTGGCGGCCGGCAAGTGGCGCGTCGGCAACCCGGCCGACGTGCGCGTGTACGAGATGGGCAACAAGACGCTCGGCATCGTGGGGCTCGGCAACATCGGCAAGAAGGTGGCTCGCCGGGCCCGCGCGTTCGAGACGAAGGTGCAGTACTACGACATCCGGCGGCTCTCCGAGGCCGACGAGGACGCGCTCGGCGTGCGCTTCGTGCTCTTCGACGAGCTGCTGCGCACCTCCGACATCGTGAGCCTGCACGTGCCGCTCGACGACTCCACCCGCAACCTCATCGACGGACGGGCGCTGGGGCTGATGAAGCGCGAGGCCATCATCGTCAACACCTGCCGCGGCCCGGTCATCGACGAGAACGCGCTCTACGACGCGCTCAAGAACAACCGTATCGCCGGCGCCGGGCTCGACGTGATGGTGGAGGAGCCACCCAAGGAGAACCACCCGATTTTCTCGCTGCCCAACGTCACGCTGACCCCGCACTCGGCCGGCCCGACGTGGGAGAACTGGACGGCGCGCTTCCGCAACGGCTTCGACAACATCCAAAGGGTCGCGGCCGGCCGGGCCCCGCTATGGGTAATCCCCGAGCTGGCCGACTGAAGATCGCCAATAAGATAGCCAAGACGAGGTGACCGACGCAGCGGGCAGGGACCTGGGCGGGGCCCCGCCCGGGTCCCTGCTCACCGCGCCGCGCTACATCTTCTTGACGAGCTTGTTGTAGGCCACCTCGACGTTGACCGGCACGCGGTCGCGGTACTGGCCGACCGGGTAGCGCGAGAAATAGGCTTCGTACTTCGGCGCCAGGTCGTCGGAGATCTTCGTCTTCATCTGGTCGAGCGGCATGCCGTCGGCGCCTGCCTTCTTCACCGCGGCGACAAGGTCGCTCAGGTAGCCCCGGAACTGCGCCAGGTGGCTCTTCGGGGCCGGCTCGCCGTGGCCGGGAACGATCCGCTCGATATCGAGCTTCTCCAGCTCGCCGACCGTGCGGGCCCAGTCCTCGGGATAGCCGTCGTTCATGAACGGCATCCAGTCGACCACCGCATCGCCGGTGATCACGACCTTCTCCTTCGGCAGGTAGGTGTAGAGGTCACCGTCGGTGTGACCGCGTCCCAGCAGCATGAGCCGGATCTCTCGGCCGCCTTCCTGCAGCGTCGTCGTCTGGCCCACTGTGCGGTTCGGCACCGCCGGCTTGAGGTTCTGCAGTTCCTTCTGATAGCTCTCCGCCTGCTGCAGGTTGCTCTCCAGCCGGGCCTTGGTGGCCGCATCGGACGCCTTCGTGATGTCGTCCTTCAGCTTGGCGATCTCGCCGGGCAGGTTCTTGAGCTGGGTCTCGATGAACGGCACCCCGCCCACGCCCGAGTTCGGCCTGAGCAAAGCTTCCTTCATCTTCTCGGAGGCGATGATCTCGAGGCTCGGGTTGGCCTGCGCGTAGACCTCGTTGCCCTGCCAGTGGTCCCAGTGGAAGTGCGTGTTGATGATCTTCTTGACGGGCTTCTTGCTGACGGCCTGGATCTCCTTGTAGAGCGAGCGCGCGGCCGAGGGCTTGGAGTGCGAGTCGACCACGACGATGCCGTCGTTGGTCTCGATCACGGCCGCGTTGGAGTTGACCTTGTAGCGCACGGCCGCCACCGCCGCCCAGATGCCGTCGCCGACCTTCTTGAGCTCGAATGACTCGGCGCCCGCCGTCTGCGCGTAGGCATTCATCCCGCAGCAGAGCTCGTGGGGATCGAGGGTATACACCGCCGCTGCGATCGTCGCCTGGGCCAGGACCTGCCGTCGTGTGAACTCCATGGCCATCGCTCCTCGGTGAGAGGCGCTGCTCGCTCAGTCTGCGCGGAAGATGAGATCCGGGGTGAGGTCCTTGATGCGGTTGCGCCCGCACAGGCCCATGTTGATCTTGAGCTCGTCGCGCATGATCTCGGCGACGCGCGCCACGCCGTCGGCGCCGTCGGCGCCCAGGCCCCACAGCATCGTGCGGCCGCAGGCCACCACGCGGGCGCCGCGCGCCAGCGCCTTGATGACGTCGGTGCCGCGGTTGAAACCGCCGTCGATCATGATCTCGGCGCGCCCGGCCACCGCGTCCACGATGGGCGGCAGGGCCTCGATCGTCGACTGCGTGTGGTCGAGCTGGCGGCCGCCGTGGTTCGACACCCAGATGAGCTTCACGCCCATGTCCACCGCGCGCTTGGCGTCGGCGGTGGTCATGATGCCCTTGAGCCCCACCGGCAGCTTCGTCGTCTTCAAGAGCCACTCGACGTCGGCCCAGGTGAGCCCAGACTGGAAGTCCGGCAGCGGACCGCGCGGGTTGGGCGCGATCTCCATGGCCTTGCGCGGGCTGAACCGGTTGAACACGTCGCGCTCGCGGCGGCTGTACTGCTGCACGTCGACGGTGAGCGCCACGGCCTTGTAGCCGGACTCCGCCACGCGCGCCAGTAGCTCGCCCATCCAGCCGTGATCGCCGTGGGCGTAGAGCTGGAACATCTGCGGGCCCGAGCCCGCCTTGGCGACTTCCTCGACCGGCCAGCCGGTGGCACCGCTCAGCCACTGCAGCGTCTGGCCGCGGCCGGCGCCGCGGGCCATCTCGACGTCGCCCTCCGGGTGAAAGAGCACGAGGCCGCCCATGGGCGCGACGGCCACCGGCCACGCCAGCGGCACGCCGAGCAGGCTCGTGGTCAGGTCCACCGTACGCACGTCCACCAGCACGTTCTGCTGGATGGCCAAGCGGTCCAGGTGGCGGCGGTTGCGGCGCTTGGTGGATTCGGTCTCGGCGGCGCCGTCACCGAAGTTCCAGTGGTCCCGGGGCAGCTTTTCCTTGGCGGCGCGGCGGATCTCGGGGAGGGTGACGAACTTGGGACCGGACGGGATCGGATTCGTCATGGCCCGGTACTATACCCCATTCATTGGATGACCCGATCCGCGCGCACCAGCAGCGTCTCGGGGAGCGCCAGTCCCAGGGCCTTTGCTGTCTGGAGATTGACGACCAGCTCGAACTTCGTGGGCTGCTCGATCGGCAGCTCGGCGGGCTTCGCGCCCTTGAGGATCTTGTCGGCGAACACGGCCAGCCGCATGTAGGTCTCACGCTGGTTGGCGCCGTAGCTCATCAACCCGCCCGCGTCGGCGTACTCGCTCCAGCCGAACATCGTCGGCAGCCGCTGGGCGATCGCGAACCGCGCGAGGCCGGCGCGGTTCGCCATGGTCGCGCCCTCCGGGAACACCACCATCGCGTCCGGCTGCGCGCGGCGGACGGCGTCCAGCGCCTTGTCGAGCTCCGGGCTGGCGGCGAACGGCGATTGCGCGAAGGGAACGTAGACGACGCTGACGCCGAGGGCTTGCGCGGCGGTCTCGGTGGCACGCCGCTCGGACGGCTCGCCGGGGTGATCGGTATTCGACAGCGCCGCGAGCGTGCGCAGGCGCGGCACGGCCTGCTTGAGCAGCTCCACGCGCTTGCCAGCAACCTCGAGGGACAGGAACGTGCTTCCGGTGAAGTTGCCGCCGGGCCGTGAGACCGTCTTGGCCCAGCCGCCTTCGACGGGATCGCCGCTGATGGCGAACAGCACCGGCACGTCGGTGATCGCCATGGCGGCTCGCGCCGCGATGCCGGCGGCGACGACGACCGAGGCCTGCGAGCGTGCAAGCTCCGCGGCGCCCGCCCGCAGCCGGTCCAGGTCTCCCCCGGCGTGGCGGATCTCGAGGACGACGGTGCGGCCCTCGACGTACCCGAGCTTGCGCAACCCCTCGCGGAATCCCTCGAGAAACGGATCCGGCTCGGAGCCCGCCGAGAGCCAGCCGATCCGCGCGGGCTTCTGGGCGGAGGCACGCGCCGGCAGCAGTGTCGTGAACAGCGCGACGAGCAGCGTGCGGCGAGACACCATGGCCGATCACTATACGCCGCCCCGGACGGGCCGGGCGGCGAGCCAGGCCGCGACCGCAGAGCCCACGATTGCGAGCGCGGCCACGGCGAAGGCCAACCCGTAGCTGCTGGTGACGTCGAAGAGCCAGCCGCCGAGGACGGGCCCCACCGCGCCGCCGAGGCCGCCGCCGGCCTGGACGAGACCGAGAATGGCACCGAGATGCGGCCCCGAGAACTGATCGGCGGGAATCGCGGAGAGCTGGGCGATCCGCATTCCGAAACCGACGCCGGACACGGTATAGAGCACCAGCAGCGGAAGGTCCTCGGG
>JBKPRI010000127.1:0-15642 GCA_046734515.1 Candidatus Methylomirabilota bacterium | reverse complement strand
GTGCTCGCCTATCGCACGGACTGGTTCCAGTGCACGTTCGTGTCGCTCGTCTCCGTGCGCGAGGACCACCGCAAGCGCGGCATCGCCCGCGCGCTGTATCGTGCGGTGGAAGGGATGTCGCCCAGCCCGCGGCTCTACTCGTCCACGGAGGAGACGAACTCGGTCGCCATCCAGATGCACACCGCCCTCGGCTTCCAGCCCTCCGGCTACATCGACAACCTCCCGCAGGGCTACCGCGAGTTGCTCTTCTACAAGCGGCTGGTGTGACGCGGCCGCCGCGCGATGGCAGGGGCTGGGCAGCGGTGAGAGAATTTCAACGGGATTCGAGCATGCCGGCAGGGAGGGACGCCGCGTGGCCGCGACCAAAGAGGAGCTGCTGAACGAAGCCGCCCGGGAGTACAAGAGCTTCCACGAGGCGCTGCAGGGCCTCAACGAGTCGCAGATGACCGAGGTGTGGCTGGGCACGTGGTCGGTGAAGGACATCGTCGCCCACATCGCGGGCTGGCACGAGGAGATGGGCCCCGCGCTGGAGCGGCTGTCGCGCGGCGAGCGGCCGATCCGCGAGGGCGTGTCCTACGACGACGTCGACAGCTGGAACGCGCGCTTCGCCGCGGCCCGGCGGGGTACGCCGGTCGCCGACGTGCTGCTTGAGCTGGACAAGACCCACGAGTACTTCCTGCGCGCCGCCGCCGGCGTCCCGGCCGAGCGCTTCCAGGTCGGCAAGACGGCCTGGAAGATCGTCGATCAGAACACCGCCCACCACTACCGCGAGCACGCCGACCAGATCCGCGACTGGCGGTCGAGCAAGGGTATCTAGCACCCTCCGGGAGTCACCGGCACTGGACTTGCTGCCTTCGAGCGTTGATGCTCCCCGTCTGGTTCCTCGCCGTCGCCTTCTCCGCTGGAGCGGCGACGCCGGCGGTCCCGGCGTTCGCCTCCGACTACGATTTCGTCTGGACCGCTTTCGCGCGTGAAGTCCGCTGGCAGCAAGGCGACTCCCAACCCGTCGCGGCCGGCGAGCGCTCCGGTCACGCCCGCGCGCGGCTGCAGCGCGTGCGCCCCGGCGTCATGCGGCTGGAATGGCGCGGTGAGGGCGGCGACGGCTCCGGACTGATCGGCCCCGCCGGCCCGACGAGCTTCACCTTCCCCTCACCGCTGGTGCTCGCGGGACCGCCGCCGCTGCCGCACCTCTCGGGCGGCGCCTTCGACTTCAGCGGAGATCCCGAGCGGCCGGAGACGTTCACGGTCTCGTACGTGGAGGGCTTCATCTGCCGCGCCACGCCGCCGGTGTGCGCCGGCGTGGCGATGTGGGAGCGGCGCTTCGAGGCGCGCGCGACGCGGCGGGCCGATCAGCGCGAGGGCGCGGTGCCCTCGTCCATCTTCTCGACGGCGGCGGCCACGCCCCGGGCCAGCTCGGTGGGCGTGAAGGGCTTGAGCACGATCGACTGCACGCCGCTCTCGGTGGCGCGGCCCATGACCTCGCGCGTGCCGTGCGCGGTGATCATGACCACGCGCAGCCCCGGGCGCACCGCCCAGGCGCGCTGGATGAACTCGAGGCCGTTCAGCTCGGGCATCTTGTAGTCGACCACGAGGAGGTCGGCCGCCTCCAGCTCCAGCTGCTGCAGGGCCGCGTGCACGTTGCTGAAGCCGTGCACGGTATGGCCCTGCGACTCCAGCACGCGCCGGCACATCAGCACGATCGTCGGCTCGTCGTCGACGACGACGATCTTCACGCGGTGCGCCGCTCGTCGGCGCGCAGCTTGTACTCGACGGAGTCCACCAGCGCCTGCCAGGATGCCTCGATGATGTTGTCGGCCACGCCCACCGTGCCCCAGGTCTCCCGGCCGTCGCCGGAGGTGATGAGCACCCGCGTCTTGGCGGCGGTGCCCTTGGACTCGTCCAGGATGCGCACCTTGTAGTCGAGCAGCTTCAGCTCGCGCAGGTTGGGATAGAACTCCTCCAGCGCCTTGCGGAGCGCGTGATCGAGCGCGTTGACGGGACCGTTGCCGGCCGCCGCCGTGTGCTCCAGGATGCCCTTCACCTTCACCCGCACGGTCGCCTCCGCCACCGGCTCCTCGGCGGCGCTCTGCTCCTCGACGATCACGCGGTAGGCGTCGAGCTCGAAGTAGGGCTTGTGGCGGCCGAGCGCGCGCTCCATCAGCAGCTCGAACGAGGCCTCGGCGCCCTCGAACTGGAATCCCTCGTCCTCCAGCGTCTTGAGCCGGTCGAGGATGCGGCGGGAGTCGGGCGTGTCATGGTCGAGGTCGATGCCGAACTCCCGCGCCTTCCACAGGATGTTGGACTTGCCGGCCAGCTCGGAGACGAGCACCCGCCGGTGATTGCCCACGCGCTGCGGATCGATGTGCTCGTAGGTCTCGGGGTGCTTCTGCACGGCGGAGACGTGCATGCCGCCCTTGTGGGCGAAGGCCGAGTCGCCGACGTAGGGCTGCGACGACCAGGGCTTGCGATTGGCCAGCTCGGACACGAAGCGCGAGAGGTCCCGCAGCTCGCGCAGGTGCGCGGTCGGCACGCAATCGAGGCCGAGCTTGAGCGCCAGGGTGGGGATGATCGATACGAGGTTGGCATTGCCGCAGCGCTCGCCGAACCCGTTGATCGTCCCCTGGACCTGGTCCACGCCTTCCATCACCGCGGCCAGCGTGTTGGCCACGGCGCACTCGGCGTCGTTGTGAACGTGGATGCCGAGCGGCGTCTTCACGTGCCGCTTCACCTCGCGGATGATCGCCACCAGATCCGGCGGCAGCGTGCCCCCGTTGGTGTCGCAGAGCACCAGCCAGTGGGCGCCCGCTTCGGCGGCCGCCTGCAGCGTGGCCAGCGCGTACTCGCGGTTGGCCCGGAAGCCATCGAAGAAGTGCTCGGCGTCGAACAGCACCTCGTCCATCTTGGGCCGCAGGTAGGCGATCGAGTCACGGATCATCGCGACATTCTCGTCGCGCGTCGTGCCGAGCGCAGCGGTGACGTGGAAGTCCCACGCCTTGCCGACGATGGTGGCCACCGGCGCGCCGGAGTCGATGATCGCCTGCATGTTCGGATCGCTCTCGGTGGCGCCGCCCGCGCGCCGGGTCATGGAGAACGCCGCGAGCTTGGCGTGCTTGAGCGTGACGTCCTGCATCCGGCGGAAGAAGCGGAGGTCCTTGGGATTGGAGCCCGGCCAGCCGCCCTCGATGTAGTGGATGCCGAAGGCGTCGAGCCGACTGGCCAGGCGAACCTTGTCCTCCATGGAGAAGGACACGCCTTCGCCCTGGGTGCCATCGCGCAGCGTTGTATCGTAAATCCTGATGAAACGTGACATTTCTGCTTTCCTGCCCCCCGCCGAAAGTGTCCCATCATGCGATGGTCGTACCGGGGGTGTCAAGAATGGGGGATTCGCGTCAAATTGCAACGCGGCGTCCCCCGTCTCGGCGGAGCAAGTACCCGACTTCCCTGCTGTCGGCCATGGCGCGGAGTTTGCCGGGAGTCCAGGCGAGGGAGGGTCCTATGAGTGACGATCCTCGTCTCCTCTCCGTGCAGTTCATGGCCGAGCTGGCCAAGCAGGCCGGGCGGCAGAGCGACGCCGTCGAGCGCATGGGCAAGGCGGCCGACTCCATTGCGCGCGACATTTCAAGCCTGCTCGCCACGCGCGTGACCGCGGCGCTCGTGCGGCCGTGGGCCAACGATCCCCGCGTGGTGCGCGTCGTGCTGATCCAGAGCCAGGAGGACGAGCGGCGCCTGCGCGAGTCCGTCCAGCGCTACGAGGCCAGTGACCAGGGCCTGCCGATGGAGGACTGGCTGCGGAAGGACGGCTTCCGCGTGGTGGAGACGAAGGAGATCTCCTCCGAGCGCCGCGGCATCGCGACGTTCAAGGCCGCCGCCGGCACGCACAAGGAGCTGTCGGCCGAGTCGCTCGAGCACCTCGAGCTCGAGCACAAGACCGACTGACCGGGGCGGTTCCCGACCGGCGCGCGACGCGGATGGTACGATGGGCGTAGGGGGCAATCTCGAGGTCGGAGGTCGCCATGAAGCCCGCCACCGTCGTCGGCATCATCCTGATCGTTCTCGGCATCGTCGCCCTGGCGTACCAGGGCATCAACTACACGACCAAGGACAAGGTCGTGGACCTCGGACCGCTCAAGGTCGAGGCCAAGCGCGAGAAGACCATCCCGCTGCCACCTATCGTGGGCATCGCCGCCCTGGTCGGCGGCGTCGTGCTGGTCGCCGTCAGCGCCCGGAAGTGACGGGACCGGCGGCCAGGCGCGCCTGCAGCCGCGCCTTCACCGCCGGCCACTCGTTCTCGAGGATCGAGAAGTACACCGTGTCGCGCTGGTAGCCCCGCACGTTCATGTGCTTGCGCAGCACGCCCTCGCGCACGGCGCCCAGCCGCGCGATCGCCTCCTGCGAGCGGACGTTGCGCCCGTCCGTCTTGAGGGCGACGCGCACGCAGCCGAGCCGCTCGAAGCAGTAGGTCAGGAACAGCAGCTTGGACTCGGTGTTGGCGGGCCCGCGCCAGTAGTCGCGGGACAGGAATGTCGAGCCGATCTCCACCTGCCGGTCGGCGGGACGCAGGTCGAGCAGCCGCGTGGAGCCGATGGCGCGGCCGGTGGCATTCCACACCTGGGCGAAGACGATCGACTGCCGTCGGGCCACCGCCTCGCGCGCTTCGCGGATCAAGGCCAGCGTCTCGTCGAGCTTGACGGGCGGCGGCCACGCCAGGTACCGGCAGACTTCCTCGTCCTGCATGACCGCGAAGAGATCCGGAGCGTGACGCTCCTCGATGGGCTCCAGCGTGACGTGGCGGCCCGCCAGTGTGGGCGGCGTGAGATCCATCACACGACGCCGCTCTTGCGCAGCCGTGCGACCTCCCCCTTGCCCACGCCGAGCACCGTGCGCAGCACGCGATCGGTGTGCTGGCCGAGCAGCGGCGGCGCCGTCACGGCCTTGCCGGGCGTGGCGTGCAGGCGGACGGGCACGCCGAGCACGCGCAGGTTGCCGGCCTTCGGATGCGGCAGGGTGACGATCATGCCGCGGGCCTTGAGGTGCTCGCTCTCGCATACCTCGGCCACCGTCCGGATGCGCCCGGCCGGCACGCCGACCGCCTCGAAGCGCTTGAGCCACTCGTCGGCCGTGCGGCCGCCGAGCACGTCGTTGAGCAGCGGCACCAGCGTCTCGCGATTCTGCACGCGGTCGGCCTCGCGCGCGTAGCGCGGGTCCTTGACGAGGTCGGGGCGCTCCATGGCCGTGCAGCACCGCTCCCACAGCGAGTTGTTCGCCACGCCCAGCGTGAGGTAGGCATCGGCCGCCTTGAAGACCTCGTAGGGCACGATCGAGGGATGCTTGTTGCCGCGGCGGCTCGGCTTGGCGCCGGTGCCGAAGTAGATCCCGGCCTGGTAGGTCAGCAGGGCCGCCATGGCGTCCAGCATCGAGATCTCGACCTTCTGCCCCTTCTTGGTGCGCGTGCGCGCCAGCAGCGCCAGCGTGATGCCGTGGGCTGCCGACATGCCGGCCACGAGGTCGGCGATCGAGGTGCCCACCTTCACCGGCGGGCCGTCCTCGAAGCCGGTGATGTCCATCAGCCCCGACTCGGCCTGCACGATCAGGTCGTAGCCGGCGCGCGCCGCCTCGGGGCCGGACTCGCCGAAGCCCGAGATGGCGCAGTACACCAGCTTGGGATTGACCTTCTTGAGCGTGGCGTAACCGAGTCCGAGGCGCTCCATCGTCCCGGTGCGAAAGTTCTCGAGCACCACGTCGCTCTTCTTCACCAGGCGCTTGAGCAGCTCGCGCCCCTCGGGCGCCTTCAGGTTCAGCGTGAGACTCTGTTTGTTGCGGTTGACCGACAGGAAGTACGTGGCCTCGCCGCCCAGGAACGGCGGCCACGAGCGCGTGTCATCGCCCTTGCCGGGCTCCTCGATCTTGATGACCTCGGCGCCCATGTCGCCCAGGATCATCGAGCAGAAGGGGCCGGCCAGCACCCTCGTGAGATCCAGCACGCGCATTCCGGACAGCGGTCGGTCAGCTCGCGGCACGATGTCTCCCCTTCCAGAGCCGCCACGCACGCGGCGGCCGTTCGGCGTTTGCCGCGTAGTGTCGCACAGGCGGGAGGGGCCGAGGGAGTGGTCTACGCGCTCTTGTCGAGCGTCCGGGACCGCCACATGCGCTTGGCCAGGCTGCGGGCGATTGCGTTGACGCGCTCGCCGGCGCGGCCCGTCCGGCGCCAGAAGAGCCGCGCGCGGTCCATGGCCCCGAGGTTCGAGAAGTAATAGATGTTGTCGATCGCCTCGATGGCGACGTCGGCGCCGACCTTGAGGCCCTTGACCTCGGAGCCGTGGCAGACGAAGCGGGCGCCGCCGTCGAGCTCCACGATGGCGATGTGCAGCGGCGATTTGAACCCCGCCGGCGGCGTGTGCAGCGTCGTGAACGAGATGATCTCGCCCAGGCCCGGCACCGAGATCGGCGCCATCAGCACCGGATGGTGCGGACAGTACGACGCCGGCGGCGCCACCACCATGTCGCACCGGGGACACCGCGACGCCTTGATCGTCTCGATCACGGGCGCGCCTCCAGGAGTGTCACCCAGTTGTTGGTGGCGAGGCCGCCGATGGAGTGGGCGAGGGCGCGGGTGGCGTGGGGCACCTGGCGGCCGTGGGCGCGGCCGGTGAGCTGCCAGACGCACTCCACGATCTGCGCGATGCCGGTGCCGGCCAGCGGGTGACCGCGCGCCTTGAGGCCGCCCGAGGTGTTGATGGGCAGGCGGCCGTCCACGGCCGTGTCGCCATCGAGCGTCGCGCGCCCCGCCTTGCCCGGCGGGAAGAGGCCCAGGTCCTCGAGCGAGATGAGCTCGAACGGCGCGAAGGCGTCGTGCACTTCGGCCAGGTCCACGCGCTCGGGTCCGAAGCGCGCCATGCCGTACGCCTCGCGGGCCGCCATGCGCGTGGCGGTGAACGACGTGAGGTCGCGGCGATGCCGCACGGCGAGCGTGTCGGTGCCCTGCCCGATACCGGCCACGCGGACGTGGCTCGGCTCGCCGGTGAGCACCACGGCGGCGGCACCGTCGGAGATCGGACAGCAGTGCAGCAGCCGGAGCGGATCGGCCACCATCCGGCTCTCCAGCACCTCCTGGAGCGTCACCGGCTCCTGGAAGTGCGCGAGCGGGTTGCGGGCGCCGTTGGCGTGGTTCTTCACCGCCACCTGGGCGATCTCACGCGCCGTGATCGCCCCGCGCGTGAGCAGCGCACGCGTCACGATGCCCGCCAGGGCCGGCATCGTCGCGCCGTAGGCGCGCTCGTAGGGATCGATCGAGCGCCCGATGATCTCCGAGACCTTCGGCGTGGCCAGATGGGTCATCTTCTCGCCGCCCACGACCAGCACGCGGCCGCGCAGCCCCGCCGCCACCTGGGCGAAGGCGGCGTACAGGGCGGCCGCGCCGGACGAGGTCGCCGTCTCCACGCGCAGCGTGGGGACATCGGCGAAACCCATCTGGGTGGCGACGTTCGAGGCGAAGTTGCCGTCACCGACGAACTCTTCGGGGTTCATCGTCGCCACCACGATGGCCTCCGGGACATCCAGCCCCGCCTCGGCCAGCGCCGCGTGCGCCGCGTCCGCCATCAGCTCCGGCAACGGCTCACTGCGTCGCCCCACGCGCGTCATGCCGACCCCGGCCACGAACACATCCGGCATGCCCCGTATTATTACGAACCACCCGCCCAGAGCACCATTTTCTCCACCACCCCGCCCGCATCGAGTCCCTCGCTCCCATCCGCGCCCATCCCGACGGGTGGCGAGAACGGGTCAGCTGCGACGCGCCGACGCAGCGACGGCCGAGGCGTACGCCACGTACACCGCAGGCCTGCGCGCGGAGGCAACGAAGCAGATGGCCCCTTATCTCCGCCCGTCGCCGCCCGCGGTATCGGGCGGCGAGAAGGGTCCGGATGCGAGGCGGCGCGAGGACCGGAGCGAGGCGTACGCCGCGTACGCCGCAGCGAGGACCGCAGCACCACGAAGCAGATGCCCCTTTTCGCCGCCCGTCGCCGCCCGTGCAAGCGCGTTCAGCCGGCCAGCGGTCTCCGCCGCTGCGGCGCCGGCGGCGCCGCCACGCCAAGCTCCCTGATCAACCGCAAAAGATACGTGCGCTGGAGTCCCAGAGCGCGGGCAGTGTGCGTGCGATTGCCGCGCATCTGGTGCAGCGTCACCTCGATGAGCCGGCGCTTGAAATCGCAGACGGCGCCGTGATAGCCGAACGAACGTCCGGATGCGGCGAGCGAACCGTGGGCGGCCTCTGGAATGGCATTCATGGCCGCGCGAGCATCGCAACGGATGTGCCACAGCCCCGCGCGCGAATTTGACGGCGTCCGCGCGCGATGATCGCGCGGCGATGCCCTGCGCGCGGGGCGCTGTGCCCAAAACGAAGGGCCCTCGCGGGAGGGCCCTTCAGGTGACTCGTCGCGCGGGCGCGACGCTCAGGACTTGGTGGCGGGCTTGACCCCGGGGTTGTCCTTGAAGAACTTCTTGTTGAGCTCGATGAAGCTCTTCCACTGGTCCGGCGTCTCGTCCTCGGCAAAGATCGCCTTCACCGGACACACCGGCTCACACGCGCCGCAGTCGATGCACTCGTCGGGATGGATGAAGAGCTGCGTGTCGCCCTCATAAATGCAGTCAACCGGGCAGACCTCGACGCAGGCCTTGTCCTTGACGTTGATGCAGGGCTCAGCGATCACATAAGGCATCTGGGGCCTCCCGATTTATCGTGCGCGCGCCGGCGCGCTGGTTCGCTTGTGAGACTTGCAATTTGTAGCGCGCCGCGTTGGAAGTGTCAAGGCTCGCGCGAGGTTACTGCGTCCGCAGACGGGGGTCGAGCGCGTCCCGGAGCGAGTCGCCGAAGAGGTTGAAGGCGAACACGGACAGGCTGATGGCCAGCCCCGGAAAGATCGCCATCCAGGGCGCCGTCTCGGCGAACTCCACGGCAGCGCCGCGGAGCATGAGCCCCCAGGCCGGGATGGGCTCCTGCACCCCGAGGCCGAGGAACGACAGCGACGACTCGAGCAGCACGGCCTGGCCCAGGAAGGCGGTGAGCATGATCAGGTACGGCGCCATGACGTTGGGCAGCATGTGGCGCAGGATGATGCGCCCATGGCGAAAACCCGCCGCCCGGGCGGCGTCCACGTACGGCATCTCGCGGATGGCCAGCGCGGACGAGCGGATGACGAGCGCCGCGCGCGGCACCATCGGGATCATGATCGCCAGGATCAGGTTGGGGATGCTGTTGCCCAGGATGGCCACCAGCGCCAGGGCCAGGATGATGAGCGGGAAGGACAGAAAGATGTCCATCAGCCGCTGCAGGTAGAGGTCCACGCGCCCGCCGAAGTAGGCGCTGGCGACCCCGAGGACGGCGCCCAGGGTGGCCCCCAGGACCGAGGCGCCGAAGCCGACCAGCAGCGCCGTCCGCGAGCCGTAGATCAGCCGCGAGAGCACGTCGCGGCCGAAGGCGTCGGTGCCCAGCCAGTGCGCCCTGGACGGCGCTGCCAGCATGCCGGCGAAGTCGTTGGCGACCGGGTCGTAGGGCGAGATCACGGGCGCCAGCACCGCGACCAGGAACATGATGACGATGACCGCCGCCCCGATGGCGCCGAGCGGCCGCGCCCGACAGAAGCGCCGCGCCACCGTGAGCCAGCCCTCGTGTGCGGGCAGCGCTCCGACCTGATCGAAGGGCGGGCTGCTGATGGCCATGTCAGCGGTACCGGATCCGCGGATCGATCCACGCGTAGGCGATGTCCATCAGGAAGTTGACGAAGATGAACATGCCGGCCACCAGCATCACCAAGGCCTGCAGGAGCGTGTAGTCCCGGTGGGCGACGGCCTGCACGAACAGCAGGCCGATGCCGTTGAGGTTGAAGACCTGCTCGGTCACCACGAGGCCGCCGATGAGGAAGGCGAACTCGATGGCCACGACCGTCATCACCGGCAGCATGGCGTTCTTCAGCGCGTGCCGCGACAGGATCAGCTTCTGCATGAGGCCCTTGGCCCGCGCGGTGCGGATGTAGTCCTCGCGCAGCACCTCCAGCATCGCCGAGCGCGTCATGCGCGTGGCCACGGCGGAGTAGCGATAGCCGACGGCCAGGGCGGGCCAGATGAGCTGCAGCATGTTCTGCCAGGGATTCACCCAGAACGGCGTGTAGACCATGGGCGGCAGCCACTTGAAGATGACGAGCATCAGGAGGATCAGGACGATGCCGAGCCAGAACGAGGGCATGGCCAGGCCGGCGATCGAGAAGATGCGCACGGCGTAATCGACCCAGCTGTCCTGCTTGAGCGCGGCCAGCACCCCGAGCGGGATGGCCAGCACGACCGCGACGATGGTGGCCATGATAGCCACCTGCAGCGACAGCGCGAAGCGGAGCTTGATCTCTTCCCAGATCGGCGCCCCCGTCCACATGGAGGTACCGAAGTCGAGCCGTACCACGCCCCAGATCCACGTCAGGAACTGCTGCCACACCGGCTTGTCGAGCCCGATGCGCGCGCGCTCCTTGTCGAGCACCTCCTGCGAGACGGAGCCCCGGTCGCCCGAGTACCGCAGTTCCACGACGTCGCCGGGGATGACGCGGATGAGCAGGAACGTCACCAGCGCCACCCCCAGCAGGGTGGGCAGCATCAGCAGGAAGCGCTTGACGAGGTACTTGGCCACGCTATTCCGACAGCCACACCGTGTCGAGCTGGTTGTTGAGATAGTGGCTCGGCGTGATCGTCCAGCCGCGCACCTTGGCCAGGTGCGGCACGGTGCGGTGCCACTGCAGGGTCCAGATCACGTGCGCCTCGTCGTCGAGCAGACGCTTCTCGAGCTGGCGCAGGAGCTTCTTGCGCTGCTCGGGATCGGTGGCCCGGCCCTGCTGGTGCATGAGGTCGTCGATGACCGTGTCCTTGTGCTTGCCGTAGTTGCTGTCGGAGGTACTGATGAAGCGCGGCAGGTCGAGGTCGGGCTCGACGATGAACCCGCACTGGAAGTCCATGGCGACCTCGAAGTCGCCGCGCTTGAGCATGTTGTGATAGGCCGAGGCCTCGACCATCTCCATCTTCACGTTGAGGCCGATCTGCCGCCACTGGTCGATGAGCCACACGCCCAGCGGCTCGTAGGGATGCGGGATGCCGCGGTTCTTGAAGGTGAACGCGAATCCGTCGGCCACGCCGGCTTCCTTGAGAAGGCGCTTGGCCTCGGCGCGGTTCTTGGCGATGTCGTGGCCGTAGCCGGCGAGCTTCTCGAGCTCGGCCGGCGGCGTCGCCCACGGCGTGCCCGGCACCACCACGCCGGCCACGTCCTTCACGAGCGTGATCTTCGACAGCGCCTTGGAGCCCTCGTAGCGGTCGAGCGCGAGGCTCAGCGCGCGGCGCACGCGCTTGTCGTCGAACGGTTTCTTTTCATGGTGCAGCGAAACGAAGTTGACGCAGTCCCACGGGCTCTCCTGCACCGTGAGCTTGGTGCCGAGCGCCTGCTGGAGCTGGTCCCGCTCGGGCGGGCTGAATCCGCGGAACTGGATCATCGCGCGCTCGCCGCGGATGGCCGCCACCTGCGCGGCTGAGTTGCTGATGAAGATGGCGCGATAGCCGTCGAGGTACGGCTTGCCCTTGTCCCAGTAGTCCGGGTTCTTCTTGCCGATCCAGTGCGAGCCCTTCACGTGCTCAGCGAACTTGAAGGGGCCCGTCCCCATGATGTGCTTCTCGTAGTAGTGGGGGTCCTTCGCGAGGAGGTCGGCCTTGTAAATGAAGTTCCACGGCGAGGCCAGGTTGAGCAGCATCGAGCCTTCCGGGTACTTCAGCTTCACCACGAAGGTGTTCGCGTCGGGCGCGTCCACCGAGGCGATGGCCTCGTAGGCCTCCTTGCGCAGCGACTTCACGCCGGCCGGAGGCTTGAGGATCTTGTCGTACGTGGCCTTGACGTCCTTCGAGGTGAGCTCGCTGCCGTCGTGGAACTTCACGCCCTTGCGGATCTTGAACGTGTAGGTGAGCTGATCCTTGGAGATCGTCCACGACTCGGCGATGTCGCCGACCGGCTTGGTGCCCGTCTTGTCATTGGGATCCACGCGCAGCAGCGTGTTGTAGTGCGGCGCGATGGGATGCGTGACACCGAAGGTCTCTTCCTGATGCCCGTCGTAGGACGGGGGCTCGGAGGGGACGACGAAGATCAGCTCGCCGCCCGATCGCGGCTTGTCCTGGGCGACGACCGGCAGGATGCCGGCGGCGGCCACGGCCAGGAGGAGTACCACGAGAGAGATGAGGGAGCGACGGCGCATGAGCCACCTCCGGGTATGGCTGCCGTCCGCGGCGCCGCGGACGGGGCCTGGTCTGTTCGCGCTAAGAACCCGCCAGAGTGAGGGAAGGTTGCGCGAACGTTACCCGCGGTCGGACCAGCCTGTCAAGCGAGGAGGCAAGCCGCCCAGTGACCGGGGGTGATCTCGCGCAGCGGTGGGATCTCCCCGCGGCACTTCTCGACGGCGATCGGACAGCGCGGATGGAACACGCAGCCCGAGGGCGGATTGAGCGGGCTCGGCACTTCCCCGCCCAGCACGGGACGCGCCCGGCTGGCCTCGACCTGCGGATCGGGGATCGGCACCGCGGCCAGCAGGGCCTGAGTGTACGGGTGCAGCGGCCGCTCATAGAGCTCGATGCGGTCGGCGACCTCGACGATCTTGCCCAGGTACATCACCGCCACGCGGTCGGAGATGTGGCGCACCACCGCCAGGTCGTGGGCGATGAAGAGATACGTCAGCCCGAGCTCGGCCTGGAGATCCTCGAGCAGGTTGATGATCTGGGCCTGGATCGACACATCGAGGGCGGAGACCGGCTCGTCGCACACGATCAGCTTCGGCTCGACGGCCAGCGCGCGCGCGATGCCGACGCGCTGCCGCTGGCCGCCCGAGAGCTGGTGCGGATAGCGATCGGCGTGCTGGGGCAGCAGCCCCACCCGGTGCAGCAGCTCGCGCACGCGCTCGCGCCGCGCTCGCGCGTTGGGGATGAGCCCATGCACGGCGATGGGCTCGGCGACGATCTGGCCCACCGTCATTCGTGGATTGAGCGAGGCGTAGGGGTCCTGGAAGATCACCTGCATGCGGCGGCGGATCGGCCGCATCTCGTTGAGGTCGAGGCCCGACAGGTCGCGGCCCTCGAAGATCACCTGTCCGCTCGTCGGCCGCTCGAGCTGCAGGATGCAGCGGCCCGTCGTCGTCTTGCCGCAGCCGGACTCACCCACCAGGCCGAGGGTCTCGCCGCGCTTGATGGCAAAGCTCACGTCGTCCACCGCGCGCACGAGGCCGGCGGGGCCGCCGAAGAGGCCGCCGCCCACGGCGAAGTGCTTGACGAGGTGGCGCACCTCGAGGAGGACGTCGCCGGACGGGGCGGCCGGCGCGCCGGGCGCGGTGCTGGTCGCCTCAGCGGGCGGGCTCAAGCTCCCGCTCCAGCCGGGCTGCTTCCCAGCACGCGCTCACGTGTCCGGGCGCGCCGATGGGCGCCAGCGGCGGCACTTCCCGCGCGCAACGCTCGACGCGAAACGCGCAGCGCGGCGCGAACGCACAGCCCGGGGGCAGCCGCGTCAGATCGGGCGGCTGGCCCTCGATGGGCGCCAGCCGCGAGCGGCGCGGCTCGTCGAGCCGCGGCACCGAGCGCAGCAGCCCGAGCGTGTAGGGATGCCGCGGCGAGTGGTAGATGTCGTGCGCGGTGCCGCGCTCGATGATGCGTCCGGCGTACATGACGTTGACGCGATCGGCGTAGCGGGCCACCACGCCGAGGTTGTGCGTGATGATGAGCATCGCCACGCCGAGCCGCCGCGCGAGATCCTTCATCAGCTCGAGGATCTGGGCCTGGATCGTCACGTCGAGCGCCGTGGTGGGCTCGTCGGCCAGCACCAGCGAGGGATTGCAGGCCAGCGCCATGGCGATCATCATCCGCTGCCGCATGCCGCCGCTGAACTGGTGCGGGTACTGGCGCAGCCGGCGCGCGGGATCCGGAATGCCGACCAGACCCAGCAGCTCCTCGGCGCGCTTGCGCGCGTCGGCCTGTGACATGCCGAGATGGATCTCGAGCCCCTCGGTGAGCTGGCGGCCGATCGTCAGCACGGGGTTGAGCGAGGTCATCGGCTCCTGGAACACCATGCCGATCTCGCGCCCGCGCACATGACGCATCTCCTCCTCGCTCAGCGCGAGGAGGTCGCGGCCCTTGAAGAGCACCTGGCCGCCGACGATGCGCCCGGCCGGCGGCGCGACGAGGCGCATGATGCTGAGCGCGGTGACCGACTTGCCGCAGCCGGACTCGCCGACGAGCGCGACGGTCTCGCCTTCCTGCACGTCCCAGGACACGCCGTCCACCGCACGCACGACACCGCCGCGCGTGGAGAAGTGCGTCTGGAGATTGCGAACGTCCAGCAGGGTGCCCACGACGCGCGGAGTGTATCACGCGCGCCGCGGACGTCGGGTCAGCCCGCGGTCGGCTGCTCCTGGCAGCGGCCGGCGGCGAGATGCGGCGCGGCGGCTTCGACGAGGGCGGCGTATTCGCGGCAGACGGCTTCGGCCACGCAGGGCCAGCGGTGCTGGGCGGCCCAGCGCACGCCCTCCCGGCCGAGTCGCCAGCCAAGGTCCTCGTCGCCGAGCAGGCGGCCGAGCGCGTCGGCGAGCGCGACGGGGTCGTGGTCCGGCACCAGCAGGCCGGTCACGCGGTCGCGCACGGTGGCCTGGAGCCCGCCGACCCGCGAGGCGACGACCGGGCTGCCGCACGCCATGGCCTCGAGCGCCACCATGCCGAACGACTCGTAATAGGACGGCAGCACGGTGGCGTCGGCCGCCACGTACCACGCCGGCAGGCTGCCCTGAGGAAGCGGGCCGACGAACGTGACGGCCTGCCCCAGCCCGAGACGCGCCAGGCGCTCGCGCAGCGCGGCCTCGTGGCCATCGACCGGCTCGTCGGCGTCGCCGCCGACGATCGACAGGCGCGCGCGGCTGCCCGCGGCGCGCAAGCGCGCCATGGCGTCGAGCAGCGTCTCCAGCCCCTTGATCGGCGTCTGGCGTCCGACGTAGAGCAGGTGCGGATCGTCGCCGAGGCCGAGCGCGGCGCGGGCCGCGGCCTGATCGCCCGGCGCGAACAGCTCGGTGTCCACGCCGCACGGGATGACGGCGATGCGCGACGCGTCGGCGCCGTAATGCTCGACGAGGTGCGCGCGCTCGACGACGGTGGCGGCGATGATGCGGTCGGCCGCGGCGACGATGCGCGCCTCCTCGGCGATGCGCACGCCGGGCTCGCGGTCGGCGCCGTTGCGACTGGCATCGTTCTTCAGCCGCCCGAGCGTGTGAAACATCTGCACGAGCGGCGCGCCCCAGCGCTGCCGCAGCGCGAGGCCGGCGGCGCCGGACAGCCAGTAGTGGGCGTGAATCAGGTCGTAGTCCGCCCCGTTGGCGCGGCGGAAGTCCTCCACTCCATCGACGAACTCGTCGAGGTGGTCGAACACGCGCTCGCGCGCCATCGGCGCCTGCGGACCGGCGGCCAGATGCACGACGCGCACCCCCTCGGCCAGGTGCACCACGCGCGGGATGTCCGGGTTCTGCGAGCGCGTGAAGATGTCCGCGCGCATGCGCATGCGCGCCAGCTCGCGCGCGATCTCGCGCACGTACACGTTCATCC
>JBKPRI010000126.1:0-2107 GCA_046734515.1 Candidatus Methylomirabilota bacterium | reverse complement strand
CTGCCCTTCGATCATGATGGTCAGCTGCATATTTGCGCCCTTCACGCGCGGCCCGTATCATAACCGCGGAGGCCCCATGCCCGATTTCTCGCTCGATGCGAAGTACCGCCAGCAGGAAGGGACCGTCTTCCTCTCCGGGATTCAGGCGCTGGTGCGGCTGCCGTTCGACCAGCACCACGCCGACAAGCGCCGCGGGCTCAACACCGCGACGCTGATCTCCGGCTACCGCGGCTCGCCGCTCGGGGGCCTCGACCTCACGCTCGAGCGCAATCCCAAGCTCCTGGCCGAGCACAACGTGGTCTTCATCTCGGGCGTCAACGAGGACCTCGGCGCCACGGCGGTCTACGGCAGCCAGCTCGCCAACTACTTCCCGCAGGCGAAGTACGACGGCGTCCTCGGCGTGTGGTACGGCAAGGGCCCCGGCGTGGACCGCACCGGCGACATCTTCAAGCACGCGAACTTCGGCGGCATCGGCAAGAACGGCGGCGTGCTGGCGCTGGCCGGCGACGACCCGCTGTCCAAGTCTTCCACGCTGCCCACGCACTCCGAGATCGCACTCTACGACGCCCAGTTCCCGACGCTCTTCCCCGGCAGCGTGCAGGAGATCCTCGACCTCGGCCGGCTGGGCTTCGAGCTCTCGCGCTACGCCGGCCTGTGGGTCGGCTTCAAGATCGTCACCAACGTCGCCGACGAGATCGGCACGGCCCAGGTGTCGCCCGGGCGCATCAGCATCGTGGACCCCGGCTTCACGTGGGAAGGCAAGCCCTGGCGCCACACCCAGAACCCCATGCTGCTGCCGCCGTACGGCCTCGAGATGGAGCGCGAGATCCACTACGGGCGCCTGGAGGCGGCCAAGGCGTTCGCCGCTGCCAACGGCATCAATCGCCTGGCGCTCGACACGCCGGACGCCTGGCTCGGCCTGGTCGCCGCCGGCAAGACGTACTACGACCTGCGCGAGGCGCTGCGGGAGCTGGGCCTCGACGAGGCCGCGCTCCGTCACCACGGCATCCGGATCCTCAAGCTGGGCATGATCTATCCGGTCGAGCCGGGGATCGTCCGCCGGTTCGCGCGCGGCCTGCAGGAGATCCTGGTCGTCGAGGAGAAGCGCTCGTTCATCGAGATGTTCCTGCGCGACGTTCTTTACAACGACGCCGCGCACCCGCTCATCGTCGGCAAGCGTGACGAGCAGGGCCGGCCGCTGGTGCCCGCCAACGGCGAGCTGGACGCCGACCGCATCGCCCAGCTCGTGGCCACGCGCCTCGAGCGCAAGCTCTCGCTCGAGTCCATCACCGCGCGGGTGGCGCTGCTCGAGGCCATGCGCGAGCGGCCGGCGCCGCTGACCCTGGCGCGCCCGGCGTACTTCTGCTCGGGCTGCCCGCACAACCGCTCGACCCACGTGCCCGAGGGCTCGATGGCCGCGGCCGGCATCGGCTGCCACGGCATGGCGCTCTCGATGGACCGCCGCACGGCCGGCATCACGCACATGGGCGGCGAGGGGGCCCAGTGGGTCGGCATGGCGCCGTTCACGAACACGCCGCACCTGTTCCAGAATCTCGGCGACGGCACGTTCTTCCACTCGGGGTCGCTGGCCATCCGCCAGGCCATCGCCGCCGGGACGAACGTCACCTACAAGATCCTCTACAACTCCGCGGTGGCCATGACGGGCGGCCAGGACGCCGCCGGCGCCATGCCGGTGCCCGAGATGACGCGCATGCTCGAGGCCGAGGGCGTCAAGCGCATCCTCGTCATGACCGACGATCCGGCCAAGTACGGGCGCGGCGTGCGCTGGGCCCAGGGCGTGGAGGTGTGGCACCGCGACCGGCTCGACGAGGCGCAGAAGATGCTGCGCGACACGCCGGGCGTGACCGCGCTGATCTACGACCAGCGCTGCGCAGCCGAGAAGCGGCGGCTGCGCAAGCGCGGCAAGCTGCCGGACCCGGCCATGCGCGTGGTCATCAACGAGGCCGTGTGCGAGGGCTGCGGCGACTGCGGCGTGAAGAGCAACTGCCTGAGCGTGCACCCGGTGGAGACGGAGTACGGGCGCAAGACGCAGATCCACCAGTCGTCGTGCAACAAGGACTACTCCTGCCTGCGCGGCGACTGCCCG
>JBKPRI010000125.1:0-6025 GCA_046734515.1 Candidatus Methylomirabilota bacterium | reverse complement strand
GTACATGGCCTTGGCGACCCGCATGAGGTCGGTCGTGTGCAGGCTGAGCGCCTCGGCCCTCCCCGCCCGCGTCCGCCCGATGCACTCGCGCATGAGCGCCGCGCCCACGCCGCGGCCGCGCGCCGCCGGCGCGACGGCGAGCAGCCGGACTTCCGGCCACGGCCGCGCGACGGGGCCGTCGGAACCGGCCGGATACAGCAGGACCGTGCCGACGACAGCGCCGGCGTCCTCGGCCACCAGCTGGAGCGCGGGCGCGGGTGCGGCCAGCGTGGCGACGATGTTCTGGCGATAGGCGCGCCAGAGCGCCGGCGGCATGTGGGCGCCGTACTCCTCGTAGGCGGCCAGCGTGACGTCGTGGATCGCGCGCTGGTCCCCGACCCCGGTCTCGCGGATCCGCACGGCGCTCACGCGATCACGAACGCGAAGCGGCAGCCGCGGCGCCACGTGTCGTCGAAGCCGTCCAGGCCGAGCTCGCGGCGCCCGGCGTTGTCCCACAGACAGAGCACGTCCCGGCGTCCGAAGTAGCCGACCCAGGGCTCGTGCAGGAACACGATGGGCGCCTCGCGCTGCGCGTCCGGATGCTCGATGCCGAAGTAGAGGGCGTCCTCGTACGTCGGCGCCTGCAGCCCGCGGCGCGCGGCTTCGGCCATGACGTCCGCGGCGGTCACCTCGCGCTCGAACGCGAGCAGCGTGAGCTCGCGAACACGGCGGCCGCCGGCGTGCCGCGCCGGAAAGTTCTCCGAGAGGACGGCGGAATGCGCGTAGCCGTAGCGTCCCGCGTCCACGAGGGCCTCGGTGGAGCGCCCATCGCCCACGGTGATGCGGTACAGCGTCTTATGCCCCGCGCAGGCGCGGGTCGAGCTTGTCGCGGAGGGCGTCGCCGAAGAGGTTGGAGCCGAAGACGGCGAGGCTGATGGCGATGCCGGGGAACAGCACGAGGTGGGGCGCCTTCTGGGCGTACTCGGCGGCCGAGACCGAGAGCATGCGCCCCCACGACGGGTAGGGCTCCGGAACCCCGAGCCCGAGGAACGACAGCGCGGCCTCCACCAGGATGGCCGCGCCGAGCTGGGCGGTGACCAGCACGATGAACGGGCCCACCGTGTTCGGCAGCACGTGGCGGAAGGCGATGCGCAGATGAGTCAGGCCGAGCGCCCGCGCAGCCTCGATGTACTGCATCTCGCGGATCGACAGCACGCTGGCGCGGATGACGCGGGAGGCGCGCGGCACGATCGGAATCGAGATGGCGATGATGACGTTCTGGATGGACGGCCCCAGCGAGGCCGACATCACGAGGGCCAGCACCAGCAGCGGGAGCCCCTGCAGGATGTCGAGCAGCCGCTGGGTGATCAGATCGGTCTTCCCGCCGGCGTAGCCCGACAGCAGGCCGATGACGCCGCCCAGCACGGAGCCGAGCAGCGTGGAGCCGATGCCCACGATGAGCGAGACGCGGGCACCGTGCACGATGCGCGAATAGATGTCGCGGCCGAGGTGGTCCGTGCCCAGCAGGTGCTCTTCGGAGGGCTTGGCCAGCGTGGCGGCGGCGTCCGTCGCGATCGGATCGTGGGTCTGGAGCACGTTGGCCAGCAGCGCCGTGACCAGCATGATCAGCATGAGCACGCCGCCGGCCGCGCCGAGCGGCTTCTTGCGCACGAATCGCCACACGACCGTCCACGCGGAATCGCGCGGCCGCCGCGCCGCCGGCGCCGCCGCGATGTCGACGGGAGTCACGGCCATCAGCACCCTCGCTCAGCTGGCATAGCGCACGCGCGGATCGAGCACGCCGTAGAGCAGGTCGACGGCGAGGTTGGAGAGGATCACCACGATGGCGATGAACATGACCAGGTTTTGGACGATCGGGTAGTCGCGCCACAGGATCGCCTCGACCAGGAAGCGGGCCACGCCGGGCAGGTTGAAGACCGTCTCCGTCACCACCAGGCCTCCGATGAGGAACGCGAACTCGATGCCGATGACGGTGACGACGGGGAGGATGGCGTTCTTGAGGGCGTGCCGCCACACCACCGCCCGCTCGTTCTGGCCCTTGGCCCACGCCGTGCGGATGTAGTCCTCGCGCAGCACCTCGAGCATGGCCGATCGGGTGATCCGCATGATGAGCGCCGAGGAGCGATACCCGACCGCGAGCGCCGGGAGCATGAACTGCACGGTGTGCAGCCAGAAGTTCTCCCACGGCCGCACGTACGTCAATGGTGGGATCCAGCCGAGCCACGACACCAGCGTCAGGATGATCACCATGCCGAGCCAGAACGACGGCATCGAGAGCCCGGCCAGGCTGAAGACGCGCATGACGTAGTCGAGCGTGGAGTCCTGGCGCACGGCGCTGATCATCCCGGTCGGCACGCCGAGCACGACGGCCACGATCGTGGAGAGGATGGCCAGCTCGATCGTCACCGGGATGAGCGGGCGGATGATCTGCCAGGCGGGCAAGTCGTAGCGGTAGGACTTGCCGAGGTCGCCGTGGAAGATCTGCGTGATCCACTCGACGTACTGGCGCCAGTACGGCTTGTCCATGCCGAGCTCTTTGAGGATGGCCTGCTTCTCGGAGGGGTTGACGTAGCCGGCCGCCGAGAAGAGCACGTCGACGATGTCGCCCGGCGCCAGCCGCAGCAGCACGAAAATCACGATCGACATCCCGAACAACGTCAGGATCGCAATGCCGAGCCGCTGCGCGATGTAGGTCTTCACGGCGTCGAGGCGCGAGGGGGCGAGGCGCCCCCGCTTATTTGTCCACCCACACTTCCTGCAGGCGGCCGTAGTTGTAGAAGTTGTTGTGCGGGACCAGGTTCTTCACGTGCGGCCACTGGGCGAAGTTGTCCACGCGCCAGTCGAGCGTGGGCCGCGCGCCCTCGGCCTCGAGCTTCTTCTGGATGTCCAGCACCATGGCCGCGCGCTTCTTGGGATCGATCTCCGCCGACTGCTTGTCGAGCATCGAGGCGATCTGCTCGTTGCAGTAGAAGGTGTAGTTGCGCGGCGAGTTGCACGCGAAGTTCTCGAAGTAGTTCGCGTCGGGGTCGTCCACGCCGATGCCGGTGAGGTTGGCGCCGATCTGGTACTCACCCCGGGTGGCCATGGCGTGCCACTGCGCCGTCTCGATCTGCTTGAGCGAGGCCTCGATGCCGATCTGCTTCAGCTCGTTGATGATGAACGAGGCCATGTCCACGTACACGGCGATGGCGCGGGTGACGATCTCGACCTTGACCGGCTTGTCCGGTGTGTAGCCGAGCTCGGCCATGAGCTTCTTGCCGGCGGCCTTCTCGTCGGCCGGCTTGCCGTAGCCCGGCAGCACCGCGAGCTCCTTGTCGGCGATGCCCCACACGCCCCACGGCTTGGGCGGCATGGAGACGCCGATGGCGGCGCCGCCCTGGTGCACGGCCTGGTTCAGCGCCCGGCGGTCGATCGCATGGGCCACCGCGAGCCGCGCCTTCACGTTGTCGAAGGGCGGCTTCTTGGTGTTCATGATGACGTTCTCGTTCACGTTCTCGGCCGCGCGCGTGATCGACATCTGCGGGACGGCCTTCTTGAGCTGCTCGGCGGTGGTCTTGCTGGTGTCGCCGGGGAAGGCGGCGTCGACCTGACCGGCCTGCAGCGCGGCCACCCGCGTGCCCCGCTCCTTGATGATGATGAACTTCACGGAGTCGAGGTACGGCCGGCCCTTCACGAAGTAGTCGGGGTTCTTCACGTACTCGATGAACTCGCCCTTGCGCCACTCCTTGAGCTTGTAGGGACCGGTGCCGACGCAGGCGGTGCGATAGGTGGCCGGCGGCACGTGGGCGGCGTAGATCGGCGTGTAGCCCGAGGCCAGCATGAGCAGCAGCGAGGGCTGCGGGCGCTTGAGATGGAAGATCACCGTCTGGGGATCGGGCGCTTCCACGTTCTGGACGTTGCTGTACCAGTCCTTGCGCGGGTTGATGCGCAGCTTGCCGGGGGCGTCGGGCGCCTCGCGCAGCATGTCGAAGGTGAACTTCACGTCCTTGGAGGTGAAGGGCTGGCCGTCGTGCCACTTCACGCCCTTGCGCAGGAAGAAGACGAGGTTGCGATAGTTGTCCTGCCACGACCACTTCTCGGCCAGCTCGCCGATGATGGTGTCCGCCGACTCCTGCTGCTTGAGCGGATCGAACAGGACGAGATTGTTGAAGCACGGCATGGCCGGCCACGTGGTCGACACCGTCGACGACTCGTGGATGGCGAAGCCCTGCGGTGTCTCTTCGCGCTGGGCCAGGGTGAGCACGCCGCCCGACTTCGGGGCCTTGGCCGGCGCCTGCCCTCTGGCGGGTCCGCCGACCAGGAGGAGGCCGGTCACGGCCACCCCGGCGGCGAGGAACATCATCGTTCGAGGGCGCATCGTGACCACCTCCGGAAAATCGGCTGATTGCGCGAAGTGTAACACGCGCCTCTCGCGGTCCGTTCCCGGCTACAGCAGACGCAGGAGCAGGTGGAGGCCGTAGATCGCGCCGCCGGCGAGCCCGCCGACCACGGTGCCGTTGACGCGGATGTACTGCAGATCGTCGCCGGCGTGCTCCTCGATCAGCCGCACGGCGCCCTCCGGACCCAGCGCGCGCACACCGTTCTCGATGAAGGCGGCGATGCGCGCGTGGTGGCGCTCGACCAGGGCGCCCACCTGCGTCTTGACCCAGGTCTCGATCTCGCGGCGCACCTCGCTGTCGCCCACCAGCGTGAGGCGCGCGCGATCGAGGCGGTCCACCAGCCACGTCGCCACCTCCGAGCGCGGGCCGGCCAGATCGGCGCGCAGCGCCCGCGTGAGCGCGCCCGCCGCGTCGTCGAGCAGCGCGGCCAGCGCCGGCGAGGCGAGCAGCTCGGCCTTGGCCGCCTCCACGCGCGTCCGCAGCGCCGCGTCGTCGGTCAAGCGGCGCTCGAGATCGCCCAGCACCTCGACGGCCTGCCGCCGCAGCGGATGCTCGCGGTCCTTGACGACCTCGCGCAGGCCGGTGTGCAGCGCGTTCACCAGCCGCTCGCGATCGAGCACACCCACCATCTCCGCCAGCCCCATCAGCAGGCGCGGATAGGTGGAGAGCCGCTCGCGGTAACGCGTGACGATGTCGTCCACCACGTCGCCGACGGCCTCGCGGAACTCCGGGCGCTCCATCGCGCCCGCCAGCACGGTCAGCGCGCCGTCGAGCAACCGCTGGTCCCAGCCCTGGCGCCGCGCCACGCCGAGCGCGGCGCCCAGCAGCGGCGCCACCGGCTCGGCGATCAGCGCGCGACGCACGCGGGTGAGCAGCTCGGCGGTGGTGGCCGGGGTCATCTGCTCGGCCGCCCAGCCGGCGATCAGCCGCGTGGCCTTCTCGAGGTCGGCGCGCGAGATGCGCTCGGCGCCGCGCGCGAGCAGATCGGCCACGTCCACGCGCGCGATCTCGTCGCGCACGTAGTCCTTGGTCAGCACGCGGCTGCCCACCATCACGCCCACGCGCTCGGCCATCAGCTCCCAGTTGCGCGGGATGAGGCCCGTGTGCGGGATGGGCAGCCCGAGCGGCCGGCGGAAGATCGCGGTGACCGCGAACCAGTCGGCCAGGCCGCCGACGATGCCGGCTTCCGCGATGGCGAGGATCCAGCCGCCCCACCACGTATGGCGCAGGGGCAGCGCGGCGATCGCCAGCGCCGCGGCGCCGAGCAGGACGAAGAGCGCGAAGCGGCGCTGGCCCCTCACGGCGCGTCCCCGCGCAGCAGGAAGTCCAGCATGCGGTCGGTGGCCGCGGGCCCCGGCGCCCACGTGTGACTCGCGCGCGGATCGCCGCCGCTCCACGCGTGGCCCATGCCCGACACGAGCCACGTCTCGAGCATCGGCACGCCGCGGCGGTCACGGTAGACGGCGTGAACGGCGCCGGCCTCGGTGGCGGTGGCACCCGCGCTCGCGCCGAGCAGGCGCGCGAACATCGTCTCGAGCGCGGTGAGGCTGGCGGGACTCACGACCGTGTCCAGCGCGCCGTGCCACAGCGAGGCCCGAAGGCGCGCGCGGCCGCCCGCGCATTCCGCCGCGCCGGCCCCGCCGTCG
>JBKPRI010000124.1:0-15242 GCA_046734515.1 Candidatus Methylomirabilota bacterium | reverse complement strand
CGGCCAGCGTGCCGCCGCGTGCCGCGCGCGCGGTCGCCGGCGGCACGCTGGCCTCGAAGCGCGTGATGCGCAGGTCAGGCCGCACCACGGCGATCGGCGCCGCCGTGACCTTGCCGTTGGCAGCGGCGCCCTCGGTGATCTCCGTCACCTCGCCGTCGGCATCGGCCACGGCCGAGAGGTAGTACGCGTTGTCGCTGAGGTTGCCGGGGATGTTGACGATCGCCGTCGTGGCCATGCTGGCGCCGGCGGCGAGGCCCGTGAGCGGCTTGAAGCCGACCTCGAGGCCGTTGCCGGGCGCCGGGAGCGGCGAGACCGGCGCCAGGAAGACGCGCACGCGGAAGGCGCCCGCCGGCGCGGGACCGGTGTTGCGCGCGGTGAACGATACGGTGAGCGGCCGCGCGACGCCCATCGCGGCCGGTGCTGCGACCGCGGCGATCTCGAGATCGGGCAGGAACGGCACCACCTGGATCGGGCTCGCCGCCACCGCCCCGTTGTTCGCGCCATTCGTGCCGTCGGCGGCGTCGCCGACCTCCGCCACCGTCTGACCGTCGTCGGCCACCGCCGACAGGAAGTACGTGGCCGGCGACACGTTGGCCGGGATCGTCACGAGGCCGGTCAGCGGGATGCTCGCGCCCGGGCCCAGTCCCGTCACGCTGCGCAGCGCGACCCGCTGCCCCGAGCCGGGCGTGTTCATGGTCGATAGATAGATGCCGACCGCGAAGGCGCCGGCGGGCGCGCGGCCGACATTCTTCACGGTGGTGCCGACCGTCATCGTCTTGCCGACCACCGCGCGCGCCGGACCGGTCACCGACGCCATCATCAGATCGGGCCGGACGATCTCGACGCGCATCTGCGCGGTGCGGCCGTTGTTGCCCTCGTTGGATTCCGCCACGACGTTGTCGCCATCGACCACCGCCGAGACGAAGTAGAGCCCCGCCGGCGTCCCCGGCGGCACCGTCACCACGGTCGTGGCGTTCGAGAAGGCGCCCGCCGCCAGCGAGGACACGTTGCGCGAGCCGATGAGGGTGCCGGCGCCGGGCATGTCGCTGTCCGCCGAGAGATAGACGTCAACGTGGAACGGGCCGGCCGCGAGCTGGTCGCCGCTGTTCACGACGGTATTTGAGATCGTGATGGTCTTGCCGGGGATGGCGGTGGCCGGCGCGCTCACCGCCGAGACCATCAGGTCCGCGGGCCCGCTCTGCGCGAACTTCAGCACGGAGCCCGTGAAATAGCTGATCAGGTACAGCTCGCCGGCGCCGTCCACCCCGAACGAGCTCACGTTGCCGATGACGCCGGTGCCCCCGAGCTCCGCGGTGTGCTCGCGCAGGTCCGCGGCGTGCGCCTCGCCGGTGCCGGGGTCGACGACCAGCGCGATCGACCACACGCGCTTGAGCACGAAGTCGGCGAAGAAGTAGCGACCCTGGAACTCCGCCCCGAGCGCGGTGCCGCGGTACACGTAGCCGCCGGTGATCGAGGCGCTCGCGCCGGGCCCGTGGTCGTACTCGTGGATGGGATTCGTCAGCGGCAGGTAGGCGGGCGGCAGGCTCGTCACGTTCGAGTGATTGCCCTCGCGGTTGCGCCAGCCGTAGTTCCGCCCGCCGGTCAGCGGCGGCTCGTAGTCGACCTCTTCCCACTGGCCCTGGCCGACGTCGCCGATGAGCAGCGCCCCGCTGCCGCCGAGGGTGACGTCGTCGAAGTTGAAGCGCCACGGGTTGCGAACGCCGAACGCCCAGATCTCTGCCAGTACCGGTTTCGTCGTGCCGGGCAGGACGCCGCCGACGAACGGATTGTCAGCCGGAATCTCGTAGCCCTTCGGATGATCGTTGGCCACGCCCACGTCGATGCGCAGGATCTTGCCGAGGAGCTTGAGCGGATTCTGGCTGTTGTGCGGCGGATCGTTGCCGGCGCCGCCGTCGCCCACGCCGATATAGAGGTAGCCATCGGGGCCGAACACCATGTGGCCGCCGTTGTGGTTGCTGTTGGCCGAGTGGTCGATGAAGGCATTGCCGTCGGGCCACACCAGGTCGAATCGCGAGCCCGGGTCGGCGACGAGCGGGTTGGCGGTGCGCTGGAAGCGCGCGACCACGATGCCGCCGTTGCTCCGCGTGAAGTTCACGTAGAAGCGCCCGCTGGCGGCGGTGTCGGGCGGGAAGGCGATCGAGAACAGCCCGCGCTCGCCGCCGAACAGCACGCTGCCGCGGAGATCGAGGAAGTCGGTGGCCAGCACCGCGCCGTTCTTCACCACGCGGATGCGGCCGACCTGCTCCACGACGAACTGCACCGCGGGATCGGTCGGGTCCTGCACGATCGCGACGGGCGAGGCGAACCCGGACACGTGCGAGCGCAAGCGCAGGGCGGCCTCGGCGGGCAGGACCGTGAGCAGGATCAGGAGTGATGCAAAAACGCCGGCGGCGGGCGCCTTCACAGTGGGTCCACCATACCGGAAGGCGAGGGGACGTCTCAATCGTAGTACCCTTGGCCGCCATGAGCCCCCGCGCCCTGGCTGTCGAACTCGGTGAATTCGTTGCCGGACTGCGCTTCGAGGCGCTGCCACCCGCCGTCGTCGACAAGGCCAAGGCGGTGGTCAATCACGCGGTCACCGTCGGCATGACGGGATTCCGCGAGCCCCGGACCGAAGCCGCCCGCCGCGCCGTGCTCACCCACGAGCGCCTGGGCGCGACACGTGTCGGCGCCGGCCAGGGCGCCACGCTGTGGGTGGACGGCGCGCGCGCGACGCGCGCGGGCGCCGCGTTCGCCAACGGCGTGGCCATCGCCGTCAACAACCAGTGCGACTCGTACCACATGCTCACGCACCCGGGCGTGCTGCTGGTGCCCGCCGGGCTCGCCACCGCGGAGGGCGAGGGGCGGAGCGGGCGCGAGCTCGTGACCGCGCTGGCCGCGGGCTACGAGGTGCAGTGCCGCTGCGCGCGCGACTTCATTCCCTCCACGCCGGCGCGCGGCTTCCGCGCCAGCCCGGTGTACGGCATCCTCGGCTGCGCGGCGACCACGGCGAAGCTGCTCGGGCTCGACGCCGCGCGCACCACCAGCGCCATCGCGCTCGCCGCCAGCTTCGCGGGCAGCCTCATCGAGGGCCAGCGTACCGGCGCGCGTGACGCCGACTTCGCCGAGGCGCAGGCCGCGCGCAGCGGCATGTGGGCGGCGGCGCTCGCCGCCGAGGGCTTCGAGGGTGCCGCGACGGCGCTCGAGGGCGACGGCGGCTTCTACAACGCCTTCACCGGCAGTCACCGCGGCGATCTCACCTACAGCTTTACCGGCCCGCTGAAGGCCGACCTCGGCGCGATCGTCGCGGACCTCGGGCGGCGCTGGGAGTTCCTCGACGTGAAGTTCAAGGTCTATCCCACGCCCGGCTTCAACCAGCCGGTCATCTGGCTGGCGCGTGAGCTGACCGCGCGTCACGGGCTGAAGGCCGAGGAGATCGAGCACGTCACGCTCGAGATGAACTATCTCGAGACGCTCTATCCCTCGCCGCGCTTCCCGCGCCCGCCGGCGGCCGACGGCAGCGGCTTCGGGCGCACGGCGTACATGGTGGCCTACACGGTGGTGAACGGCGACTACCCGGTGCTGGAGCGCAACGTGGAGAATCCGTCTGACGCCGGCGTGGCCGCCGCCGCGGACGTGGCCGCCCGCGTGGCGGCGCTGCAGACGCGCGTCGAGATCCTCGGAGTGGTGAGCCGCGGCTGCTTCGCGCCGCGCATGACGTTCCGGATGCGCGACGGCCGCCGCGTGAGCGGCGAGTACGACGGCCGCGAACTCATGTGGGACTTCGCGCGCGACGCCGCCGAGCTGCGCCGCTTCGTGCCGGGCCTGCCCATCGCCCCTGCGCGCTACGACGAGCTGGTGGCGGCCGTCGCCGCGCTCGACCGCGCGCCCTCGGTGGACGCGCTGCTGCGCCTGACGCTGCCCGCATGAAGTGGGAGCGCACGATCACCGTGATCGGCTGTCACGTGGGCGGCGAGGACAACCACGTGATCGTCGGCGGCGTGCTGCCGCCGCCCGGCGCCACGATGTTCGACAAGAAGCGCTACCTGGAGACCCAGGCCGACGAGCTTCGGCGCTGGCTGTTGCTCGAGCCGCGCGGCAAGCCCACCCTCTGCGTGAACCTCGTCACCCCGCCCACGCGGCCGGACTGCGACGCGGGGATGATCATCATGGAGGCGACGGACTATCCGCCGATGTCGGGCTCGAACACCATCTGCACGGTCACCGTGCTGCTGGAGACGGGGATGCTGCCGATGCGCGAGCCGGTGACGCGGCTCACGCTCGACACACCCGCCGGGCCCGTTCCGGTCGAGGCGCGCTGCCGCGACGGCAAGGTGGAGCGCGTGCAGTTCACCAACGTCCCGTGCTTCGTCACCGATCTCGACGTGCCGGTCGAGGTCGAGGGCCTCGGCCGCCTCACCGTGGACGTCGCCTACGGCGGGGCGTTCTTCGCCCTCGTGGACGCGCCCGCGCTCGGCCTGTCGGTGGAGCCCAAGCACGCGCGCGAGCTGGTCGTGCTGGGCAATCGCATTCTCGCCGCCGTCGCGCGCACGGTCGTCCCGCGTCATCCCGAGAATCCCGACATCCAGGGCGTCACGTTCACGGAGTTCGCGATGCCGTTCGACGGCGCGGGCACGGTGAGCCGCAACGCCGTGGTGGTGGCGCCGGGGCGCCTCGATCGCAGCCCGTGCGGCACCGGCACGTGCGCGCGCCTGGCCGTGCTCCACGCGCGGGGGCGGCTGCGCGCCGGCCAGGGCTTCACGCACGAGTCCATCATCGGCTCGCGCTTCGAGGGGGCGATCGCGACGGAGACCACCGTCGGCGGGCGGCCGGCGATCGTGCCCACCATCGCGGGGCAGGCGTGGATCACCGGCGTGTTCCAGCACGGAGTCGATCCCTCCGACCCCTTCAAGGCCGGCTACACGCTGCCGGATCTCTGGGGAACCTGACCACCCGATTGACAAGCGCCCTGATGCGCCGATAATCCGGGTCACCTTCGCGGTTCGCTCGTCGCTCCTCTCGACTCGATCCAGAGCAAGGAGGAACTCGACATGCGCCGACCCGCCCGCTCCCACATCCTGCTGCTCGCCGCCGCGCTGCTCACCCTGATCCACGCGCCGGCGGCCGCCGCCCCGGAGGGCCAGCTCACCTGGGCGGTGCACATCTCGCTGGCGCCGTCGTGGTTCGACCCCGCCGAGACGACCGGCATCATCACGCCGTTCATGTTCCTCTACGCGATGCACGACGCGCTCGTGAAGTCGATGCCCGGAAACCCGCTGGCCCCGAGCCTGGCCGAATCGTGGACGCTCTCGCCCGACGGGCTCGTCTACGAGTTCGTCCTGCGTCGCGGCGTGAAGTTCCACAACGGCGAGCCGGTGACGGCCGAGGACGTGAAGTTCTCGCTCGAGCGCTATCGCGGCGCCGGCGCCGGGCCCTTCAAGGCGCGGATCGCCGCCATCGACGCGGTCGATCCGCAGCGCGTCCGCATTCGCTTCAAGCAGCCGTGGCCGGACTTCCTGACGTTCTACGGGACGCCGGCCACCGGAGCCGGTTGGGTGGTGCCGAAGAAGTATGTGGAGAAGGTCGGCGACGACGGCTTCAAGCGCGCGCCGATCGGCGCCGGGCCCTACAAGTTCGTGTCGTTCAACCCGGGCGTGGAGCTGGTGCTCGAAGCCAACGAGCACTACTGGCGCAAGACGCCGAGCGTGAAGCGCCTCGTCTTCAAGGCCGTGCCGGAAGAGGTGACGCGGCTGGCCATGCTCAAGCGCGGCGAGGTGGACATCGCCTACTCGATCCGCGGCGCCATGGCCGAGGAGCTGCGGCGCACGCCGGGCCTGACGCTGCAGCCCAACTATCCGCCCGGCACCTTCTGGCTGGTCTTCCCCGAGCAGTGGACGGCGCCGAAATCGCCGTGGACCGACAAGCGCGTGCGGCTCGCCGTCAACCACGCCATCGACCGCGCGGCGATCAACGAGGCGGAGACGCTCGGGTTCTCCAAGATCACGGGCAGCATCATCCCGCACACCTTCGAGTTCTTCTGGGCGCCGCCGGTGCATGCCTTCGATCCCGGCCGGGCGAAGAAGCTGCTCGCCGAGGCCGGATATCCGAACGGGTTCGACGCCGGCAACTACTACTGCGACGGCTCCTACGCCAACCTCGGCGAGGCCGTGGTGAATTACCTCAAGGCGGTGGGGATCCGCACGCAGCTCGTCGCGCTGGAGCGGGCGGCGTTCATCGCGCAGAACCGCGACAAGAAGTTCAAGAACATCATCCAGACGGGGAGCGGCGCGGCCGGCAACGCGGCCACCCGCCTCGATGCTTTCGTGGCGGCCGGCGGCACCTTCACCTACGGCAGCTATCCCGACATCGAGGGCCTCGTGCAGGAGCAGGCCGGCGAGGCCGACGTCAAGAAGCGGGAGGCGACGCTGCACCGCATCCAGCAGATGCTGCACGAGCGCGCGGTGTTCGCGCCGATCTGGGAGCTGGCCTTCCTCAACGGCCACGGGCCGCGGGTGGCGGAGTCCGGGCTCACGCTCGTGCCCGGCCATCCATACTCGGCGCCCTACGAGGACGTCCGGCTCAAAGCGAAGTAGCGGCTACTTCCCCAGCGGCTTCGGGTTGACGTGGCTGCAGCGTGCGCAGGTGCGGCTCTTCTCGGAGCCGTAGAACTCCTCGTACGCCCGGGAGACGGGGTCCTCGCGGTAGTCGGCCACGTGCTTCACGGACTGGTGCAGCTGCGCGCCGCACTTGGCGCAGAACCACGTGAACCGGTCGTCCTCGCCGGCGCGCCGCTTGCGCTCGAGGACCAGCACGAAGGCGTCGGGCGAGAAGCGCGGGGAGTGCGGGGTGCCGGCCGGGCAATAGATGATCTGCCCCTCCCTGATCACCGCGATCTTCTCCTCACCCTCGGGCGTCCGGTAGTGGAGGTTCATGTCGCCCTTGATCATGTACATGACCTCGTCGCTCGGGTCGCTGTGGAACTCGCTGCGGAACTCGCGGCCCCGCGCGACGAAGGCGATGCTGTCGGGCGCCTGCCAGAGCACGGTGTTGGGCCGGCCGGAGCTCTTGATGCTGCTCATGACCTGACCGAGATCGACCGCTTTCATGTCGTCCATCGTCGTTCTCCTATGTCGTGATCCCGAGCAGCCTGGCGGCGGTGCCGCCCAGGATGGCCGTCTTGTCGGCGTCGCTCAGCCCCGGCGTCTGGAGGATCAGATCCACCGCGGTCGTCGTCCACGGGTACGGAAAATCGGTGCCGACCACGAGCTGGCTCGCGCCCACCTCGGCGGCGAGGTGGCGCACGCCCTCGGCGTTGAACACCATCGTGTCGTAGTAGAGCTGCTTCATGTATTCCGACGGCTTCTTCTTGATGGGGCCGTGCGTGCCGCCCGGGCAGAGGTCGGGACGCGTGGGACAGCCGAAGTCCGAGCGCCCCGAGTACGAGGGCAGGAAGCCGCCCGCGTGCGCCCCGCAGATCTTGAGGCCGGGGAACTTGTCGAGCGTGCCCTCGAAGATCAGGTGCGAGAGGGCGATCGTCGTCTCCAGCGGGTTGCCGATCACGTTGCCGAGATAGCCGTTGCCCTTGAAGCGCGCCTGCAGCTCGCTCGGCGCGCCGGTGCCTTGCGGGTGGATGAACACCAGCACCCCCAGCTGCTCGGCCTTGGCCCAGAACGGGTGGAACTTCGGATCGCTGATCTCGTCCCCGTTGACGCTGCCGCCGATGGCGGCGCCGCGCAGGTTGTACTTCTTGACGCCCTCCTCAAGCTGCTCGGCGGCCAGGTCCGGGTGCTGCAGCGCGACCGTGGCGTAGGCCACGAAGCGATCGGGATGCGCCGCGCACGTCTCGGCGAGCTTGGCGTTCTGGAGCGCGCACACCTGCTTGGCCAGGTCGCGCTCGGCTTTGTACCAGTTGGGATTGATGCTGAGCGCCTCCACGTCGATGCCCTGCTCGTCCATGGCCTGCAGCCGCACCGCGATCTGCGCGGCGGTGTCGAGATCGGGCCGGAGCTGCGGGCCGCCGATCTTGAGGCCCATCAGCGCCAGCGCCTCGGGCACCGCGCAGTGCGCGTGCACGTCCACGGTCTTCACGCGCTTGCCGTTGACCACGACCTCGCGGCGCCGGGCCTGAGCGCGCGCGGGCGCGGCGGCCAGCAGATCGCAGCCCACGAAGACGAGGCCGGCGAGGGTGGCGGTGGTCTGGAGGAAATCACGGCGCGTCGTCATTGGCGGGCCTCCGTCCGTCGCACGAGGTGCGCGCATTATACAATCGCGCGCGGGGGGAGCGTGGCCATGAGCACCCATCCGCCGCTGGAGCTGTCGCATACCGCCCTGAGCGAGGACGAGGCGCTGCGCTTCCTCGAGGGTCACCGCATCCGCCTGGGCGGCCGCACGATGGACCCCAAGGCGCAGATCGTCGGCGAGTTCGTGAAGTCCATCCGCAAGCCCGGCGTCTTTCCGCCGCTGCCCGAGCTGCGCCAGCAGTTCCGGACGATGGTGACGCTGATGGACGAGCCGGCGCCGCCCCTGGCGCGCATCGAGGAGGTCCGCATACCGGGCCCCGCCGGCCCGATCCCGGCGCGGCTCTACGCGCCCCGCGCCGGCGGCGCGGCGCTGCCGTGCGTGGCGTACTTCCACGGCGGCGGCTGGGTCCAGGGCGACCTCGAGACCCACCACGGTCTCTGCGCCCGGCTGGCGAAGCACGCGGAGGCGCTCGTGGTGGCGGTCGACTATCGCCTCGCGCCCGAGCACAAGTTCCCGGCGGCGGTCGAGGATTGCCTGGCGGCGTACCAGTGGCTGCGCAAGCACGCCCGCGACGTCGGCGGCGATCCCGCGCGCGTGGCGGTGGCCGGTGACTCCGCGGGCGGCAATCTCTCCGCGGTGGTCTCGCAGCTCACCGCGCCGTCGTCCCCGACGTGCCAGGCGCTGATCTACCCCGCGGTGGACTTCTCCTACGAGACGCAGTCGCATCGCGACATGGAGCACGGCCACATCATCCCGCGCGACCGCGTGCTCTGGTACTGGGAGCAGTACCTGCGCGGCGAGCAGGACAAGGCCGACCTGCGCGCCTCGCCGCTGCGCGCGGCCAGCCTCACGGGCCAGCCGCCGACGTTCATCGTCACCGCGGGCTTCGATCCACTGCGCGACGAGGGCAAGGCCTACGCCGACCGGCTGCGCGCGGCTGGCGTGGACGTCGTCTACCGCGAGTACACGGGACAGATCCACGCGTTCGTGTCACTGACGAAGGCGATTCCCCAGGGAATGGCGGCTACGCTCGAGGTGGCCGACTACCTCCGGCGCCGGCTGGCGTGAGAAGGAGCAGAACCATGTGGCTCAGAGTGACGGCGGTCGCCCTCGCGCTGATCGGTGCCGCCTCGGTCATCGCCCTCGACGCCCAGCAACCACCGCGCGGCGCCGTGCCCATCGACAGCGACGACATCGGCGGCGTCGTCGCCGGGCCCAACGGCCCCGAGGCGGGCGTGTGGGTGATCGCCGAGACGCTCGATCTCCCCACCCGGTTCGCCCGGATCGTCGTCACCGACGATCAGGGCCGCTACGTGGTGCCCGACCTGCCGAAGGCGAGATACAAGGTGTGGGTGCGCGGCTACGGGCTCGTCGATTCGCCCAAGGTCGACGCCGAGCCCGGCGCGCGGCTCGACCTGCGCGCGGTGGCGGCGCCGAACGCGGCGGCGGCCGCGCAGTACTACCCGGCGATCTACTGGTACTCGATGCTCAAGATCCCCGAGGCGAATCAGTTCGGCGGCGGCAGCAACATCCCGGAGAAGATCACACAGGCCGACTGGCTCACCGTGGTGAAGAACCGTGCGTGTGTGGGCTGCCACCAGCTCGGCCAGCTCTCCACGCGCACCATCCAGAAGTCGCTCGGGGAATTCCCCACGTCCGAGGCGGCGTGGATCCGCCGGGTGCAGTCGGGCCAAGCGGCTCCGTTCATGCTGCTCCCGCTCACCCAGGCGCTCGGGAGCGCGCCGTTCAAGTACTTCGCTGACTGGACGGATCGCGTCGCCGCCGGCGAGCTCCCGCACAGCAAGCCGGCGCGGCCCCAGGGCGTCGAGCGCAACATCGTGGTGACCACCTGGGAGTGGGGCGATCCGAAGAAGTACCTGCACGACCTGATCGCTTCCGACCGGCGCGACCCGACGGTGAACGCCTACGGCAAGCTCTACGGCTCCCCGGAATACGCCACGGATGTGATGCCGATCCTCGATCCGCGCACACACACCGTGACGGCGTTCACGATGCCCGTGCGCGACCCCGATACGCCGGAAGCACTCGGGACCGGGCACGCCGCCATCGAGAAACCCATGGCGCCCTCGCCGTACTGGGGCGACGAGAAGCTCTGGGACACCAAGGCCAACAATCACAACAGCATGTTCGATCGGAAGGGTCGCGTGTGGCTGGCGGCGGCCGTGCGCGGCCCCAAGAACCCGGCCTTCTGCCAGAAGGGCTCCGACCATCCCTCGGCGAAGCTCTTCCCGCTGGAGCGTACGAACCGCTCGCTGAGCGTGCTCGACCCGAAGACGATGAAGTACACCTTCGTCGACACGTGCTTCCAGACGCATCACCTGCAGTTCGGCTACGACGCCAACGACACGCTGTGGACGAGCGGCGGCGGGCCCGTGCTCGGCTGGCTCGACACCAAGGTGTTCGAGCAGACCGGCGATGCGGCCAAGGCGCAGGGCTGGACGGCCTTCGTGCTCGACACCAACGGCAACGGCAAGCGCGACGAGTACGTCGAGCCCGATCAGCCGCTCGATCCCACGAAGGACAAGCGCATCCCCGGCGGCTTCTACGCCGTGATGCCGAGCCCGGTCGATGGGTCCATCTGGGGCTCGGTCGGCGTGTTCTCCGCGACCGCCGCGGTCGTGCGCGTGGCCCCCGGCGCGAATCCGCCGGAGACCGCGCTGGCGGAGATCTACAACGTGCCGAAGCCGTACTTCGGCATCCGCGGCGCCGACATCGACAAGCAGGGCGTCGTGTGGGCCTCGATGGGCAGCGGCCATCTCGGCAGCTTCGATCGCCGCAAGTGCAGGGGCCCGCTCAACGGGCCCAAGGCCACCGGCGATCACTGCAAGGAGGGCTGGACGTTCTATCAGTACCCGGGCCCGGGCTTCCAGGGCATCGGCGAGAACAGCGCCGAGTCGAGCTACTACACGTGGGTCGATCAGCACAACACGTTCGGGCTCGGCGAGGACGTGCCGATGTCCACGGCCAACCTCAACGACGGCCTGGTGGCGCTCAAGGACGGCAAGATGATCCTGCTGCGCGTGCCCTATCCGCTCGGCTTCTACGCCAAGGGCTTCGACGGGCGCATCGACGATGCGAGCGCGGGCTGGAAGGGCCGCGGGCTTTGGACGACCAGCGGCGATCGCGCGCCGTGGCTCATGGAAGGCGGCAAGGGCAAGAAGCCGATCGCGGTGCACTTCCAGCTCCGTCCCGATCCGCTCGCGCACTGAGATGGGGGGCGAGACGATCGGCATCGAGTACAGCACCTTCTCGCTGGTGGGGCGGTGCGAGCGCACGGGGATGTTTGGCATTGCCATCGCGACCAGCGAGATGGCCGTCGGCTCCCGCTGCATCCACGTGGCGCCGGGTGTCGGCGCCATCGTCACCCAGGCGAGCACCAATCCGCGGCTCGGCCACCTCGGACTGAACCTGCTGCGCAGCGGCTTCTCGGCGGCGCGCGTGCTGCAGGAGATCGCCGCGAGCGATCAGTTCGTCGAGCGGCGGCAGCTCGGCGCCCTCGACCCGACCGGCCTGGCCGCCGCCCGCACCGGCGCCGAGAACAAGCCGTGGGCGGGCCATCGCGTCGAGCGCAACGTGGTCGTCGCTGCGAACATGGTCGCCGGCCCCGGCGTCGCCGATGCGATGCTGGCGGGATTCCAGAAGAGTCCCGATCGCCCGCTGTGGGAACGGCTGCTCGGCGCGCTCGAGGCCGGCAAGGCCGCCGGCGGCCAGCCCAACGGCGAGGTCTCCGGCGGGCTCTACGTCGTGGATCGCGAGCCGTACGCGCTGGTCGATCTCCGGGTCGATCTACACCCCGAGCCCGTGGCCGAGCTGCGGCGGCTGGCCGACGCCTATTTCCCGCTGGTGGAGTACTACAACATGCGCCCGCGCGATCCGAACGTACCGCCGGCCGCCGAGTGGCTCGCCGCCCGGCGACGGGGGAGCGGCTAGAGCGCCTCAGCCCAGCATCGCGAGCGCCTGCGGCAGCGTGCGGACGCGCGCGTACATCTTCATCGAGGTGTCGAGGCTGTAGGCGTGGGCGGCGGCGTCGCCGCCCCAGCAGCACTCGCGCACGACCACGGTGTCGAGGTCCATGCTGAAGGCCTCGCGCACGCTCGTCTCCACGCCCCGGTTCGTCGCGCCGCCGCCGATCACCAGCGCCGTCCGGTGCAGCAGCCGCAGCAGCTCCGCCACGCCCGTGCCGTAGAAGGCGCTCGGGCGGCGCTTCAGGAACACGTAGTCCTCGGGGCGCGGCGCGATCTCGTCGGGAAAGCCGGCCTCCGGCGTGCCCTCGACGCAGTTGGTGAGCGAGGGCACGCCGGTCTGGGCGCTGAGATCGGTGGGCAGCAGCACGACGTCCGCGCCATCCGCGCGGCTCACCGGTGTCGTGTAGATGATCGGCATTCCCCGGGCGCGGCACGCGGCGATCAGCGTGACCCACGCGTCGAGCACGGGCTTCATCGCCGCGTGCCGCGTGGGATCGCTCGGGGTCAGCGCCCGCCGGCACACGTCGTAGGCGATGAGCGCGGCGCGCGTGGTGTCGATCCGGTCGGCGGCCGTCGCCATGGCGCGGATCATACTCCACGGCGGCCCGACGGGAATCGCTACACTAGGCGCCCATGGACGATCTCGTGCACGGGCACTGCGAGCGCGGCTTCGAGGCGGTACGGGATGCGCTGGCGGATGCGCTGCGCACCGGCGTCGAGGTGGGCGCCGCGGTGGCCGTCCACGTCGACAAGCGGGTCGTGCTCGATCTCTGGGGCGGCCACGCGGATGCGGCGCGCACGCGCGCGTGGGAGCGCGACACGCTCGTCAACCTCTACTCGGTCGGCAAGGCCGTCAGCGCGGTCTGCGCCCTGCGTCTCGTGGAGGCGGGCCTGCTGGACCTCGACGCGCCGGTCGCCCGCTACTGGCCCGACTTCGCCCAGTCGGGAAAGGCGACGTTGCCGGTGCGCCACCTGCTGACGCACCAGGCGGGGCTGCCGGCCGTCACGCACCGGCTGCCGCCGACCGCGTGGCGCGACTGGGCGCTCATGACGTCCGCGCTCGCCGCGCAGAAGCCGTGGTGGACGCCCGGCTCGGCGCACGGCTATCACGTCAACATGCAAGGGTTCCTGATCGGCGAGGTCGTGCGGCGGGTGACCGGCCGGACCTACGGCGCCTACCTGCGCGAGAGCCTGGCCGGCCCCGCCGCCATCGACTTCACCGTCGGCCTCGATCCCGCGCGCGAGGCGCGCTGCGCCGAGCTGGTGCCGCGCCCGCCGAGCCCCGAGGACGAGCCGCTCCGTCGCGCGCTCGCCGTCGATCCGGCGACGCTCAGCGGGATGAACCTGATGCGCTTCAACACCTATCGCAATCCGCCCGAGCTCTCCGGCACCGGCGTGGTGAACACGCACGCCTGGCGCGCGGCCGAGGTGCCGTCGACCAACGGCCACGGCAACGCGCGCGCGGTGGCGCGGCTCTACTCGGCGCTGGCCGGCGACGGCACCCTGGACGGCGTCCGGGTGCTGTCGCCGGACACCATCGCGCGCGCGATCGAGCCCCAGGTCGACGGCGAGGATCTCGTGCTCCAGCGCCCCACGCGCTTCGGCCTCGGGTTCCAGCTCACGATGCCCGAGCGCCCGCTCGGCCCCAACCCGCGCGCGTTCGGCCACTTCGGCGCCGGGGGCTCGCTCGGTTTCGCCGACCCCGACGCCCACGTCGCGTTCGGCTACGCGATGAACCAGGGCCGCGCCGGGTGGCAGCACAAGCACGTCCGCCACCTCATCGACCTGGTCTACGCCGCGCTCTAGCGCTGATTGCTACCTCCACGGAAGTGCGTTAGAACGACTCAGGAGGTTGACCATGGCCAAGGCAAAGGCAGGACGCCCCTCGAAGAAGCGCAAGAAGCCGATCCGCGATCTCAAGGCGCTCGAGAAGAAGTCGCGGCACGTCGTCGGTGGCGGCCGCGCCCTTCGGGGTCCGCTCGGCAAGAGGACCTAGCCGGCATCCGGGTCCTGTCGCCCGGCCTGGGCGGTGAGCTGCGCGCCGTCCGGGCCGAGCTCGGCTCGACGTCCGGCGAGCGCGCGCTCCACCACGCGAGCGCGGCCGTCGCGCTGCTGGCGTGGACGCGCCGGGCTCTGGGGCGAGCGCACCTCGTGGCGGTCGCGGGTGCGCTGCATGATGAGCTCGGGCTCGGCCTCGCCGGGCTGCGCGCGCTCAGACTCCCCGTCGATCTTCTGGAGGCGTTTCCTCACTGGCGCCGGGGCTCGAACGCCGGCTTCGCGCCCCGTGCCCTCGGCCTTGCCCTGGTGCCGGCACGGGCGGCGCGGCCGCTGGGCGCGATCCGGCTGCAGGTCTCCACCGCGTGGGGCGGCACCGGCATCACCCTGGGCCTGCTCCGGGACCTCCGCCAGCGGCTCGACCGCTCGGTCCGCCTCATCGTGCTGGTCGATCCGGAGAGCGATGCGGTGCAGCTCCGGCGTCTCGCCGGCGCATCCCTCGGCCGGCGCCGAGGCGTCCGCTTCGTCCGCCTGGCCTTCGGCACAATCTACGCGCGGGACAGCGCCGTGGCGGCGCGCGATGCCGTGGGACGACGGACCTTGCTGGTGCCGCGGGCCCTGCGCACGGCGGCGGCGAGCGACGCCAGTCCACTCGACGCGCGGGCCGCCCGCCGGCTGCTGGGGACGCGCGTCGTCCGCTCGCGCCTCTACTGGCACGGCGGCAACATGCTGTTCGACGGCGAATGCCTCGTGGTGGGCGCCGACACGATCGCGGAGAACGTCAGCCGGCTGGGCCTGACCGAGACCGAGGTGCGGAGCCTGCTGCGAGCCGAGCTCGGGCACGAGGCGATCGTGCTCGGCGAGACGGCGGGGCGGTTCGATCACGACGGCAATCGAATCGTCGCCTCCGGGCAAGCGTCGTATCACATCGATCTCGACGTCGCGCTGCTCGGGCGCACGGCGCGTGCGGAGCGGCCGACGGCCCTGGTCGCCGACCCGCGCCTGGGCCTCGCGCACCTC
>JBKPRI010000123.1:0-12659 GCA_046734515.1 Candidatus Methylomirabilota bacterium | reverse complement strand
GTCTCGTGGGCTCGGAGATGTGTATAAGAGACAGGGATCAGGAAGCCGAGGCCGGCCGCGACGCCGGGCACGACCAGCGGCGAGAGTAGCGCGGCGGCCCAGACGCTGCGCCCGCGCAGCCGTCCGCGCTCGAGGGCCAGCGCGGCCAGGGTGCCGGCCGGCAGCGCCAGCGCCACCGCGGCCGCGGTCACCACGAGGCTGTTCACCGCGGCGCGCTGGAACTGCGGGTAGGTCAGCACGTTGGCGTACCAGCGCAGCGAGAGGCCGGCCGGCGGAAACGAGAGGATGGCGGTGGGATTGAACGACACGCCGATGACCACCAGCGTGGGCAGCGTCATGAAGGCCAGCAGCGCGACGACGGCGGCGCGCAGGATCACGGCGCGCGCTCGGTCGTGACGCGGCCGACCAGCGCCAGCAGCGCCAGCGTGAGGGCCAGGGCCAGCATGGCGAATGCCGCCGCGCCGGGCCAGTTGAAGGAGTCGAGGCCGAGATCCTTCACGACGTTGGCGATCATCTTCACGCGGCCGCCGCCGAGCAGCTCCGGCGTCGGGAAGGCCGAGAGCGTCCACGCGAACACGATGAGGCTGCCGGCGACGATGCCGGGCATCGAGAGCGGCAGCGTGACCCGCCGGAAGACGCGCGCGGGCGAGGCGCCCAGGCTGGCCGCCGCCCGCTCGTAGGCCGGATCGATGTGGCTGAGCGCGGCGGCGAGCATGAGGATCATCGTCGGCATCGAGAAGTGCACCAGCCCGACCAGCACGCCGCGCTCGGTGAACAGCATCGGCACCGGCCAGGTGACGACGGTGTTGCCGAGCACCAGTACCCAGGCGTAGGTGCGTACGATGGCCCCGGTGAAGAACGGCGCCAGGGTGAGGACCAGGATCAGGGAGCGCACGCGCCGCGACGGGGTGCGCGCCAGCGCGTAGGCCACCGGATAGGAGGCGGCGAGCGTGAGGACGGTGGTGAGCGCACTGAGCACGACGGTGTCGCGGATGGCGCCGAGATACTGCGGCGCCAGCACGGCGCGGAAGTTGGCGAGCGTGAGGCCGCCCGTCTGCAGCGAGCCGGGCACGAACTCCAGCACGCTCCAGCGGAACAGCGCGCCGAGCGCCGCCGCGAAGACGACCAGGACGGCCAGCGCGGGCGCGAGCCGCGTCACTTCTTGACGATGTTCGCCGTGAACCACTCCCGCCAGGCCGGCAGGTTCTTGGCCCGCGCCTCGTCGTTCATGATGTAGCCGCGCTCCTTCCACTCCGCCGTGCTCGAGAAGATGCCGGGCTGGCCCTTGAGATTCGCGGGCACGGTGGCGCCGAGGTTCACCGGGCCGGCGCGCAGCGCCTTGACCAGCTCGGTCTGGATGTCCTTCGAGAGCGCCAGGTTGATGAACTGGTGCGCGGCGTCCGCCTTCTTGCTGCCCGCCATGACGGCCATGGTGTCGATGCCGACCACACCGGGGTAGTCGGTGGGCTGCACGACCTTCACCGCGATCCCCTGCTCCTGCAGGTGGTACGCGTTGACCGACAGCATCACCTGCACCGGGCCCTGGCCCGTCTTCATGAGGTCCTGGCTCTGCGCATCGGTGGAGTAGAACGCCGCCACGGACTCCTTGAGCTGCTTCAGCTTCGCCTCGCCCTTCTGCCAGGTGACCTCGTTGCCGCCTTCCATGAGGGCCGCGATGGTGATGATGTGGGAGGGGTCGAAATCGGGCATGGCGATCTTGCCCTTAAGCGAGGGCTTCCAGAGATCCGACCACTTCGCGATGTCCTCTTTGACCAGATCCGGGCGGTACACGATCGTGTAGACGTACGCCCACGAGCCGATATGGAAGTCGCTGCGGAAGGCCTCCTTCGCGAGCTCCTTGCTGCTGGGAATCTTCGCCATGTCGAGCTTGTCGTAGAGGCCGTCGGAGATGTACAGGCGCGCCACGTGCGTGGTAGTGAAGTTGAGGTCGACGAGCGGGTTGCCCTTGGCCACGCGGGCCTTGGCCAGCCGGTCGATGGTGCCGCCCACCTCGTACTCCACCGGGATGCCGGTCTTCGCGGTGAACGCCTTGCCGACGACTTTGTCGACCGTGTCCTTCCAGTTACCGCCCCACACGCTGACGACGAGCGCGTTCTGCGCGCGCGCCACCGGGACCACGAGGGCGAGCGTGAGGACGGCGAGCAGCCACGACACCACCACGACACGTGAGCGCATGAATTCCTCCTCTACACGGTGCCGGCGAACAGGTTCTTCTTGATGATCGCGTGGACGCCCCAGTTGCCGTCGACGACCTGGGTGACGCCGAAGTCCACGGCGATCGACATGAGCGAGACGGCCTCGTCCTCGCTGAGCCCGCGCGTGGTCATGAGGAAGTGGCGCATCTTGCGGAAGGCATCGCGCAGCGCGAGGTCGACGGACGACTTGGAGTAGATATCACTCTGCGCCTGCGGGCCCAGCTCGGCGAGGTACTTGGGATAGCTGAAGCCGTGCAACACCCACTCGTCCTGCGTCTCCAGCAGCGGGTATTCGAGGCCGTTGAGCGCGCTGCCGGCCAGGGTGTCGCGCTTGTGGAGGACGACCTGGAAGGTCCCGGTCAGCGAGCACTCGATGGCGGTGCCGCACAGCTCGGAGTCACCCTGGGCCGCGTGCGGATCGCCGGCGGACAGCAGCGCGCCGGGCACCGCGACGGGGTAGTACATCGTGGCGCCCTTGCCGATGCGCCAGTCGTCGATGTTGCCGCCGACCCAGTGCGGCGGGATCGAGTCCACGATGTCCGCCTCCGATGGCGCCAGGCCCATCACGCCGAAGTGCGGGCGGACCGGGATGCGGACGTTCTTGAGGACGCCGTGGTTCTCCTTCACGGTCGCGTGGTCCACCGGCACACCGGGATAGTCGATGATCTTGTGGACGACGCCGAAGGGATCGGTCTGCGGCGTCCACTGAAAGTTGTAGACACCCTTGGCCCAGTTGCGCTCGCCGGTGGCGTCGATCTCGTAGATCGTGATCACCTCGCGAGGCTTCGGCTCGGTGACCATGTCCTTGTAGTGGAAGCCCCACCAGGCCGCCGCGTTGCTGCCGAAGGCCCGGCCCTTGTACTGGGGGTTCGCGCACGGCCGCGGCTTCACGTCGATGATGCGGACCTCCAGGATGTCGCCGGGCGCGGCGTCGCGCACGGCCACCGGCCCCGTGCAGATGTGCACGCCGAGGCCCTCGCCGGCGCCGCGGCCGAAGAGCGTCGGCTGCATCGGGCCCGCGCCCCGGCGGTCCACGCCCTTGCGCTGCTTGTCCCAGTAGAAGACGCTCTCGGCGCCGGGATCGCCCTTCACCATCCGCTCGGCGTCGTCGTTGGCGTGATGGGTCAGCGTCTCCAGCGTGACGAAGTCGCCGGAGTTCACCTCGACCAGCGGCTTGAGCAGCTTGCTGAAGTAGCCCCAGTGCACCGTCTTGTCGGTGGCGGGGACATGATAGTGGTTCGTGGTGCCGGGCACCCGCCCCGGCTGGGCCAGGGCGCTCGTCGCGCCGAGCGCGGCCGTCGCCACCGTGCCACCGGCGAGCAGCGCCCCTTTCAGGAAGTCCCGCCGGCCCGCATCCTCGATCGCCGCCCGCTGCTCCGTGTCGCTCATGCTCGTCTCCCGGGTGAGTGGTGGATGGGAGCTCGCCGGTGAGAGGTCGGGAGCGTCACTGCTCACGTGCGCGGCCGTTGCGCTCGGAAACCATACGTCGCGTTGTCGGCACGGTCAAGCCGGCCGGCGAGGCACTGTAGGCCCCGCCTCCGCCAACAACAGCCTGCGTGTTCGTCGGATAATGGACGAGCATGGACTGGATCGGGCGTGCTCGATTCCGCATCGCGCTGTTCCTCCTCGTCGCCGTGGTGGCGGCGCCGGGGGATGCGTGGGCCCAGGGGCTTCGACACTTCCGCGAGGGCCACGCGGCCTCCCAGCGCGGCGACTACGACAGCGCCATCCGCGAGTACACCCTGGCGATCGAAGCCGGCGACCTGCCCCATCCCAACAGCTTCTTCGCCTTCAACAACCGCGCGAACGCCTACGCGGCCAAGCGTGACTGGGAGCACGCGCTGCAGGACTACAGCGAAGCGCTCAAGCGGAATCCGAAGTTCGCCGCGGCCAGACGCAACCGCGGCCTGGTCTACGCCCGGACAGGCGACCACGAGCGCGCGATCCAGGACTTCACCGAGGCGGCACAGCTCGATGCCGACGACCCGCACGCGCTGATCTATCGCGGGCTCGTGTATTGCGATCGGCGAGAGTTCGACCGCGCGGTCCAGGATTTCGACGCTGCCCTCGCGACCTGCCCCACGTGCCCGTACGCCCTCAGTGGGCGGGCGGCAGCCGCCGCCCGACGGGACTGCCGCTAACCCGCCGGCACCGCCGTGCCGATGTCCGGCCGTGCGATTGACTTCGCGCGGCGGTCGGCGTACAGGAACGAACCATGACCGGCGCCCAGTCCCTCCTCGTTGGCGTGGATGTCGGCGGCACCTTCACGGATCTCGTGCTCGTCGACGCGGCCACCGGCGCCGTGCGCGTGGCCAAGGTGCCCACGACGGTGCGGAACCAGGCCGACGGCGTGCTGGCCGCCGTCGCCGCCGCCGGGGCCACGCCGGCCGACCTCGAGGTCGTCGTGCACGGGACGACCACCGCCACCAACGCCGTCCTCGAGCGCAAGGGCGCGAGCACCGGGCTCATCACCACGCGGGGATTCCGCGACGTGCTCGAGCTGGGCCGTCGCACCCGGCCGACCCCCTACGGGCTCAAGGGCACCTTCGACGCCCTGATCCCGCGGGAGCTGCGCGTGGAAGTGACCGAGCGCATGGACGCCGAGGGCGTGGTGGTCCAGCCGCTCGCCGAGGACGAGGTCCGGCGCGCGGCGGCGATGCTGAAGGCGCGCGGTGTCGAGGCCCTGGTGATCCACTTCATCCATTCCTACGTCAACGGCGAGCACGAGCGGCGCGCGCGCGAGGTGGCCGCGGCCGAGTGGCCGAACGCCTACATCACCGTGGGCGGCGAGCTGCTGCCCGAGTACCGGGAGTTCGAGCGCGGGACGACGGCCGCCATCAACGGCTTCGTGCAGCCGATCATCGATCGCTACCTGCGCCGCCTGGCCGGCGAGCTGGCCCGGCAGGGCTACCGGCACGAGCTGCTGGTGATGCAGGGCAACGGCGGCACGATGTCGGTGGACGTGGCCGCGCGCCACGCCGTCAACACGCTCATGTCGGGGCCGGCGGCGGGCGTCAAGGCCGCGGCCTTCACCGCGCTGGCGGCCGGCCACGCCAACGTGATCTCGTGCGACATGGGCGGCACCAGCTTCGACGTCGGCGTGATCGTCGGCGGCACGCCGGCGGTGAGCGCCGACAAGGAGATGGGCTACGGTCTGCCGGTGCGCGTGCCGATGATCGACATCCACACGATCGGCGCCGGCGGCGGCTCCATCGCGCGTGTGTCGAGCGCGGGCATCTTGCAGGTAGGCCCGGAGAGCGCCGGCGCCGAGCCGGGACCGATCGCCTACGGCCGCGGTGGCCAGGAGCCGACGATCACCGACGCGAACCTCGTGCTGGGCCGGCTCAACCCCGACGCGCTGCTCGGCGTGGCCGGCGGCGCGCGTCTCGATCACATCCGCGAAATCCTCGACAAGAAGATCGGCGCGCACCTGAACCTGGACCCGGTGGCGGCCGCTGCCGCCATCGTGCGCGTGGCCAACGACAAGATGGCGGGCGCCATCCGCCTCGTGTCGCTGCAGCGCGGGCGCGATCCCCGCGACTTCGTGCTGTTCGCCTTCGGCGGCGCCGGCCCGCTGCACGCGGTCGCCCTCGCCCGGGAGCTGGCCATCCCGAAAGTGCTGGTGCCCGCGCGGCCGGGCATCACCTCCGCGCTCGGCTGCCTGGTGGCCGACGTGCGCCACGACTTCGTGCGCACGATCAACCAGGGCCTGCTCCGCATGGACCTGGGCGAGGCCCACGCGATCCTGACGGCGCAGATCGCCGAGGGCCGCCGCCTGCTCGCCACGGAAGGCGTCGCGGTGGAGACGGTCACCCTCGAGCACGCGGCAGACATGCAGTTCGCGGGGCAGACGCACGTGCTCACGGTGCCCATCGCGCGCACGGACTTCGCCCGCGAGGATCTGGCCGCGACGTTCGAGCGCGGGTACTTCGAGCGGTTCGGCGTCGAGCTCCGCGAGATGCGCGCGCTCGTGATGAGCCTGCGCACCGCCGTGATCGGCCGCCGCCGCCCGATCGCCCTCGACGGCCTCGGCGGGTCGACGGCGCCGTCCGGCCCGGTCGGCACACGACGCGTATGGTTCGAGAACACCTGGCACGACACGCCGATCTACCGCCGTGAGTCCCTGGCCGCGGGCACCGCGCTCGACGGGCCGGCCATCATCGAACAGCTCGACACCACCACGGTCATCGAGCCCGGCGACCGCGCGCGTGTGGACGCGCTCGGCAACCTCGAGATCACCATCCGGGGCGTCTGACGACAAGGAGCGCACCATGACGACGACTCGCACGTCCTTCGTGTACGTGGGCCTCGCGGGCGAGACCGCGCCGGGCCGTCCGATGAAGTCTGGCCTCTACCGCCTCGCCGCGGGCGATGACCGCTGGGAGTCGCTGACGGGCGGCCTGCCCGAGGCGCCCGCCATCCGCGCCATCGCCGTGCACCCCGACCATCCGGAGCGCGTCTTCGTCGGCACCCAGGCCGGTGTGTATCGCAGCAACGATCACGGCGAGCACTGGGAGCGGCTCGCCATCGCGGATCACGGCCTGCCCGTCTGGTCGCTGCTCTTCGATCCGCGCGATCCGGAGGTCATGTACGCCGGCTACGAGAACTGCGAGATCTATCGCAGCGCGGACGGCGGCCGGCACTGGCGCCAGCTCCCGGTGACCGTGCGCTTCCCCGACGTTACGGTGGCGCCCGGCGCCAATCCGGCCAAGCGCGTGCTCCGGCTCGCCGCGAATCCCGACAACTCCGCCGAGCTCTACGGCGCCATCGAGGTCGGCGGCGTCATCCGCAGCCTCGACGGCGGCGAGCACTGGGAGAATCTGAGCCACGGCCAGTACGTGAACGACGACACCGTGGACATGCACGGCGTGCTGGTCGGCCGCTGGCGTCCGGGCACCGTGTTGGCCATCGGCCGCGCCGGCCTCTTCTGCAGCGCGGATGCGGGCGGCCACTGGGCGAGCGCGCGGCTGGAGCCGCTCAATCCCAAGGGCCAGACGTACTGCCGCGACATCCGCGAGGTGCCCGGCGAGCCGCGCACCATCTGGGTGGCCGGCGGTGCGAATTTCCAGAGCGACCTCGGCGCGCTCTTCCGCAGCAAGGACGGCGGCGCCAGCTGGTCGCGGGTGGACATGGGCGTCAAGCCGCGGACCACGCTGTTCGCGCTCGCCTTCGACCCGCGCCGCCCCAAGCAGATGTACGCCGCGGCCAGCGGCGGCGAGGTGTTCGCCAGCGCCGACGGCGGCGAGAGCTGGACCGAGCGCCACCTGCCCGAGGGCGCGACGCAGGTGTACGCGATGGCCTGCGCATGATCGATCCCGTCACGCTGGTCGTCGTGCAGAACGGCCTGCAGCAGGTGGCCAGCGAGATGGATCTGACGTTCGAGCGCGCGGCCTTCTCGCCGGTCATCTCCGAGGGCTTCGACCGCTCCGACGGGATCTACGACCGCGACACCGGCGACGTCATCGCCCAGGGCGAGCTGGGGCTGCCGATCTTCGTGGGCGTCATGCAGTTCACCACGCGCGCGGTGATCGAGCAGAAGCGCGAGGTGGCCGAGGGCGACATCTTCCTCGTCAACGATCCGTACTGCGGCGGCACGCACCTGATGGACGTCAAGATGGTGAAGCCGTTCTTCTACCGCGGGCGTCACTGGGCCTGGCTGGCCAATACCGGGCACTGGCCGGATACCGGCGGCTCGGTGCCTGGCGGCTTCTCGACGCGAGCGACGGAAGTCCAGCAGGAAGGGCTGCGCCTGCCGCCGGTCAAGCTCTTCCGCGCCGGCGTGATGGACGACGACATCTTGCAGATCGTGCTCGCCAACATCCGCGTGCCCGAGGAGCGCATCGGCGACATCAAGGCCCAGGTGGCCGCGCTCACCGTGGGCGAGCGGCGGCTCACCGCGCTGCTCGACCGCTACGGCGCCGATACCGTGTCGGCGTGCATCGTGGAGCTGCGCCGGCGCTCCGAGCAGATGATGCGCACGCACATCGCCAAGATTCCCGACGGGGTCTACCGCGGCGAGGCGTTCGTGGACTCCGACGGCGTCGATCCCGATGCACTGGCCATCCGACTCACCATCAAGAAGGAGGGCACCGACCTCCACTTCGACTTCTCGGAGTCGAGCCCGCCGTGCCGCGGGCCGCTCAACAGCGTCATCGCCACCACGCGCGCGGCCGTCTATCTGGCCATCAAGCACATCTTCCCCGACGTCCCCATCAACGCCGGGTGCTTCGAGCCGCTCAAGATCACCGACCCGCACGGCACCTTCCTCTACGCGCGCTATCCGCGCCCGGTCTCGGGCTGCGCGGCCGAGGTCAGCTCGCGCATCGCCGAGAGCGTGTTCACCACGCTGGCGCGCGCGATACCCGAGGATCTCTTCGCGGCGCCGGCCGGCACCAGCGGCAACCTCACGCTGGGCGGCTACGACCCGCTGAAGGAGCGGCACTACATCATGTACGTCTTCTCGGGCGGCGGCTACGGCGGCAGCCACGAGGACGACGGCCTCACCAACGGCTGCTCCACGATCGGCATCTCCAAGACGCAGCCGGCCGAGGTGCTGGAGCAGCACTACCCGATCCTCTTCGAGCAGTACGCGCTGCGCGAGCGCTCGGGCGGCGCCGGCCGCACGCGCGGCGGCTTCGGTGTCGACTACAAGGTCCGCATCCGCCGGGGCGAGGCGCTGCTGTCGTTCCTCATGGACCACGGCCGCTTCGGCCCGCCGGGCCTCTTCGGCGGCAAGGACGGCGCCGCCAACGACGTCGTGGTCGAGCGCGGCGGCGCCACCTACCGCTCGCCGCACTGGTCCAAGGACGAGGACATCCGCATGGTCGGCGGCGACAGCGTCCACGTGCGTACCCCGGGCGGCGGCGGCTACGGCGACCCGCTCACGCGCGACCCGGAGCTGGTGCGGCGCGACGTGGTCCGCGGCTACGTCACCGTCGAGGACGCGGCGCGCGACTACGGTGTCGTGCTGACCGGCGAGCCGCTGACGATCGACCACGCGGGCACCGCCCGCGTGCGGCGCGAGGCGCGCGCGTGAAGTTCGGCTGGATGACGCTGTCGCTCTCACCGACGCCCGAGGACGATCTCGCGCGCGTCCACCAGCAGCTCGAGCAGGGCGTGCTGGCCGAGTCCGTGGGCTTCGACTACCTGTGGCTCACCGAGCACAACTTCACCGGCGAGTGCTCGTACGCCGATCCTATCCCGTTCGCCGGCGCGCTGGCCGCGCGCACCTCGCGCGCGCGCCTGGGTTTCGCCGTCGTGCAGATGGCACTGCACCATCCTGTGCGGCTGGCCGTCCAGCTCGCCGTGCTGGACAACCTCAGCCGCGGGCGCCTGGACGTCGGCATCGGCCGCGGCACCAGCTACAACGAGTACGAGTACGTCGGCTACGGCCTGCGCAGCGACGACAGCCACGAGCGGATGGACGAGGCGCTCGCCGTGCTCGTCGGCGCCTGGACCCAGGAGCCCTTCGTCCACACCGGCAAGTTCTTCTCCGTCCGCCTGCCCGCCGTGCGGCCGCGGCCCGTGCAGAAGCCGCACCCGCCGCTCTGGCGCAGCGTGATCTCCGTCGAGGCGCTGGAGGACAGCGGCCGCGCCGGGCTGCCGGTCATGATGTCGCGCGTGCCCGACGCCCGGATCCCCGAGCGCCTGGCAATCTATCGTAAGGGGCTGGATGCCGGCGGCCACGACGCGGCGACGCGGCAGCGCCTGCTCGGCGAGGCGTCGGTCTGGCGCTTTCTCTACGTCGCCGACAGTCAGGCGCAGGCGGAGGACGACGTCCACGAGGCCACGCTGCACTACCGCGAGCACATGCACCATGTGCGTCAGGCGTTCAATCCACCGGACTTCCGGGTGAAGGCCTCGGCCGTCAACCCGTGGATGGATCCGACCGTCTCACACGCCGATGGCGTGCGCTCCGTGCTAGAGACCGGCGCGCTCTACGGCACCGCAGCCCGCGTCGCGGAACAAGTGGCGGCCCTGCGGGAACTCGGCCTGGGCCACGTCATGTGCCAGGCCAGCTGGGGTGGCCTCGCCCACGACAAGGCGGTGGCGTCGCTGCGCCGCTTCGGCGAGCACGTCATCCCGCGGTTTCGCTGATGGCCGTCGGCTATCTCGTCGTCGCGCTCGTCGCCGCCGCGGTCGCGGTGTTCGCGCTGCAGAACGGCGCTCCCACACCGGTGCGCTTCATCGCCTGGAGCGCCGACGGCCTTCCCCTGGCCGCGCTGATCCTCATCTCGCTGGCCAGCGGGCTGGTGATCGCCGGTGTGCCGCTCATGCTCCAGCGCTGGCGGCTGCGCGCCCGTCTGCGCGCCGCCGAGCGCCGCGTGGCGGAGCTGGAGGCCGCTCGAGCCAGCGCACCAGCGCCCGCGCCAGCGCCTCCTCCTGCCCCGCGAAGCCATGACGCGCCCCCGGGATGACGACGCCCGTCACCGAGCGCGCGCGCGTGGCGTGGCGCGCGAAGGCGTCCAGCAGCGCCGCCGGTGACCGCTCGAGATACTCGTCGCGCTCGCCGATGACGACGGCCAGCGGCACGCGCACCCGGGCCAGCGCGGTCCAGCGGGCGCCCGGACGGTAGTAGGGGAACACGTCCTCGGCCGCGCCCGGCCGGTAGAGCGAGAGGTAGCGGCGCGCGCTATAGAAGCCGAACGCGCGCGGCACGAGCGCGTCCGGGTCGCGACGCGCGATCCGCTCCGCCACGGCGACGCGGCGTCGCAGCTCGCGCGCTCCGATCCGCTTGACCTCCCCCGCGATGTCCGAGACCGGACCCAGCAAAACGAGGCCGGCCACCCGGCGGTCGCGCACGCGCGCCATGTAGTGGAGCACCTTGTTGGCGCCGGTCGAGTGCCCGGCTAGGATCACGCGCCGATAGCCGGCCCGCCGCGCGAGGTCGACCATGGCGCGGACATCGCGCACGCTCTCGCCGAAGCGCTCGAACGCGGCGCCGGCCAGCCGCCGGCCCGCCCGCGCCACGACATGATGCCCGCGCGTGTCGAGCTTGAGGTACGCGATGCCCGCCGCGTTGAGGCGTCGCGCCAGCGCACGGACGAGTGGCTGGCCGCTGGCGAACGTCGAGCCCAGGCCGTGTACCCAGATGAGCGCCGTCGCCCGGCGGCGCCGCGGCTCGGCCATCACGCCGGCCAGGACGAGACCGTCGCGGGTGCGGGCGCTGACGAGCGAGACGGGAACGCCGGGGTGCCTCACGAGAACGAAGACCGATGCGCTAGCAACGCGTGTCGTCGGTGTTCGTGAGGCTGAGCGTGCCCGTCGCCGGGTCGTAGTCGACATCGTTGCCCGCGCACTGGAAGGTCGGCGGGCCGGCGAGCAACGAGAGCACGGTGGCCTTGTCGGGTGGCCACTGCCCCTTCTCGGCCTGGTACGCGCGCACCTGGGCTTGAAGCGTCGCCAGCGTGGCGCGGTCGGCGGCGAGCCGGCTGCGATCGATCGGCCGCTCCTGCTTGAGTGTGTCCACGCTCCTGGCCGACGAGCCGACGTACTGCATGAGGAAGTAGCCGCCCAGGGCGATCACCGCCGCCACGATGAGGATCTCGATGAGACCGAAGCCGCGCTGGCTCATGGCGACGAAGAGCGTATCATCGCGGCGATGAAGCCGCGCGTCGCACTGATCGGCACCGGCGGCACGATCTCCTCGATCGGCCGCGACAGCCTCGACCTGTGGGAGTACATGGACCGCAGCCGCAAGGCGGAGCCCGGCGAGCTCCTCGAGCGGTTCCCGGAAGTGGCCGCGGCCGCCGAGATCGTGCCCGTCCGCTACCGCGCGGTCGGGAGCACGGCGATCGGCCCTGCCGACTGGCTCGCGCTCGACGCGGCCGTGCACGCCGCCGTCGCGCGCGAGACCCCGCTCGACGGGCTGGTCATTACCCATGGCACGGCCACGCTCGAGGAGACCGCCTACTTCCTGAACCTCACGCTCAAGGTCGACGCCACCGTCGTCGTCGTGGGCGCGCAGCGGCCCGCCACCGGCCTCAGCTCTGATGCCGCGCTGAACCTCTTGAACGCCGTGCGCGTCGCCGCCGCGCCGGAGGCGCGCGGGCTCGGCGTGCTGGTGCTCCTCAACGACGAGGTCCAGGCCGCGCGCGACGTCACCAAGTCCTCCACGCTGAGGCTCGAGACCTTCCGGAGCCCCGACCTCGGGATGCTGGGCTACGCGGATCCCGACGGCCGCGTCGCCATCTACCGGCGGCCGGTGCGACGCCACGCGCCCGACACGGAGTTCGATGTCCGCGGGCGCTCCGACCTGCCGCGCGTCGACATCGCCGTGTCGTACGCGGGCGCCGACGGCGCGGCGATCCAGGCCTTCGTCGCCGCGGGCGCGCGGGCGATCGTCTCGGCCGCGCTCGCGCCCGGCGTGACGACGCCGGCCGAGACCGACGCGCTGCTGGAGGCGCGCCGGCGCGGCGTCCTGATCGTGGTGTCGAGCCGGGC
>JBKPRI010000122.1:0-4765 GCA_046734515.1 Candidatus Methylomirabilota bacterium | reverse complement strand
CCCGCGGGCGCTTCCTCGAGACGCGCGCGCCGGTGTGGGCGGCGCGGGTGGCGGACGCCGCGCGCGCCGCCGGCGTCGCACTCGGCTAGCGGCCGGCGGGGCGCCTCAGGCGGGCGGCCGGCGTCCGAACATCCCCAGGCCACGCATGGTCATCACGACCTCGCCCTGCTGGTTCAGGATCTCGGTGACGGTCTTCACCACGCCACGGTCGGGTTTGCTGCGCGAGGGGATGGCCTCCACGACCGTGAAGCGGGCGCGCAGCGTGTCGCCCGGCCGCACGGGCTTGAGCCAGCGGATCTCGTCGGAGCCCGGCGAGCCGAGCGAGACCGTGTCCTTCAGCATGGTGTCCCACAGGAGCCGCATCATGACGGAGACCGTGAGCCAGCCGCTGCCGATCAGCCCGCCGTAGATCGTCTTCTTCGCGGCCTCGTCGTCCAGGTGGAACGGCTGCGGATCGTACTTGCGCGCGAACTCCACCATCTCCTCGCGCGTGATCGTCCGCGGCGCGGACTCGTCCACGCGGCCCGCGGGGAAGTCCTCGAAGTAGAGCACTAGTAACTCCGGGGCATTTCCAGCACGTGCTCGCCGACGTAGGCGAGCACCAGGTTGTTGTTCACGGGGGCGGTCTTGTAGAGCCGGCACTCGCGGAACTTCCGCTCGATGTCGTACTCCTCGGCATAGCCGTAGCCGCCGTGGCAGTCGATGCAGGCGTTGCCCGCCTCCCACGCCGCCTCGGAGGCGAGGTACTTGGCCATGTTGGCCTCGGCCCCGCACGGCTCGCCGGCGTCGAAGAGCGCGGCAGCCTTGTCGCGCATGAGCGCGGCGGCCTCGACGGCCGTGTAGGCCTTGGCGATCGGAAACTGCACGCCCTGGTTGACGCCGATGGGCTTGCCGAAGATCACGCGCTGGCGCGAGTAGGCCACCGCCTTGTCGGTGAACCAGCGGCCGTCGCCGATGGACTCCGAGGCCACCAGGATCCGCTCGGCATTCATGCCGGACAGGATGTAGTGGAAGCCGCGCCCCTCCTCGCCGATCAGGCTGTCGGCGGGGATCTCCACGTCGTCGAAGAACAAGGCGTTGGTCGAATGATTCATCATCATGCGCAGCGGCCGGATCTCCAGCCCCTTGAGCCCGCGGATGTCGATGAGAAACACGCTGAGCCCGTCGGTGCGCTTCTTGACCTGCTCGGCCGAGGTGGTGCGGGCCAGCAGCAGCATGAGGTCCGACTGCATCGCGCGCGAGATGAACATCTTGCGGCCGTTGACGACGTACCGGTCGCCCTGGCGGACGGCGGTCGTCTTCAGCTTGGTCGTGTCCGAGCCGGCATCGGGCTCGGTGACGCCGAAGGCCTGCAGCCGCAGCTCACCGGTGGCGATCTTGGGCAGGTACTGTTGCTTCTGCGCCTCGCTGCCGTGCCGCAGCACGGTGCCCATGATGTACATCTGCGCGTGCACGGCCGAGGCGCTGCCGCCGTTGGCGTGGATGGTCTCGAGGATCAACGAGCCGTCGGCGATCGGCAGCCCGGCGCCGCCGTACTCCTGCGGGATGAGCGCGCCGAGATAGCCGGACTGGGTCAGCTCGTTGACGAACTTCTCGGGATACTCGCGCTTGGCGTCGAGCTCCCGCCAGTACTCGCCCGGGTAGCGCTTGCAGATCTCGGTGACGCCGGCCTTGAGCTGGCGCCGCTCGTCGGTGGGCGCGAGGGGGATGGAGGCCATGTCGGTACCTCGGGTTAGCGGCCCTTGAACTGGGGCCGGCGCTTTTCGTTGAACGCCCGCACGCCTTCGAGGCGGTCCTCGGTCACGACGGTGGCGTTGTAGGCCTCGATGGCCAGGATCATCGCGGTCTCCAGATCGGTCTCGCTGCCGTACGCGATCGCCTTCTTCGCCTGGCGCACGGCGATCGGGCCGTTGCGCGCGATCGTCGCGGCGATCTCCGCCGCCTTGGCCTTCGCCTGCCCGCCGGGCACGAGATGATTGATCAGCCCCGCGGCCTTCGCCTCCTCGGCCTTCATGCGCCGCCCGGTGAAGATCAGCTCCTTGGCCAGCGGCGCCCCGAGGATGCGCGGCAGCAGCTGGGTGCCGCCGATGCCGGGGAAGATCCCGAGCGTCGTCTCCGGCACCCCGAACACCGCGGTCTCGCTCGCCACGATGAAATCCGACAGCAGAGCGAGCTCGCAGCCGCCGGCCAGCGCGAAGCCCTCGACGGCGGCGATCACGGGGATCGGACAGCGCAGGATACGCAGGGCGCCCTGCTCGAAGATGACGTGCTGCGCGCGCCACGCCTCGTCCGTCATCCCGTTGCGCTCCTTCAGATCGCCGCCTGCGCAGAAGGCCTTGTCGCCGCTGCCCGTGAACACGATCGCGCGCGCGTCGGCGTCGGCGGCGAGCGTCGTGAAGCACGCCAGCAGATCCTCGCCCATGGCGGTGTTCATGGCGTTCATCTGTTCGGGGCGATTCAGCGTGACGGTGACCACGTGCCGATCGTCCGAGCGCTCCAGGAGCAGGTGACGGTAGCTCACTGGACGAGCCCCTGCTTCTTGAGATTGCGCACGTCGTCGAGCGTGTAGCCGAGCGTGGTGAGCACGTCGGCGCTGTGCTCGCCGAGCTGCGGCGGCACGCGGCGCACCTCGGGCCGGCGGCCATTCCACTGGATCGGCAGGCCGACGGAGCGGTAGTCGGGCAGGCGCGGATGCGGGGCTCCCACCAGCATGCCGCTCGCCGCCGTCTGCGGCGCCTGCACCACCTGGTCCATCGTGCAGATCGGTGCGCTGGGGACGCCGGCCGCCCGCAGGCGCTCCAGCAGCTCGTCCGTCTTGCGCGCGCGCGTGAGCACGGCGACGGCCGCCACCACCGCCTCGCGGTTCCGTACGCGCGAGGGATTGTCGGCGAAGCGCGGGTCGCTGCCGAGCGCCGGCGCCTCCAGCGCCGTGGCGAGGCGCTGGAAGAGCGCGTCGGAGGCGGCGCCGACCATCACGTAACCGTCGGCGGTGGGGAAGGCCTGGTAGGGCGCGATCATCGCGGTGCCGGAGCCCTGCGGCTGCGGGATCTCGCCGCTGCCGAGATAGCTCATGAGGTGATACGAGACCCACATCAGCGCCGTCTCGAAGAGCGCGGTCGTCACCTCGACGGCGCAGCCGGTGGCGTCACGCTGGCGCAGGCCCGCAAGGACGCCGAGCGCCGCCCACATGCCGGTGCCCATGTCGACGATGGACGTCCCGACGCGCGCCGGCTCCTGCCCGGGATGACCGTTGACCGACATGAGGCCGCCGTACGCCTGCATGAGCGGATCGTAGCCCGGCAGCGCGGCCAGCGGTCCCCGCGTGCCGAACGCGGTGATCGAGCAGTAGACGATGCGCGGGTTGAGCGCGCTCGCCTTCGGGTAGTCCAGCCCCAGCTCACCGATGGCGCCCGGGCGCAGGCTCTGCACGAACACGTCGGCGCGCGCCACCAGCCGGCGCAGCACCTCGAGCCCGCCGTCGCGCTTGAGGTCGAGACAGAGACTGCGCTTGTTGCGGTTGAACGCCATGAAGGTGGCGCTCTCGTCGCCCCAGAAGGGCGGGGCCCACGCGCGCGCGTCGTCGCCGCGCCCCGGCCGCTCCACCTTGACCACTTCGGCGCCCATGTCGCCGAGAATCTGCGTGCAGAAGGGACCGGCGACGTTCTGCGTGAGGTCGACGACGAGCAGGCCTTCGAGTGGAAGCGCCACGGCTGTGGAGTCTACCACCGGGCTCTGCGCTCTTGACGCGACCCCCAGGTATCGGTGAGTCTGCAGCACGACCCATGGCGAGCCTCCTCGAGCTGGCGTGGACCACGAACACCTCCGCGCGCCGCGCCGACGTCCTCGAAGCGGTCGCCGAGGCGGCCGCGGGGCTGGTGCTTGACGGCTTCGCGGTGCTCTGGCTGCTCTCCGGAGAGCGCCTGATCGTGCAGGCCGCCGCCGGCTCTCTGCGGCACGCGCACGGCGGTCTGCGCACCGAGTTCGGGCCCGGCGACGGCCTGGTGGGCGCGGCCGCGCAGGCGCGCGAGCTGCTGCTGGTCGGCGATCCGGGCGGCGATCCCCGGACGCACAACCCGGGGTTCTTCCGCGCCGAGGAGGTCCGGCGGTTTGCCGGCATCCCCCTGGTCGCCAGCTACGCGCTGGAGGGTGTGCTCGGCGTCTTCAGCCGGCGTGCCGACTGGCCGGACGCCGCCACCCGCGAGGCGCTCACGGGGCTGGCGTCCCGCGCGGCCCTGGCGCTGGAGAGCGCGCGCCTGTTCGCCGACAGCGAGCGCCGGCGCCGGGCGGCCGATGGCCTGGCGGCCGTGGGCCAGGCGCTGACCCAGTCGCTCGATCCGGGCGAGGTCGCGCACCTCATCGCCGACAGCGTGCTGGCGCTGCTGGAGGCCCGCGACGTCGTCGTGTACCGGCTCGATCCGGCGAGCCGCGACCTCGTGTCCATGGCCTTCGCGGGCGAGGGCGCGGCGGGATTCCGCCACCCGATCGTGCTGCCGCCCGGGACCGGGGTGTCGGGCCGCGCCGTCGCCGAGCGCCGGCCGATCGTCAGCAACGATCTGCTCGGCGATCCGCGCGTGACCAATCCGTCCGCGTACGTGGCCGCGTTCGAGCGCGCGGGCTACCGGGCGGTCATGGCGGCGCCGCTGCTGGTGGCCGGCGAGCCCATCGGCGCGCTCGGCGCGGCGGCGGCGCGCGGGCGTGTCTTCGACGACGAGGCGCGGGTGCTGCTGGAGGCCTTCGCCGACCAGGCCGCCGTCGCGCTGTACAC